>CAZXOC010000222.1:0-12711 GCA_964642165.1 uncultured Planctomycetaceae bacterium | reverse complement strand
CGGTCGGCGCTGGATGCTCAGTCGCGGCCCCGCCGGGGCAAGCCCGACGGAGGCCTGACGGCGCGAGCCCTGCGGCGCCTGTTCCAGGAGGAGATGCGAACCGGCGCGCGGCCGGCCGGGGAAGTGACGGAGTGAGCCCGAGACGACCCCCTGCCGGTGGAGTCAAACGGGATCAAAAAGCGTCGTTGGCGCGGCTGCGCACGCGGCAGCCCGTCCCGCCGATCGCTGCTCGCCCCATCCCCGCCACGACCCCAGCACACCGGCGGCCGGCCCGTCGACTCTCATCGCTTCGCGGCCGCGGCGCGCACAGCGATGGGTCAGCGATTCTTGCAATCCCGCAGGGCGGCGATACAATCGGGTTATCTTCCGCAGGCACGGCGCGGGGCCCACCTTCTGCCCGCGCGACGCCTGCGGTGAGGGCGTTCGCTTCCGGGTCGTTCTGCCGTGAGGAGAAGTACCATGGGGCACTGCAGGGAGCCGCATTCCACCCGCAAGCCGCGATTCGAGGTGCTGGAGTCCCGACTGTTGTTGTCGGGCGCGCCCGTGCCCTGGGCGCCGACCGGTCCGCCGGGCGGCATCCTGCGCCTCGATGCGGCGCTTCGGCCACCCTTGGTCACCGACCTCGCCGGTCCTGCGCGCCTCTGCGGCCCTGCGGTCGATATGGGCGCCTACGGGTTCGCGGGGCCCGTCGACGGCGGGATCCGCGGCAGCAAGTTCCACGACCTCGACGGCGACGGCGTCTGGGACGACGGCGAGCCGGGGCTGGAAGGATGGACGGTCTACGTCGACGCCGACCAGGACGGCGAACTGGGCGCGGACGAGCGATCGGCCGTGACCGATCCCGAAGGCAACTACGCGCTGACGGGTCTGCCGCCGGGCACGTACACGGTGGCCGAGGTGCCTCTGGACGGGTGGGAGCAGACCCATCCTGCGGATACCGAGCGCGTCAGCCTTGCCGGCGACGGGGCCCAAGGCGACGGCCGCAGCTTCCGCCCCTCCATCAGTGCCGACGGCCGCTACGTGGCCTTTACCTCGGAAATCGCCAGCCTGGTGCCTGGCGACACCAACGGCCGCTGGGACATCTTTGTCCGTGACCGGCAGACGGGAGCCGTCGAGCGGGTGAACCTGGCCTCAGACGGCTCGCAAGCAGACGGCTGGAGTCAAGATGCGTCGATCAGCGCCGACGGCCGGTACGTGGCCTTCATGTCCGGTGCCGTCAACCTGGTGCCGGGAGACCAGGACATAGACGATAATGAAGACGTTTTCGTATACGATCGGCAGACGCGCACGATCGAGTGTGCGAGCCTCTCCTTAAGCGGCGTGCCGGCCAACCACCACAACAGGTACCCGTCGATCAGCGCCGACGGCCGATTCGTGGCCTTCCAATCGCACGCGAACACCCTCGTGCCGGACGACACCAACGGCAAGACGGACACGTTCGTGTACGATCGCCAAACGGGCGAGCTCGAGCGGGTGAGTGTCTCCTCGGACGGCACACAAGCCAACAACCACAGTGAAATGTGGCCCGCCATCAGCGCCGACGGTCGATACGTCGCCTTCTTGTCGGCCGCGTCGAACCTCGTCCCGGGAGATACGAATGACCGCAATGACGTTTTCGTCTACGACCGGTCCTCGGGCACGATCGAGCGCGTCAGCATGGCACCCGATGGGGCCCAGGCCAACAACCACAGCGATGAGCCGTGGATCTCCGCCGACGGCCGCTACGTCGCCTTCTGCTCGTATGCGTCCAACCTGGCGGCCGCCGACGACAATTACTACGCCGACACGTTTATCTACGATCGGCAGACCGCCTCGCTGCAATGGGTGAGCCGGCCGCCCGACGGCTCAGCGACCGACAACAACTCGTACCCGGGCGGCTTCAGCGCCGACGGCCGGTTCCTGGCCTTCGCCTCCTTCGCATCGGACCTCATCCCGGGTGACTCCGGTAACACGGGCGACGTTTTCGTCTACGACCAGACGGGGCAGACCTTCCGCCGCGTGGGCACGGCGGCGGACGGCACTCCAGGGAACGATCATAGCTATTACCCGGCAATCAGCGCCGACGGCCGGTTCCTGGCGTTCGAGTCCGACGCGTCGAATCTCGTCGAAGGGGACACCAACGACTCCAAAGACATTTTCGTTTGCACAAACACGTTGGCCGGAGCCCGGACCCATCGCGTGGTGCTCGACGGCGACCAGGTTGTTGAAGACATTGACTTCGGCAACCGACAACTGCTGGGCGAGATCCGCGGCGGGAAGTTCCACGACCTCGACGGCGACGGCCAATGGGACGACGGCGAGCCGGGGCTGGGAGGATGGACGATCTATCTCGACGCCGACCAAGACGGCCAACTAGACGCCGACGAGCCATTTGCCGTCACCAACGCTGAGGGTGACTATGCACTGACGAGTCTCCCATCGGGCACGTACACGGTGTCCGAGCTTCCCCAGTACGGTTGGCAACAGACGTTCCCCAGCTACGGTGACATCGAACGGGTCAATCTTGCCGCCGACGGCTCGCAGGCGGACGACAGGAGTTTCCATTCCGCCTTCAGTGCCGACGGCCGCTACGTGGCCTTCCGCTCCGGAGCGGCAAACCTCGTGCCGGACGACACCAACGGCAAGGAGGACCTCTTCCTGGTTGATCGGCAGGCGGGGGCGATCGAGCGTGTGAGCGTCGCTTCCGATGGTTCGCAGCCAAACGGCGACAGCGACTGGCCGACGCTCAGTGCTAATGGTCGCTTTGTGGCCTTCGAGTCGGATGCCAATAACCTCGTGCCGGGCGGGAACGACTTTGGCAACGACATCTTCGTGTTCGATCGGCAGACGGAGGCCGTAGAGTGCGTCAGTAGGGGGATCAACGGATCTGAGGGCGGCGGCTATCGGCCGGCGATCAGTGCCAATGGTCGGTTTGTGACGTTCACTTCGCGTGACACCAACCTCGTTCCCGGCGATACCAACGGCGAGCCCGATATTTTCGTCCACGACCGCGAGACGGGCACGACCGAGCGGGTCAGCCTGGCTTCCGACGGCTCGCAGGCGGACGGTTTCAGCCGTATTCCCAAGATCAGCACCGACGGGCGCTTCGTGACGTTCTACTCCGGCGCCACCAATCTCGTGCCGGACGACACCAACGGCGAGAGCGACGTCTTCGTCTACGACCGGGAAACCGACACCATCGAACGCGTAAGCCTGGCCTCCGACGGCTCACAAGGCGACGGCGACAGCCTCAGCCCCTCGATCAGCGCCGACGGGCGCTACGTGACCTTCCTCTCCAGGGCCTCTAACCTGGTAGCGGAAGATACGAACGGTGCTTTTGACATCTTCCTCCACGATCGGCAGACGGCAACCACCCGGCGCGTGAGCGTGGCCTCCGACGGCTCGGAAGCAAACGGCGAGAGCCATGTCGGTGTGGTCAGCGGCGACGGTCGCTACGTGACCTTCTACTCGCATGGCAGCAACCTCGTGCCCGGAGATACCAACGACTGCCCCGACGTCTTCGTTCACGACTGTCTAGCCGGTGCGACCCGGCGTCTGAGCATGGCTTTCGACGGCTCAGAAGCAGATGAAATCAGCCATCAGCCGACGATCAGCGCCGACGGCCGCTACGTCGCCTTCCAGTCGCATGCAAGCAACCTGGTGCCGGACGATACCAATGGTGCGTTGGACGTTTTCGTCGTCTCGATCATGGCGGCGGGACGGCCGGGCAGCCACGTCGTCTCGCTGGACGCCGGCCAGATCGTCGAAGACATGGACTTCGGCAACGGGCGAACGGACACACCGCTGATCGTCTCCACGACCGTCGACGAAATCGACGGCGAGTACGGCCTGGGCGATCTGAGCCTCCGCGAGGCCCTGGCCCTGGCCGCCGGCTTGCCCGGCGATGACGTCATCGAGTTCCACGATAGCCTGATCGGCGGCACGATCCTGCTCGACGCGGCCCTGGGGGAGCTCGCGATCCACAGCCACGTCGAAGTCCTGGGGCCGGGCGCGGACCGGCTGACCGTCGACGCCGACGGGAACAGCCGCGTCTTCCGCGTGGGCAGCGAAGGCAGCGCATCCATCGCCGGCCTGACGATCACCGGCGGCTGGGCCGAGGACGCCAATGGCGGCGCCGACGCCGCGGGCGGCGGCATCTGCAACTTCGGCGTGCTCACGCTGGAAGGGGTGCTGCTCACCGGCAGCTACGCCGGGGGCGGGGGAGGCGTCTGCAACTTCGCCGCGGCGACGTTGGCGGGCGTAACCGTCTCGGGCAACTCGGCCCGCGAGGGCGGGGGCATCGCCAACTACGAGCCCGGCGTGATGACCGTGACCGCCTCGACGATCGCCGGGAACCTCGGCGGGGGCGGCATCCGGAACGAGGCGGATCTCACCCTCACGGGCGTGACGGTCGCCGACAACGCCGGCGGCGGGATCACCAACGAGGGCCCGCTGGCGATCGCCGACTCGACGATCTCCGGCAACACGACCGACGGGGCCGGCGGGGGCATCCAGAACTACCAGTTCCCGCTGACGCTGACGAACTCGACGATCTCGGGCAACTCGTCGCAGTATCACGGCGGGGGCCTGTACGTCAACGGCGGCGCGGCGAGGCTGGTGAACGTCACGGTCGCCGACAACCGCGCGCTGGAAGACGGCGGGGGCATCTTCCGCTACGACCACCACGGCGCCGTCGTGACGCTGCACAACACGATCGTCGCCGGCAACGTCCGCGGGGCGCAGGGCGAGCGCAGCGAGGTGGTCGGCGCGCTCGACGACGCCAGCTCGCACAACCTGATCGGCTCGGCCGGGGGCCCGGCGGGCCTGGGGCCGCTGGCCGACAACGGCGGGCCCACGCTCACGCACGCCCTGCTGCCCCACAGCGCGGCCCTCGACGCCGGCAGCAACAGCCGCGCGCAGGACGCCGGCCTGACGCACGACCAGCGCGGCTTCGATCGGTTCGTGGACGCCGACGGCGACGGCGACGCCATCGTGGATGTCGGGGCCTACGAGTCCGATGTCCTGCCGCCGCCCGTGTGCGTGCTGCACGTGCCCGGGTCGCACGACTTCGACGGGGAGGCTGACGTCCTCGAGTTCGAGGACCGACCGGCGCTGGACATCACCGAGTACACCGTCGCCCTGTGGTTCCAGGCGGACGACCCCACCGGCGGCGCGCAGACGCTGATCGCCCGCGGCGAGGACTGGGCGCACGACAAGGCCCAGTGGGTCGTCGAGCTCAACGACCGCGTCCACCCGGGCAAGCTCCAGCTCTGGTACGAGCAGGCCAACGACCGCGATCATTACTTCCCCACGAGCACGACGATCGAGCCCGGGCAGTGGTACCACGTCGCCGTGACGCGCTCCGGCGCGGGTGAGGTGACGGTGTACCTGAACGGCGAGGTGGAGCTCCGGACGACCGATCCCGTCGCCCCCGCG
The DNA here is from genome assembly GCA_964642165.1 of uncultured Planctomycetaceae bacterium. GTDB lineage: Bacteria > Planctomycetota > Phycisphaerae > SM23-33 > SM23-33 > CAYRVX01. The sequence continues at coordinate 7,296 of CAZXOC010000222.1, read as the reverse complement.
TCGGTCGAGACGCCGGTGACGGTCGGCGCGCGGCGCAACAGCCCCGGCCGAACGCAGGACTACTTCGACGGCACGATGCACGAAGTCCACGTCTACCGCGGTGTCCTGGACGACCAGGCGATCCAGGACCTGTTGGAGGAGACGCGGCCGGAGTGCTGGTCGAGCGATCCGATCCCGGTCAGCGATGCGGGCCTCTGGCCCGACGTGGCCATGCACGGCGACGGCGGCTTCGTCGTAGCCTGGTCCGAGCCGGACGTCGACTCCGAGGGGATCTTCGCGCAGCGGTACCGCGCCGACGGCACGGCGCTGGGCGGGCGGATCGCCGTGAACACGACCACGGCGGGCCGGCAGCAGGACGCGGCCGTGGCCGCGCGGCCGGACGGCGGCTTCGTGGTGGTCTGGGCGAGCGAGCAGGCCGGCACGCAGGCGATCCTCGCGAGGCTGTTCGACGCCCACGGCACGCCGATCGGCGGCGAGCTGCCCGTCGGGGAGCACGCCGACAGCTCCTGGGGCCGCCCCGACGTGAGCGTGGACGGTCAAGGCGGTTTCGTGGTCGTCTGGAACGGCCACTGGAACGCGGACGGCGTGCTGGCCCGGCGCTTCGACCGCCACGGAACGCCGCTCTCGCCGCCCTTCCAGGTCGACACGGAGGCCCACACGAGCTACGGCTGGCCGCAGGTGGCCGTCAACGAGGGCGGGTGGTTTGTCGTGGCCTCCCCGCGCGGCGAATGGATCACGACCACGCTGGTGACGTGTGATCCCGGCGGCGAGCTGGTCTCCACGAGCGAACTGGACAGCCACTACCGCCCCGGCCTGGCCATCGATGACGACGGCCTGTTCGTCGTCTCCTGGATCGGGGACTATCCCGATCAGCCCGGCGGAGACCTGTACGCCCTGTACGCGCAGCTCTACAGCGTCGCGGGCACCGAGGTCGGCCCGCGCGTGATGGTGACGCCCGGCAAGGCCGGCGGGCTCGACTGGAACATCTACGACTGCGACGTCGCGATGGACGACGGGTCGTTCGTGGTCGTCTGGAAGGACTACGAGTACGACCCGGCCGGCTACCACGGCAACGGCATCTACGCCGCCCGTTACGACATGGAGGGCAACCTGCTGGGCGAGGAGATCGTCGTCGGCGAGCTCGGCGTGCAGGAGTACAACCCGGCCGTCGCAGCCGGCGACGACGGGCGATTCGCCGCCGCCTGGCAGGTGCGGTGGGGCGACGGCGTCGTCGCCAGGGCGTTCCGGTGCAGCCCTCCCGCCGTCGAGCCCCCGGGCGAACTGCTTCACCTGGCCGGGGAGCTCACGTTCGAGGGCGGCGAGGACGACTACCTCACCGTCGACGAGCCGGCCCTGAACACGAACGTGTACACGCTTGCGCTATGGCTCAAGGCCGACGACCCGGCCGGCGGGACGCAGTCGCTGCTGGCCCGAGGCGAAGACTGGAGCGGCGACAAGGCGCAGTGGGTCGTCGAGTTGAACGATCCCGCCAATCCCGGCAAGCTTCAACTGTGGTACGAGGGCGCCGACGACCGCGACGCCGTCTTCGCGACGGCCGGCGACATCCAGGCCGGCGATTGGTACCACTTTGCCGCGACGCGGTCCGCCGACGGGCAGGTCAACATCTACCTCAACGGCGTGCTGGAGCGCTCGACGACCAGCTCGATCGTGCCCGCGTCGATCGACGCACCCGTGCTGGTGGGAGCCAGGACCAACACGCCCCACGCCGTGCAGGACTTCTACGACGGCGCCCTGGCCGAGGTGTTCGTCTACGACCGCCCCCTGAGCGCCTACGAGGTCAACAGCCTCCTGCTGGCGACGATGCCCGGCGAGCCCCGCGAGCTGGTCTACGATCACCCCGGGGCGATCAAGCTCAACGGCACGGACGAGTACGTGGCGATCGACGAGGCGGCCCTGAACCTCACCGAGTACACCATCGCCTTCCGCTTCCGCGCGGACGACCCGAATCGCGGCACGCAGAGCCTGATCGCCCGCGGCGAGGATTGGAGCAGCGACAAGGCCCAGTGGGTCGTCGAGCTCAACGACCGCCAGAACCGTGACAAGCTGCAACTGTGGTACGAGGACGACGGCGACGGCGACCACTACTTCGCGGCGGCGGCGACCATCGAGGCCGACACGTGGTACCACGCCGCATTCACGCGGTCGGCCGACGGGATGGTGCGGGTCTACCTCAACGGCCAGCAGGTGGTCGAGAAGCTCGACGCGGCGAGTCCCGCGACGGTGGACACGCCCGTGCTGATCGGCGCTCGGATGAACCAGCCCGGCCGCGTCCAGGACTACTTCGACGGCACGATCGAGGGCGTCCAGGTCTACAACTACGCGATGTCGGCCCGCCAGGTTGTGGAGGTCGTCCCGCCGCCGCGCCTGGAGCTGGTCGAGCCGGTCGACGGCCAGGCATTCCCGCACGGAGAGGTCAACCTGTCGCTGCGCATGGACCGCCCGCTCACCGAGCTGTCGTACCGTCTCGACGGGGCCGATCCGGTCAGCCTCATCGGCCCGAACTGGGTCTACCAGGAGGATCCGGACGCCGCGATCGTCCGTTCGCTGGGCTCCGGCGCCGTGGAGTTCGGGTACCTCAAGCCGGAGTGGGCCGTCGGGGCTCGCTGGCAGTACGAGTACAGCACGGCCGACGGGACGTTCCGCGTCGTGAAGGACCTGCCGCAGGACGCGTGGGACCACGACGCCGACCGTGTGGCGGTGCGCGTGATCTACCCCGACTCGACCACCGCCCCGGTCCGAACGCAGTACGGCGAGGGGATCTGGCGCGACTGGCACGAGCTGGGGCCGAACAACCCCGGCGGCAGCGGCGACGACGCCGGCGCGCTCCACGACGGCATCTGGTCCACCGGGGCGGCCTACCACAACGGGGCGCGCCGGTGGCTGACGTCGGTCGCCGGGACCTACGTGAAGTTCCATGAGGAAGCCATCTGGTGGGATGTCCAGCTCGTTCAGGACGCCGTCCAGCGGGCCATCGACGCCGCGCCCGGCACGCACACGCTGAGCATCTGCGGCACGGACACGCTGGGCAAGACGGCGTCGGTCGCGGTGACGTTCACGGTCGAGTGGGCGGACGAGCTCAACGGCGATTTCGAGACGGGCACGCTGGGGCCGTGGGTGCTCACCGACTCGGGCGCCGTGGTCACGGCCGACCTCTTCACCCCCCACATCCCCCCCGCCGGGGGGAGCTACATGGGCTACATCACGACGGGCAGGAACGAGCTGCCGTCGGATCTCCACTTCACCGACCTGGACGGCAACGGCGTGGCGGAACGGGAGTACTCGGCCCTGGCCGTCGAGATCTCCACGCCGGGGGCCGCCGTCGTGGAAGTCGACCTCAACTTCCTGACAGCCGAGATCCTGCCCGGCGGCTCGTTCGGGGCCTCGGACCTGCTCGGCGTCACCACGGGCTCGATCACGGACACGGACGCCTACGAGCTGCTGTTCGCCGTCGCCCCGCTCGACGGCAGCTATGCCGGAACGGCCAGCCCGCTGACGGCGGCTGATTTCTCCGACGAGTACATCCAGGATAACCCCTTCGGCGCGTACCCGACGATCGCCGACAGGAGCGTGTTCTACGGCCGGACGGGCTTCCACCGCTACAGCTTCCCCCTGGCGGCGGGCACGCACACGCTGACCTTCTTCGTCGCCGACAGCCACACGGACGGCGAAGCGACGGCCATGCTGATCGACGACCTCACCGTGACGCTCGTGTAGTCGCCGCGCCCCCCGGCCGCGATACCAGGGCGAGCCCCGTGGGAGCTGGCGAAGCGTCCGAGGCGGAAGCCGGGCACAGCCACCGACGTTTCGATCGCTCACTTCGCGATGTAGCGCAAGCGCCGATCCTCGTGCGGATCGTCGAAACGGAAGCCCGGGGGTAGCGGGCCGGTCTTGCCTTTGCCAAGGGCGACGATGCCGATCGGATGACGGCCGCCGTTGATGTAATTGGCGGTGGCGAACCGAAGGCTCGGGAGATTGCCTGCCGGGTCCAGGACCCCCAGCGCCAGGATGTACCTGCCCGCCGGGGCCTCGACCTTGAACCGACCCGTGACCGTGTTCGCCCGCGGCCCCGTGCGCCAGCCGGGCTTGCCCGTCTTCCACTCGCCGACCTTCCCGGGCCACTTGGCGTACGGCTTCCAGGTCGGTTCCGTCCAGCCGTCGCCCGGCAGCCACGTGCGGATGTCGACGCCTTTGAATGTCGCCCGCCAGACGGGCTTCCGTGTCTTCATGTCGAGCAGGGAGACTTCCACCGGCCAGGGGTAGTAGAACGGCGCGGAGCCCTCGTTCGTCACGGTGAACGCCACGTTCAGCGAGTCGCTCGCCGAGAAGCGCACCTCGTTCAGCACGAAGCGGTAGCCGAAGGCCTTCTGGATCTCCTCAGCGCCCTTCACGGCCTCCGGATTGCTGCGGTCGTACTTCGATATCCATCGCAACTGCGTGCAGTGCAGCCAGCGGATGCTGTGGATCACGTAGTCGCGGTGGATCGCCTTCGACACGCTGTCGGTCGCGGTCTTGCCGGCCTGGATCTTCCAGTCGCCCCAGTTGTACGCGACTTCGCCGCCGATGTAGGTCTTCTTCCACAAGCCCTTCCGGTTGAGCTTCGCAACTTGGTGGCCGTGCGCCCACATCTGCTGGTAGTGCGCCCATGAATCCCAGTACCAGCCGAAACCGTGGCCACTGAACTCCTGCCAGGGATGGCGCACCGAAACCAGCTTGTTCTTGAACGCCTTGGCGAACGCCTCGCCGACCACGCGCTGCATCTCGGCCGTGGGGGACGGGGAATGGTGCTCACCCCACTTCCCGAAGATGCCCATCTCGACGAAGGCCACACGCGGATCGCTGTCCCAGCACTGCCCCAGGCGATCGATCAACCGAAGCAAGCGCTTCCTGAACTCGGGGCTGGTGTAGTCGTCGGCCTTCATGTCCGAGGGCCAGTACTTGCGGCTATCGCCGGTCCAATGGAGATACACACGCGGGATCGCCTTGACGTTCCTCTCCGCCAGGCCGCGCCACTTCCTGTCGCAGAACGAGCGGATCCTGTCGATCCCGTCGCTCTCCTTGTCCTCGAGCTCGTTCCACCGGATGTACGTATGCCGCAGCGTCTCCCACTCACTGCCCGACGTGAACCCCTTCATCGGGTTTCGAAGCGCGCGGTCGTACGGCTTCGGCTTGACGACATGCTCGCCGCCAGTCGACGTCGCAGCGCCCAGTCCGATCACGATGGGAAGGCAGATCCCGGGCACGAGGTCCACGCTCAAGAGTCTTCTCCTGTCTGGCTTACACCGGCGAGGCGTTCGGCCGGGTTACCCGAGATCTCCCGATGGCCTCCGGCCGATCCCGGCGTCCCCGATCCCTGCTCTCGATCCGCGTGGACGTCGGCATCTCCTTGGCGCAGTTACGGCGCCGCCTGGTCTGAGACTCACTTTCCCGGTCGGTCCGGCCCGCCATCGGCTGCGAGCTTCCGACTGACTGCGTTGAAGAACTTCACGCACTGGGACGCCTCGGGCATCGAGTCGTACCAGTCGTACGAGTACTCCAGGCCGAACAGGGCGGGCTTGATCCGAAGGCGGTGCAACTCCCGCAGCAGCTCCTCCACGCGGCCCGCGCCCGTGCCCCAGGGAACGTCGTGGCCGTCCTTCGACAGCTCGTGCAGATCGTGCATTTGAATCGTAATCAATCGGCTGCCGAGCGTCTTCACGCCCTTGACGGGGTCGATGCCCGACCGTATCCAGTAGCCCACGTCGCCGCACGCACCGACTCGCCGGCTCCGGCCGCCGCAGACCTTCAGGACTCGCTCCGGGTGCCAGTAGTGCGGCGACTGCTTCGGACCGTGGTTGTGGATGGCGAGCTGGATGTCGTACTCATCACAGAACCGCTCGATCGTGTCCAGCGCCTCCGGCGGCGGCTCGGAGATGAGCGTCTCGATGCCCATCTTGCGGCCGAACTCGAATACGCGGCGACAGCCTTCCTTGTCGCCGGGGATCCGCGCGTAGAAGTGCGTCACCAGGCGGACGCCGGCTGAATCCAGCTTCAGCCGAATCGCCTTGAGCTCCTCATCGCTGAGGTTGCCGTCGAAGTTCTTCGGGATCTCGCGACTGACCTTCTGGAAGCTCAACCCGCCGAGGTACGACAGGCCCAACTGCTTCGTCTTGTCGATCGCCTCGAACAGCGTGTACTTGTGAAATGTGTAGGCCGTCATGCCGAGGCGCCAGCCGAGCCGCTCTTGGGCCCTGGCCGCCGGGGTCAGTCTGGCGCTGGGAAGCGTCGGGGCGGGCAGATCGCCGAGGGCAAACTGCACGGCCCGGAGATAGAACCGCAGCATCTTCGGGTCCCGGAAGACATACGGATTGTGCCCGATGGTGCAGTAGAAGACGCGTCCCCTGCCGTAGTGCCTCACCCACGCCAGGGCGTAGTCGTTGTCCGCGCGCTCCTGCTTCCAGCGGGGGTCCTTCGGGGTCAGGTCCGTCTTCTTCGTGTCGATGCTGAGAAGCACGCGAACGCGATCCCGCGAGTACGGATCGTGCACGCGGAAGAACTCGTCACGGTACTCGAAACCCCGGCCGCCGAAGACCTTGTTCAGGGGGTGCTCCGGGCAGTCGAGCTTGATGAAGACGCGTTCCGTGGCCTCCCGATGCCGCGTGCCCCGCGCGCCGAGCATGACGGCGAACTCCGGCCAGTCCTCGCGTGCACCGGGCCAGCGTGTGAACGCGGCCGTGGTGCCGTGGACCCCGAGCAGCCCGCCGCCGCCGCAGACGAACTCGAGCAGGCTCCGTCGCAGCCGCGGGTCCGTGAACAGGTTGCCCACCGTGTTGTTGAGGAAGACCGCGTCGAACTGCCGCAGGCTCTTCGGCTCGAAGACCGCGGGATCGCGGCTGATCACCGTCTGGAAAGCGCCCGTCTTCTCCCCCATCCGCCGGAACGCGAGATTCGCATGGAACCGCGAGGGGTGTCCGGGGTAGCCGACGTTCACGTCGAAGATCAGCAGCTTGCGCGGCTTGGCGGGCGAGGCAACGGCTTGCGATGGAAGCGCCTTCTCGATCTTCGCCCTGTCCTCCTCACTGATCGCACCTTCCGCCGCTTGCCCTGACGGCTTCTGCCCGGCCGGCTGAGCCGCGGCGAGCGCGGTGAGATGCGTCCATGTCGCAAGGGCAATCAAGACGCCCACGATCGGCTGAGCTCGGCGGGAGATGTTCATGCTGTCGCGCCTTTCGCTGTCCCTCGTCTCACGTGCCTGAAACCCCATCGGCGACTGCGCGGCCCTCCTGGATTGTCCGCGTC
>CAZXOC010000221.1:0-12734 GCA_964642165.1 uncultured Planctomycetaceae bacterium | reverse complement strand
CGTCGTCCGGGGCCGTGGCGATTTGCCTCGGGGGCGGGGCGGGCGTATCATGTCGCATTCGCCCCTGCCTGCGGCAAGATGAGGAGCGTGCATGACGGCCGGCAGCGGACAATCGGAAACCATCGTCATCCTGGACTTCGGCAGCCAGTACGCCCAGCTCATCGCGCGGCGCGTGCGGGACAGCGGCGTCTACAGCGTCCTGGCGCGCCCGGACGTCACGGCCGAGGAGGTCCGCCGCCTGAACCCCAAGGGGCTGATTCTCACCGGCGGGCCGGCGAGCGTCTACGAGCAGGGCGCCCCCCGCTGCCGGCGGGAGGTCTTCGACCTGGGCGTGCCGATCCTCGGCATCTGCTACGGGATGCAGCTCGCCTGCCAGATGCTGGGGGCGGACGTTCGGCCGGCGGGCGCTCGCGAGTACGGCAGGGCGGCGCTGAGCGTGCGGGACGCGGGCGTCCTGCTGCGCAACGTGCCCGCCGAGACGACGGTCTGGATGAGCCACGGCGACCAGATCCAGCAGCTCGGGGAGGACTTCGTCCCCCTGGCGGCCACGCGAACGTGCCCCGTCGCCGCGGTTCGCCACAGGACCCGCCCGTTCTACGGCGTGCAGTTCCACCCGGAGGTGACGCACACGCCGCACGGCGAGACGATCTTCGCGAACTTCCTGTACGACGTGTGCGGCTGCGCGGGGCTGTGGCGGATGGGCTCGTTCATCGAGCAGGTCGTCGCCGAGACGCGCGGGCGCGTCGGGCCCGACGAGCGGGTGATCTGCGGCCTCAGCGGCGGGGTGGACTCCTCGGTGGTCGCGGCGATGCTGCACAAGGCGATCGGCGAGCGGCTGGCGTGCATCCTCGTGGACAACGGCTGCCTGCGCCTCAACGAGGTCGAGCTCGTCCGCAGCACGTTCGCCGAGCACTCGCACATGGACCTGACGGTCGTCGACGGCGCCCAGGAGTTCCTGGCGCGCCTCGCCGGGGTCGTCGAGCCCCAGGAGAAGCGCCGCATCATCGGGCACACGTTCATCGAGATGTTCCGGGCCGCGGCCGAGTCCGTCCCGAACGCCCGGTACCTCGCGCAGGGCACGCTGTACCCGGACGTGATCGAGTCCGGCCGCTCGCTGGCGGGGCAGGCGGCGAACATCAAGCTGCACCACAACGTGGGCGGCCTGCCGGACGAGCTGGGCTTCGAGCTGATCGAGCCGCTGCGCGACCTGTTCAAGGACGAGGTCCGCCAGGTCGGCGAGCTGCTGGGCCTGCCGGCGAGCATCGTGTGGCGCCACCCGTTCCCGGGCCCGGGCCTGGCCGTGCGGTGCCTCGGCGAGGTCACCCGCGAGCGCCTCGACGTGCTCCGCAAGGCGGACAACATCCTCCTGGAGGAGATCGAGGCCAACCGCCTCTACCGCAAGACCGCCCAGACGTTCGCCGTGCTGCTGCCGGTGCAGTCGGTGGGCGTGATGGGCGACGGGCGGACGTACGAGGACGTCGTGGCGATCCGCTCGGTGGACACGGCCGACTTCATGACCGCCGACTGGTCGCGGATCCCCTACGACATCCTCGCGGCGATCTCCAACCGCATCATCAACGAGGTCCGCGGCGTCAACCGCGTGGTGTACGACATCTCCTCCAAGCCCCCCGCGACGATCGAGTGGGAGTAGACGGATTGACAGGTCACCGGGAGCCGCATAGGCTGGATGCATGCAGAGGCTTGGTCCAGATCGAGGTGGCCCTTCCGCCCGGGCGATGCGCACCGCGGTCGACGACCGTTCAGCCGTCCCTGGCGGGACTCGACACTACGGTCCTTGCTGACCCACCACTGAAGTGGTGGGCTATTATCAGAAGTCCCTCCGGGACAGGCTTCTGCGTGTTGTGCGTCCCGGCAGGGACGCCGTGAGAATAGCCCAGCAGTTCACTGCTGGGAGCCTGGCGTCGCCTTTGCGGAGATTCCCGGCAGGGACGACTGAACGCCCCGCGGAGATCGCCTATGGCCGCGAGAACGAAGGCGTTTGACTGCATGGAGATGAAGCGTAAGGCGCAGGAGAGGATCCGGGCCGAATGGGAGCGCCGCAAGGGCGAATTCTCGTCCTACGGCGAGTTCCTTGAGGCCGGCCTGAAGCAGTCGGAGTGGGGTAGGCGCATGTGGGACAAGCTGCATCGTAGAGACCATCCAGGCGAGTAGTTCCTCCATCCACACGGCCTCGGGCCACCTGTGACGTGCTCGCGGCGATTTCCAACCGCATCATCAACGAGGTCCGCGGCGTCAACCGCGTGGTGTACGACATCTCCTCCAAGCCCCCCGCGACGATCGAGTGGGAGTGACGGTCATCTCCGGCGGCGGCGACGCAGCGCCAGGCCGCTTGCGGCCGCCAGCAGCGCCAGCGTCGCCGGCTCGGCGATCGGCGTCAGGGCGATGCTGGAGACGCCCGCGAGGCCTGGCGGGCGGGCGGGCCTCACCGGGCGCCGGGGCGTACAATGAGATGCCATGGATACCATCACGCAAGGACTGCTGGGCGCGGCGACGGCGCAGTTGGGGTTTCGCCAGCGGATCGGTCGCGACGCGACGTGGGTGGCGGCCGCCGCGGCGGTCGTGCCGGACCTGGACATCTTCGTGGTCCCCCTGCTGTCCATGACGGGCATGGAGGTCGACAGCTTTTCGCAGATGCGCTACCACCGGGGGCTGAGCCACTCGCTGCTGTTCGCCCCGGTGCTGTCGCTGCCGATCGCCCTGTTGTGGTGGCGCCTGCGTCGCCGCGCGGCGCGCAGGAACGACGCGAACGCCGCCGCGCGGGCCAAGCCACCGCCGCCATTCAGGCTGCTGTACCTGTGCGTCCTCGTGGCTGTCTTCACCCATCCCCTGCTGGACTGGTGCACGAGCTACGGGACGCGCCTCCTGGAGCCGCTGACCTCGACGCGCTACGCGATCGACGCCGCCCCGATCATCGACCTGATCTACACGCCGCTGCTGATCCTCACGCTGCTGGCCTGCCGCCTCGCGCGAAGGGGGCGGACCGGGCGAGCCCCCCGGGCGACGCTCGCGATCGGCTGGCTGGGCTTCCTGCTGAGCGTCGGCTACCTCGCGGCGGGGCGCGTGCTGCACGACCGGGCGGTTGACCGGGCCGTGGGGCTGGTCGGCAGCGAGACCGTCGTCCGCGCCGACGCCTACCCGGCGATCGGGTCGATCTTCCTCTGGCGGGCCGTCGTCGAGACGGATCGCGCCTGGCACGCCGTGCGCGTGCACCACCTCAGCGATGCGCCTCCGGGCGCCCGGGCACACGAGCGCCTGGCCAAGGCGCCGGACAACGAGTGGATCGCGCGCGCCCGCGCCCTGCCCGAGCACGCGACCTACGAGTGGTTCGCCTCCGGCCGCCTCCGCTCGGAGTACCGGCAAGTCGACGGCACGCACATCGTCCGCTTCCACGACATGCGCTACTCGCGCCGGAGCGACGGCCTGGAGAGCCTCTGGCCGCTCGTGGTGGAGTTCGGGCCCGACGGCAGCGTCATCCACGTCGGGCGGGAGATGGAGCGTCGCTCGGGGCGGCTCTTCGACTACGCCGCCGCCGCATGGCGGGACCTGTGGAATCCCTGACCGCCGGTGCGACCGCGGCCCTTCGTCAGCGCTTCCTCCGGGCGCGCTTCGTGGCGGGCGCCGGCGGGGCGGGGCGGGTCCTCGCTTCGGTCTTTGCGGTCGCGGCCTTCAATCGGGCGACCAGGGACTTCACCAGCGACGCGGGCAAGGCGTAGCTCTCCGTGCGCCCGGCGCGGGCGATGTTGACGCCGACGGCCCGCCCGCTGGAGTCCAGGGCCGGCCCGCCGCAGTCCGCCGGCCTCAGGGCCGAATCGTGCTGGAGGATGCGCGCGAAGCCGCTGCTCCGCTCGCTCAGGCGCCCCCCCATGTGCTGCTGGGGGTTCAACTGCGAGCCGCTGAGCCACCGCCCCAGCGTGGGGGTGACCTTCCGCTCCTTCCCGTCGCGCCGAATGCGGAGCGTGACCTTGTCGCCGGGCTTCGCCTTCCGCAAGTACTCCTGCACGTCCGTGCGGGTGCGGACGCGGGTCGGGCCGACGGCGGTGATGAGGTCCCCCGGCCGCAGGCCCGCCCGGGCGGCACCGGTGTTGGGGAAGACCTGGGCGATCCTCGCCTCGCTCGCGGACGTCCCGAAGCTGATCCCGAGGAAGCCGTGGCTGGGCATGTTCCTCCGCGGCGTCGGCGGCCGGCGGAGGCGGACGCTGACCACGCCGATGGCCACCGGATCGCCCCCCGTCGCCGGCGTCACGATCCAACTGCCGACGGGCGGGTCCTCCGTGCGGCTCCACCGGATCGGCGGCGCGTGGGCCCCCTGCACCGTCAGCAGCGCCAGGTCGTTGGTCTTGTCGATGCCGACGACGGTCGCCTTGCGGCGCGTCCCGTCGTGGAACCGGCACTCGGCCAGGGCGCGCAGCTCGCTGGCCTTCGTGACGACGTGGCCGTTGGCGTCCACGACCGTGCCGAGCGCGACCTGCCGGCCGTCGCAGAGGACGCCGACGGTGCTCTTCCGCGCCTCGGCGACGAGGGGCGCGAAGGCGCGCTTCACCGAGGCGTGGTGCTTGGAGGCCGACTGGGGGCGCCGCCAGAAGCGGTCCCAGCGGCTTCGGATCGGATCGCGCCGCCGCAACGGGCGCTTGCGGCTGGGCGGAGCCTTCGGCTTCGCCGGGCGGGTCGCGGGAGCAGGCTGGGAACGCGCGGGGGCCTTTGCGGCCGCCGTGGCAACGGCCGCCGACAGGCACGCCAGGGCCGCGCTCACGGCCAACACCATCGCACGAACGTATCTCGTCGCAGGAGGAAGCATCGTGGTTGCCTGTGTCAATCCCATTCGTTGTGCCGGGGGCTTCAGCTTCCGCGGCGGCCCAGCACGGCGGTAAGGTTCACCGCCTTGCCGTCCCGCTGGACGGTGATCCGCACGCGGTTGCCGGGCCTCTTTTGGGCAATCAGGCGGAGCAGCGTGGTGCGGTTGTCCACCTTCCTGCCGTCGAAGCGGGTGACGACGTCGCCGGCGCGGACGCCCGCCTTCTCGGCCGCGGACCCGGGGATCACGCGGGCGATGCGGGCGTCTTTCGCGTCCGGGTCGATCGCGACGCCCAGGTAGGCGCCGTGGCCGCGGGGCACGCCGAACACCTCGCCCTTGACCAGGCGGTCCCAGTCGCGGCGAAAGGTGTCGACGGGGACGTGGATGTTGCCGTCGAGCGGGCCGGCGATGCGGCTGCTGATGCCGATCACCCGGCCGTCCATGTCGAACAGCGGCCCGCCGGAGTCCCCGCTGACGATGGTGCAGTCGGTCGCGATGGCCCCGGGCATGCTCGCCAGGACACGCCCGACGCGGACGGGCGGCGTCCGCTCGCGCCGATAGCCTCCGGCGTGCCCGATGGTGAGGCACCACTGCCCGCGCTTCAGCGACGCCGAGCGCCCCATGGGGCGGTGTGGCCAGCCCTGCCCCTTCGGCGGCTTGTCCGTGATCCGGATCAGTCCCGAGTCGACGCCCAGGTTCGCGCCCAGCGTCTTGGCCCGGACTCGTCGTCCGTCGGCCAAGTACAGCGTGACGTCCCGCCCGGCCTCACGGGTGACGTGCCCCACGGTCAGCACGTACCCGTCCTTGCTGACGATCACACCGCTGCCACCCCCCCCGCCGCTGCGCACGGCCACCGTCGCGGGGGTCACCTTCGCCGCCACGTGACGGAAGCGGTCCTCCATGGCCTTCAGGTCGGCCACGCTGCGCGGGACGCCGCCGGCGAAGAGGGCGTCCAGGCGCTTCTGCCCGTCGGGCCGGGTCGAGGGACGCGTCGAGGGACGGCTCGAGGCCTTGTCGGCGGCCGCCAACGTCACGGCCGGCAGGCTGAGCACAGCAGCGCCCATCACCGCCAGCGAAATGCCGATCGTTCTTGTCTTCACCATGCGTGTCGGTCTCTCATGCGTCCTCCGTGGCATTGTAGTCGACCCGAGGCCCCGGGCAGGCCCCGACCCCCGCTCCGGCGCGTCGGGGCGCTCAGAACCGCCCCTGGCGTTGGGCGAGGAACTCGATCAGCGCCTTGTCGAACGTCATGGCGTTGTGGACGGTGGTGAAGTCGGCACGGACGGCCTGGCATCGCTGCTTGTACTCCTCGATAAACGCCCGGATCTCCTCCAGGTAGGACACCTGGATCGCGCGCGGGCTCGTCGCGACGCTGTCCCCCGTTTCGGGGTCCTCGAAGCGGACCTGCCCGTCGAACTCGAAGGCCACCTCGCTGTAGTCCAGCACCTGGATGATGATGATGTCGTGCCCGCGGAAACGCAGGTGGTGCAGCGCCTGGAGGACCTCCTCCTGGTCGTCGAGCAGGTCGCTCAGGAGGATCATGAGCCCGCGCTTCCGGACGCGCCCGGCCACGTCGTGGATGGCGTGGGCCAGACGCGTCTTGCCGTAGGGCTTCGTGCGCGCCAGCGTCGCCAGGATGTTCGTCAGGTGCTGGCGCTTGGCCTTCGGCGGGAGGTACGCGCGGACCTTCTCGTCGAACGTGAAGAGCCCCACGGAGTCCTGCTGGCTGATCATCAGGTAGCCCAGCGCCGCGGCCAGGCAGATGGCGTAGTCCATCTTCGTCAGCCGCCCGCCCAGCGAGAAGTCCATGCTGCCGGAGCAGTCCACCAGCAGGTAGGCGTCGAGGTTGGTCTCGGCCTCGTACTTCTTGATGTAGAAGCGGTCCGTCTTGCCGTAGACGCTCCAGTCGACCTGGCGGATGTCGTCGCCGGGGGTGTACTTGCGGTGCTCGGAGAACTCCACGCTGAAGCCGTGGTAGGGGCTGCCGTGCAGCCCGCTCATGAACCCCTCCACGATGAAGCGGGCCTTCAGGTCCAGCCGCTTGACCTGCTGGATCACGTCCGGGCGAAGATACTGCTCGGGCTTCAAAGCCATGGTCTGCGCGTCGCGCGGCTCTACGCGGACTCGATTGGTGTCAGCCGGTACACGCGAGCCAGCTTGAGTGCGCTCTCGATGTCTTCGTGCTGGAGAGCCCGTCGCACCTCGTCGAGCTTCCTGACTTCCTCGATGGACAGGTACGGACCCCATCCCTCATCCGAGTCGATCAGCTCGACCTCCACTTCCGCGGCGTAGCTCCCCTCATGGACGAGCTTTCTGTGCTTCCTTGTCTCCATGCCCTGACGGCGTCTGCGGCGGCAAGGGCCGCTATCTACTGGAACGTTTCGCTCATACGATGATTCTACCGGAGGAGCGGGGCATCGGACAACAGCCGGGCGCCCCCCTTCGCGCGAGCCGGAGCGATTCAGGGCCCCCCGCCTGACGGCGCAGCCCGCCGGACGAGCTTGTCCGCGCTGCCCGCGGCGGCGTAGATCGTGGCGACCTTCGCCAGGCGCTTCGCGTCGCCGCCGTGGACCGTCAGCGGGCGCGGGGCGAGCATGCCCAGCACGTCCGCCGCGTCGCAGACGCGCAGGACGTTGAGGAACTGCGGCGCCTTCGGGTCCATGGGGTCCAGCACGGGCTCGTGCAGGATCGCGCCGGCGACGTCGGGCTCCCACAGGGCGGCGTGGGCCGCCAGCAGCGCCGCGCCGCCGCGCCCGGCGACAAACACCGGCGCCCTGCCCTTGCGCGTCGCGCGGAGGTAGCGGGCCGTCGCGGCGACGTCCCAGGCCCGGCCGGTGTCCACGGTGCGGCCGAGCAGGACGTGGCAGCGCTCGACGTAGTTCGGCGGGTTCTTGCGTGTCCAGCGCGTCGGCCCGACGCCCCGCGGCGCGAGGACGTAGACGGCATCATCGTCGCGTCGGATGGCGCGGAGCCAGTCGCCCGGCTCCGCGCCGTCGTTCATGGACACGACGAGCACCACGCGTGCGGCTGCCTGGCCGCCCTTCGGCGCGGCGACCGGCTCCAGATGGACCTGGATGCCCGGCTCGGTCTCCAGGCGCCGGCCCCCTTCCGCCTGGCGGAGCAGCTTCGCCGGCGGGATCCGCTCGGGAAAGCAGCGGAACGTCACGCGCCGCAGCTCGGCCTGCAGCGACGCCTTCCAGGCCTCGAACGCGCCCTTCCGGGGCGGCTTGACCCGGGCGATCGGCACGAACAGCTCGTCGATCTTCGTGTTCAGCTCGTCCTTGGGAAGGTCGTCGTCGGTCGGGAACACGCGGAGGCGCTCGGGCTGGATCGGGTAGCGCCACTCCCGCCCGCGCCTCGTCACGAGGTCCACCTCGCTGTCCGTCACGGGGCGGGGGTCGTTCCTGAGATGCGTGTTGATGAAGCGGAACGCCCCCCGGCGGATGTCCCTGCGGTAGGCGTGGCCGCCGATGCTGACGAGCGCGTCGACGAGGTCCCCGGCCCCGTAGAGGCTGTAGAGCCGCTCGAGGCGGTTGCTGATCCGCCGGTTGGCGTCCATCGGGAAGATGCGGTCGTGGTCGCTGTTGGTGAACAGCATGGCCCGCGGCGCGACGAGCGCGGCGATCCGCGTCCACGGCCACTCGAACGTGTTGTAGAGGAACATGCAGTCGCAGTGCCCGTTGATGACCCGGTTGGTCACGTAGCTGGGCAGGTCGGCCATGCCGCTGACGGGCACGGCCACCTTGACGCGCTCGTCGGCGGCGGCGATCCAGAACGTCGCCGCCCCCCCCCCGCTGATGCCGGTCACGGCGATGCGGTCGGGGTCGACGTCGGGCCGGCCCACGAGGTAATCGATGGCGCGGATGCCGTTGAGGCACTCGACGCCCGACGGCACGTAGCCGCGCGAATGCCACCACCATCGCTCGTAGCGGTACGTGCCGTGGTGGATGGCCGCAATCTCGCCGAGCTGGAGCGAGTCGAGCGTCAGGCAGACGTACCCGTGCCGGGCGAACCAGATGCCGTGCGACTGGTAGGCCACCTTGTTGCCGTTGCGCCCGCGGTTCGAGTGCCCGCAGACGTAGACCACCGCCGGCAGGCGCTCGCCCGGGGCGACCTTCGCGGGGCGGTACAGGTTCGCCGTGACGTACAGGTGCGGGCGGCTCTGGTAGTGCAGCTTGTCCACCACGTACCCCTCGCCCGTCAGCGTGCCGGTGATCGCCGCCTTGAGCGGCGTCTTCGCCGGCATCGGCGAGAGGCCCAGCATGTGGAAGTACTCCCGCCGGTACCGGCCCCGGAGCTTCTGCCAGTCCTCCAGCGTCTTGATGCCCTCCAGGAACCGCCCGTGGAGCTTCTCCGTCTCCCGGGCCAGGTAACGCTGGATCATCTCGTCGCCGGGCCCGCCCCGGTCGGGCGGGCCGTACTCCTGGCCGTCTGTCGTCGCGGCAATCGCGCACATGACTAGGCATCCCAGAATCGTCGCGTCTCGCGTCCGCACGTTTCGATCTCCTCTTCCCGCAGGTCAGGTCTCCCGTTCCCGTTCGCGCCCGGACAGCAGGAGGATGTCGCGCAGGCGCTCCACGTCCGGCGCCGCCAGCCACCGCTCCGTGAAGCCGGGCTCCTGCACGATGTGGGCGATGGCCATCAGGGCGCGGAGATGGTAGTTCCTCTCGTCGCGCGACCCGACGAGGATGAACGCGGTCTGCACGGGCGGCTGGCCCTCGCGGAAGACGACGCCCTTGCGGCATCGCACCAGGACGACGTCGAAGAGCGCCCGCCCGTCCACGATGATGTGCGGGATGGCCAGCCTGGGCTGGATCACGGTGGAGGAGTCCGCCTCGCGGGCCTCGAACTTCTCGAGCAGCGCCTCCTCGTCGATGCCGAGCCGCTCGGCCAGCGCCGCGGCCGCCAGAATGAACAGCTCCCGCGCCGGCGTGCGATCCGCGAGGTCCAGGATGGTGCATTCCTTGACGAGCTGATCGAAGCGGTCGTGGACGACCTCGTCGCGCTCGAGGGCGATCTCGCGGAGCTCCTCCTCGAGATCGCTGCGCCCGATCTCCTTGGCCGCGGCCCGGCGCACCATGTAGACCAGCGCGCTCTGGCGGTCGCTGCGCGGGCGGACGTAGAAGAGGTACCACAGCAGCCCGCCGACCACGAACGCCCCGGTCGTCAGCAGCGGGACGGGCGAGGCCAGCTCCGCCGACAGCAGCGCGATCAGCACGGCGTAGACGACGATCCCCGCCAACTGCACCCACGGGAACAGCGGGCTGCGGAACAGCGGGCGGTAGTTCTGGATCCCGCTGCCTCGCATGATCAGCACGGCCACGTTCACCAGCAGGAAGAGCAGCAGCATCATCGTG
This sequence comes from uncultured Planctomycetaceae bacterium, assembly GCA_964642165.1. Classification (GTDB taxonomy): domain Bacteria; phylum Planctomycetota; class Phycisphaerae; order SM23-33; family SM23-33; genus CAYRVX01. The sequence goes on along the minus strand of CAZXOC010000221.1, from coordinate 2,564 downwards.
CTGGCGACCTTCACCAGGTCGCGGATGTTCAGCGCGGCGATCATGACAATCATGAACCCGCTGGTGGCCAGCACGCTGATCCAGGGCGTGCCGAAGCGCCCCGAGACTCGCCGGAAGGCCGCCGGCAGCAGCCCGTCGCGGCTCATCGCCATGGGGCTTCGCGACGCGGCCAGGATGCCGCTGTTGCCCGTGGTCACGAAGGCCAGGATCGCCGCCCCCGACAGGAGCATCAGGCCGAATCGCCCGAGGAACCTCCCCGCCGTCAGCGAAAGCGGCGTCAGGCTGCCGTACGCGCCGACCCCCAACTCGCTCACCTTCGTCCCGTCGACCTCGACGAACCCGGCGACCCCCACGGTGATGAACACGGCCGCGACGTACATCACGCTGACCGCCGCCCAGGCCAGGAACATGGCCCGGGGGATGCTCCGCCCCGGGGCGCGGACCTCCTCGCCCACGCTGGCGACCTTCGTCAGCCCGCCGAAGGAGACGAACACGAGCCCGGCGGTGGCCAGGACGCTGCCCCATCCCGCGGCGAGGAAGTTGTCGAAGTTGGGATGCTGGCTGACCTTGCCGCTGCCGGCGCCGCCCACGACGAAGACCAGCAGCACGCCAAACAGCCCCGCGACCATCACCACCTGCGCCCGGCCGGCGACCTTGACGCTCAGCAGGTTCAGCACGGTGAACGCGACGCAACAGACGATGGCGACGCCCTTGATGAGCCACTCCCACTGCAGCTCGGTCAAGTCGGCGTCCGGCCAGATCAGCCGCGCGAACGCCCCGATGCCGATCATGGCGAACGCGCTCTTCAGCGCGATGCTCAGCCAGTTCGCCAGCCCCGCCAGCGTGCCCGGCAAGGCCCCCATGCTCCGCTCGACGAAGACGTAGCTGCCGCCGCTCTTGGGCATGGCGGTGGACAGCTCCGCCTTGCTCAGCAGCGCCGGGATCACCATCAGCGCCGCCAGCGCGTAGGCCAGCACCACCGCCGGCCCGGCCACCTTGAACGCCTGCCCCGGAAGGACGAACAGACCGCTGCTGATCATCGCCCCCGCGGCGATGCAGAAGACGTCCCAGAAACCGAGTTTCCGCTTCAGCGCCATGCGGAACCACACCTCGATCTGTCGGCGATCTCGTCGTGCGCCGGTGCACCGGGGAGTATATCCGCCGGGCCCGCGCACGGCATCAGCGAATCCCTTGGTGTCGCGCGGAGGCGCTGCGCCACTGACGCCTTTATAAGTGGTCAGCGACAGAAAGCCCACGGGCCGCCGCCCGTGAGCGCGGGCGTATCTGCGGTGCCTGCCTCAGATCAGGGAGCGAAGCTGATCGGCGTCCATGCCCGCCTTGCGCAGGATGCCCGAGAGGGTGCCGCGCTTGATCGCCCTGCCGACGTGCACGGGAACAGGAAACGTGACCACGGCCCCGTTGGGCTCCTCGCGGCGCACCTGAACGTGACTGCCCCGGCGCCGCACCACCTCGAACCCCGCCCGTTGGAGTGCTTGCAGAAGCTGCGGGCCGGTCACCACCGGCAGCCTAGGCACCGCAGCGGACCTCGATCTCGCGCCGGATCACCTTGCGGAGGCCCTGCTCGGCACCGATCTGCTCCAAGTGCAGTTCCGCGGCCTCCCGCAGGTTGTCGAGGCACTCCTCCTCCGTCTCGCCCTGGGTGTAGATGTCCAGTTCCGGGCAGAAGACCGTGTATCCCCCCTCCGGCTCCGCGATCAACTCCGCCGTGAGCTTGATTGTGTCTTTCATGCTGCTCCTCCCACCCCAATGCTAGCATGCCATCGCCGACCTGCCAACAGCGTGGGTCGCTGCTCCCTATTCCCTGTCGCCGCCCGGGAAGTACTCCTGCAGGGGTCGGACGGTGAAGGCGTCGGCGGCCTGGTCGGGGGTCTCGGCGGCGGCGCGGAGGGCGGCGATGCCCGCGGCGGCGGCGTGGGCGGCCGTCATCGTCGTGATGATCGGCACCTTGTGCAGCGTCGCCAGGGCGCGGATCCGCCCCTCGTCCGTGTCGGGCCCGCGGCGGGTCGGCGTGTTGATCAACAGGTCCACCTCGCCGTTGGTGAGGTGGTCGGCGATATTGGGGCGCCCCTCGGCGAGCTTGGGCAGGAGCTGCACCCGCACGCCGGCGCCGGCCAGCAGCTTGTGCGTCCCGCTCGTGGCGAGCAGGCCGAAGCCCATGGCGGCCAGTTGCTGGCCGAGGGCGACGACCCGCGGCTTGTCGGCGTCGCAGACGCTCAGGAAGACGCTCCCGCGGGTGGGCAGGGGCAGCCCGGCGGCCATCTGGCTCTTGGCGAACGCCACGCCGAAGCTCAGGTCGATGCCCATCACCTCGCCGGTCGAGCGCATCTCCGGACCGAGGATCACGTCCACGCCCGGGAACTTCGTGAAGGGGAAGACGCTCTCCTTGATCGACGTCTGGGCGGGGCGCGGCGCGGCCGTCACGTTCAGCTCGGCCAGGCTCAGCCCGGCCATCACCTTCGCGGCGAGCTTGGCCGACGGCACGCCGGTGGCCTTGGAGACGAAGGGCACGGTGCGGCTGGCGCGGGGGTTGACCTCCAGGAGGA
>CAZXOC010000220.1:0-12794 GCA_964642165.1 uncultured Planctomycetaceae bacterium | reverse complement strand
ACGCTACGGCAGGTCGGTCAGGCGGGCGAGGCGGCGGAGGGCGTCGGCCTTTCCGGTGCGGCTCGTACGCCGCGTTCCCCTTGTCGACGCCAGAGGCTACGCCTATCACTCCCTCAGGTTCTCGCCGGATGGCAAGCTTCTGGCCGCCGAGGATCGGTTTCGCATCACCGTGTACGAGGCGGCCACGGGTCGCGTCGTGGGCATGATCCGCGAACGCGACTTGTCGCCGGACGTGTTCCGCTGGTCGGCGGACGGCAAGACACTCACGCTCCTGACGGAGGGCAAGGTCGGCAAGGGCGGCGACGTCGCTGCCCCGTTGGTGCACGAATGGGATCCCGCCAGCGGGAAGCTCCGCTCTCTGGATGCGCCCGCCCGTTCCGAGGACTCCCCCGCAGACGGGCGAGTTTCGATCGAGACGACGAGGCGATCCGTGGCGCTTGCGCGCTGAAGCTGCCGCGGAGCGATGCAGAGCACCCGGCCTCGGAGAGGGGTTCTCTGATCTCCGCGAACGGCTGGGCAGACGTTCGCGTCCAGTCCAGCGGCAGCACGTCGCGGCTTGGGCTGCGCCGAGGCACGATGCTCACGCCGGCGTTCACGCCTCTTCGACGATCTTCCAGCCCATCGCGTCGGCGAGGGCGTAGGCGGGCTTCTTGAGGTCGCCATAGAACGTCACGCGATGCCAGCCCCACCGGTCCCAGAGGGTGAAGAGCTTCTCGATGTCGCCGACGAGAAGCACCCCGGCATGGCGGCTGGGGCGGTGCGTTGGCACGGTCGGCAGAAGGGCGTGGTGAACCTGGCCGAGCGGAAGCTGCGTGTGGACAAGCCGCGTCTTCGACGCAAAGGGCGGGGCCGAGGCGCCGAGGTAGAGGTCCCGGCCTACGAGGCGATGCAGGCCAACTTCCGGCTCGGCGAGCGGATGCTGGAGATCCTCATGCGGGGCGTCTCGACCCGGAACTGCTCCAGCGTGCTGCCGGAGTTGGGCGAGACGTTCACGGTGAACGAGATCGGCCTGCCGGGCAAGCTGCGTCGCTGCCTGTGCACGACGAACCTGATCGAGCCGCCGCAGTCGGGCGTTCGGATGCGGACGCGTCGGGTGTGCCGGTGGCGTAGAGTTCGAGGATCGCGAGCCGTCACCGACCTTCAACTACGATCGGGACAGCCCCCGCGGTGAAGTGGACGCGTCTGGGCTGCCACGACTTCGTGGACGACCCCAGGTACGGCTGTCCCGATGTGCATCGGGACCGCGAGACAGGCCGTTCGACGTTGCTCACGGCCCTGAGCGCGTCGAAGGGCCCATCAAGATCGGAGCGAAGGTGGTGACGCACGCTCGGTACGTGATCTTTCAGATGGCGGAGCCGGCCATCTCACGATGGCTCCTTCGGACCATCCTCGAACGCCTTCGGCGGCTCAGGCCGCGGCAACCGGTGCCGCGACGACGGCGGCACACGGCGGAATGACGCGAGAACGCGCAGCCGACGGGGACTCCTCTGCCCGAACCTACACAAAACGCCCGGATGAAGGCCGTCTCGCGCGCGGTCACGGCCCGACGCGAGGGAGATGGAGCGCGGAAGGACCTCAAGCCGCCACGGAAGTCGTTGACAAACCCCCGAGATAGGGAGATACTGACGTTCGATTCCCCAGGACGGTCCTGGGCAAGAGCTTATCTGGGAGATCCCGAACCCGTTGACCTCGGCGATGCAGTTGAGGAAGTCATGGGGAGCATTCCCGGAAAGGCAATTGATGAAACTCGCACATACACACAACATGAAGGCTCGCGCCAGCATCTCTCCGGCCATCATCCTCTCGCTCAACTTGATAGCGCAGGGCCAGCAAGGAAAGACCAACTGGAATCGATTTCGAGGCCCCAATGGACAGGGAACAGCGAAAGCGGACCTCATTCCTGTTCATTTCAGCCCGGATTCGAACGTTCTGTGGAAAACCGCCATCCCTGCAGGACAGTCGTCTCCGGTCATTTGGGATGACTGTATCTTCCTCACAGCCTATCACTCCACCAATAGGAAGGTACTTATTACGTTATCGATCGATCGTAAACATGGCAAGGTCCTGTGGCGTCGAGTTGTCCTGGCGAAGAGGATGGCAAAGCTCCATCCGATGAACAGCCCCGCAACTCCCACCCCAGCGGCAGACGACAAACACGTTTACGTCTATTTCGGAACCTACGGCTTGGTCTGCTACGATCACAAGGGTAACGAGATCTGGCACCGTACAATCAACACGCCGGCAAACCAATATGGCATGGCGACCTCGCCCATATTGTATAAAGACACAGTGATCCTGGTCCTTGATGACAATCGCGGTACCTCCCGCCTGCTTGCGGTGAATCGAGACACCGGCGAGACGGCATGGGAGCAGCCGAGATCATTGTTCAGGGCGGGCTGGTCGACGCCCATGATCTGGCGCCATGATGGAGTGGAAGAACTCATCGTTCTGGGTTACAGGCGGCTGACTTCCTACAAACCATCCACTGGCGAGGAGATATGGTGGGCCGGCGGCTTCTCGCAGGAAACGGTCGGTATTCCCGTAACCGGCGAAGGGCTTCTCTTTGCCAGCGCTGCGGCCCTTTCTGGACGCGGGGACAACAAAGGAGACCCCGCCAGAACCTGGAAGATCACGATCGAGCAGTTCGACCGTAATCAGGACAACCAGATACAGCGTGACGAGATGACCAGGGGCTTTACTATCCCGTTGCGCCCGGAGTTGTCCAGAGATAATCCCGGCTACGGCCTACCAATAAGGAACATGGACGGTCTGATGAGGTTTTTCGACAAAGACAAGAACCGGATGATCAGTGAGCGAGAATGGATGCAGACAATGTCGGGGTTTACCGCCCATAGCCGGGCCACCATTGTGGCCATTCGCCCCGGTGCGACAAAGAACGCCCGTCAATCGCACATAGCATGGGAAGTCCAACGAGGTATTCCTGAAACTCCCTCACTCGTCTATTGTCAGGGGAAAGTGTACCTCTTCCGGGACGGCGGCGTGCTGACTTGCCTGAGGGCTTCGACCGGCAAGGAGCTCTTCAGGGAAAGGATCGGGGCGCCCGGGCAATACATCGCTTCACCAATCGTCGCGGGCGACAAGATTGTCGCTGCCTCGGTGCGCGGCATCGTCACGATTATCTACGCGGGTGACAAGCTGAAGGTTCTGGCAAGAAACAAGTTCAAGGAGAAGATTCTTGCCACTCCTGCAGTTGCCGAAAACAGAATGTATTTGCGGACAACCCGTCATTTATACGCTTTCGGGCAAGTAGAGCGCATGCAGGATTAGGGCTCATCGAAGGTGTCATGAACCATGATAGTTGAGGGTGGATGCTCTCAAGGGGGATTCTGCGCGGTTGGGGTAGACAACGGGGTTGAGGTCATCGAGGCTTTGGCGAAAGGCATTTGACGTATTCCGTATGGAGGGTTGGCCTGTGATGAATGAACCAGAGAGAGCCTGTCGGATCTGTGCTGCCGTCATGCTCGTCGCGGTCGGCGCGGCGGTGTTGGCGCCGGCGCGACAGGCTCGCGCGACCGGTTTTTCGCCCAACGTCGCCGAGGGCGCGGACATCGTGATGATGGAGCTTCGCTGGCCCCGCTGGGACCAGGGGACGTACTACTGCTTCTGGTACGTCAACTTCTTCCCCAACAGGTACTGCACGTTCTACGGGGGGCTGGCGACCCGCGGCGAGAAGAGCCCGCCGGGGATGTTCATGTCCTACTGGGGGGGCATTACGAACATCCACGAGGGCGAATCCTTCTACCGGCACGGCTACGGGGCCGAGGGGGCCAAGGGCGGGGCGAACGGCAGGCCCGCGTTCCTGCGGCCGGGGTCATGGTATCGCATGGTGCTGCGGGTCTTCCCGCTGGCGCGCCCGGGGGGCAAGCGGACGTACATCGGCTGGTGGGTGAAGGATGTGGACGAGAGGCAGTGGTACACGCACAGCATCGTGAGCATCCCTTCCCGCGAGACGGGGGTGATGGGCAACAGCGGCTTCGTGGAGGCCCTGGCGCCCGAGAGCGTCCACCGCGCATTCGAGCGGCGGCTGGGCTACTGCCGCGTGGGGGGAACGTGGCAGAAGACCAACCGGGTCGGCTCGCAGAGCCTTTCGCAGTTCCGGGTGATCGAGAAGGGCACCGTCCTGCGGTTTGACCGGCCGGTTCAAGGCGACAAGGGCAGCCGGAAGGAGAAGACCTACTACGTCACGAAGCAGCCGGACGCTCCGGTGCTGGACCCCGCGGCGGTGGAGGCCGTCGAGGCCCGCGCGTGGGGCAACCAGGTGACGGTGACGTGGCGCATCCCGCCAAGCGCCTCGCCCCAACTGGCCTACAGGATCGAGGCGTTCGCCGGCGACGCGCCGGGTGCCTCGCCGCTGGCCGTGTGTGCGGATACCGCCCCGCACGTTCACGCCAGGCGACTCGATGTGCCCCGCCCGCCCGGGAGCGTACGCCTGACCGTGACGGATATCTTCGACCGGCAGACGTCGGTCACGGTCCCCGTGCGGAATGCGGTCCTTGCCCCCGCGGCGAAGCCCGGCCCGCTGGCCCCCGGCCTGGAGTACCTGTACTACGAAGCGCCCAAGGACGCTCAATGGGATCGCCTGCCCGACCTCCCGGCCATGAAGCCGCTGCGGCGCGGCCGGATTGGCGGGCTGGACGACACGGTGAGGCAGGACCGGGACAAGCTCTACGCGATTCGCTACGCGGGCTACCTTCGGGCCCCGGCCGACGGGCTCTATGTCCTGTCGCTGGGCACGTGCGACGGCAGCCGCCTGAGCATCGACGGGAAGGTGGTCGCGGCAAGAGACGGCATCCACAGCGCATCCGTGAAGCAGTACCCGATCGCGCTGCGCAAGGGTCCGCACGCCTTCGAGATGTCGTACTTCAAGGGGCCGAAGGCGTATCTCGCGGACAAGGTCGCCGCCGCGTGGGAGGGCCCCGGTTTCGAGTTCCGCAAGCTCTCGCGGGCGGACTTCGTTTCCGCCGACAAAGGCGACCTGCCCTCGATCGCGCTGGACGTGATGGGCTCGGCCTCCGGGGGGGTGCTGGATGACAACCTCGTCGAGTTCCGCGGGCGCATCGAGCGGCGAGGGCATCGTGTGGGCAAGGTGCAGTTGTTCCGCGGCCGTCAGGTGCTGGCGGTGCGTTCGGCGACCTCATCGGGCGATTCGGCCGGGGTCGCGTTCCGCGTCCTGCTGCCGGAAGGCGACAACCGGGTCCGGGCGCGCCTCTGGCACGACGACGGCTGTTCGGTCGAGTCCAACGTGCTGGCCCTGAAGGCGGTCAACCGCACGGACGGGCCGTGGGCGTTCGACGTTCTGGGCGAGAAGGTCTTCCCGCTTGCGGTGCGGCACCGGTCGGGGAGGATGTCGTTCGCGGGCGAGGGATTCTGCTTCGGCCACCGGCGGGTGACGGGCGACTTCCGGCTGACGGCGCGGGTCGCGGAGATCATCGACGCCACTCCGGAGACGGGCGTCCACGCGGCGAACTGGCTGGGCCTGTACGTCAAGGACAACAAGAGGATGGACCAGCCGTTCGCTGGCAGCCACTTCGGGATCTATCGCACGGCGGGCAAGGGCGTCCGCGGGCCGGCGGATTTCCCGGACCTCGCGGGCACCCGGCTGAGCATCCCCTCGTTCCCGGCCGGTCACCGGTGGCTGCGGGTCGTCCGTCGCGGCAAGCGGTTCCAGGCATACACCTCCGCGGACGGCCGGACGTGGCGAAAGGCGATGGAGCGCATCATCCCGCGGTTCACGAGCGAGGCCCACGTGGGCGTGGTCTTCCGATCGGTGCCCGGCAAGAGCCGCAGTCTCTTCACCGGCGCGGCGGACCGGGTGACGCTGGAGGTCGGCCCCGTTGCCGAGGCTCCCCGCGTCCGGCGGCGGGCGGAGAACTTGGCCGGCACCGGCCGGGTCACGGCGCTCGTGCAGGCGGCGAAGGAACCCGGCACCTTGTACGCCAGGACCAATGGCGCCGGGCTGCTGAAGTCGACCGACGGTGGTCGGACGTGGCGCGGCGCGGACGAGGGCCTCACCTCGCCGGAGGCCCTGGCGGTCCGGTCGGTGGCGGTGCATCCGGCAAGCAGTTCGATCGTTCTGCGCGGGGGCGGGAGCGTGCTCGGCGGGGCGCTCAAGAGCGGGCTGTGGCGGAGCACCGACGCCGGGGCGACGTGGCGGCTGGTGACGCGGGAGATCGACTTTGACGGCCGGGGGGCCACCGCGATCTTCGGCGAGGTGATCTCGTTCTGCCCGGAGAACCCCGCGCTGGTCGCAGCCGGCGGGGAGAGGGCGGGGCTTTTCCTGAGCAGGGACGCGGGACAGACATGGAAGCGCGTCGGGCTCGACGGCGAGCGGATCACGTGCCTGGGCTTCGTTCCGGTGACACGGCACAAGTACGGCAAGCTGGTGGTAGGGACCTGCGCGGACGGCGAGCTGGCCTCGCTGGGCCTCGGCGAGGTCGTCTCTCCGGGCAAGGCGCCGGGGCGGATCTACGGAGTCTCTCTCAGAGACGACAAGCCGCGGAAGCAGCTCCAGTGCGAGCTGGCGGACTTCGGCGTGACGAACATCTCCTTCGACACGCACGAGAACTTCATGAACTTCGCGACCACCCGCGGCGTGTTCTACACGTGGATCCACGGGCTCGTGTTCTCGCAGCGTCTCCACGACGTCCCCGCCGACGTGCTCTTCACGGCGATCGGGGCCGGGACGCATTCGGATTGGAGCGCGATCACCTACGCCGCGCCGTTCTCCCCGGCCGGGCCGAGCCCGGTCTACGTAACCAGCGATCGCAGCCGGCGGTGGTCGGCCGTCTCCGGCGACCCGCGGGCATCGGGCCTGGATGGGGGCATCTCCTGCATCGTGCGCGACCGGCGGGACAAGAACACGTTGTACGTGTGCAACCGCCGCGGAATCCTCAAGAGCACGGACGCGGGCAAGAGCTATCGGCTGGTTTACCGCAACCCGCGCGGCCGCGCGATTCCGTGATTCCAGGTACGACGTGCCCTTCGCGCTTGGCGGCGGCATCGCAGGCCGCTGCGGCTTGCGGGACGCGAGACTATGGCAGGTCGGTCAGGCGGGCGAGGCGGCGGAATGCGTCGGCCTTTTCGGTGCGGCCGAGGCGGGCCTTGCGGACGGCGTCCAGGAGGACGTGGATGCTGCGGTCGTAGGTCTCGCGGTCGACGGGGAACGGGTGGCCGTCCTTGCCGCCGTGGGCGTGGGAGTAGTCGGCCCACCGTCGGGCGTCGGGCGTCGGGCCGGCGTCCGCGGGCGGCGACGAGTCCCCGGCGGATCGGCCCCCCGGCGGCGCGGCGGGGTCGCGGCGGCTGGCCGGGGCGCGGTAGATCAGCTCGGCCAGGAGCGACAGGCTGCGGACGGCGGCCGGGCCCACGCCCCGCGTGCCCAGCAGCGACTCGAAGTCCTCCGGGAAGCGCTCGTGGGCGCACGTCAGGGCGCGGCGAAGGCGCCGGAGGTTCACGTCGGCAGGCAGGACGGCGTGGTGGGCCGGGGCGAAAAGCGTCGGGCCCTCGGTGGCCTTGCGGACCTCGGCCAGGAGCTTGTCGGGGCGCTCTCGCGCCAGTTCGGCACAGCCGGCGCGGTTGTCGGCCGCCTCGCCGGCGACCATGTTCAGCAGGGGCAGTTGGCGCGTGCGGGGGCGGGGGGTTCCCGAGGCGGCGAGGTTGGTCACGGCGTGGTGGGGCTCGCAGACGAAGTCCTCGACGGTCTCGCCGAGCCAGTGGTAGCGCCGCGCCAGGCCGGTCGCGTCGCTCATGCCCTGCTGGACGACGCACCAGGCCCCGGCGGGGGTGAGGAAGAAGCTGTGGTGGTAGAGCTGGTAGCCGTCCTGCACGGCGGCGGAGTCCACCTTCGCGCTGAGTCGCGAGGCGTAGACGAGCCTCTCGCCGCCGGCGATGGCGTGGCGGTCGGCGGCGTCGGCGATTTCGCGGGGGGTCTTGCGGCTGGCGGCGCCCTTGCCGCCGGCGACGACGATGCCCAGGTCGTCGCCGAAGAGCCGGCCGGCCTCCTTCATCGCCCCGCAGGTGACGGTGGTCAGCCCGCTGGAGTGCCAGTCGAAGCCCAGGACGCAGCCGAAGGCCTGGAACCACCACGGGTCGGCCAGCCGGCGGAGCATCTCCTCCGGGCCGAACGAGTCGACGACGGCCATCGTGATCGCCCCGGCGAGGTGCTTCATCCGCCGGAACAGCCAGGCCGGGGCCTTGCCGCCGTGCAGCGGCAGTTGGGCGATGCGGCGTTTCACGACGCGAGTATAGCGTGGCGGCGCGACCGGGGACACGTTCGGCGCGCACGGGGAGCCGACCGTGGCGATCGTGGCGGTGGGGGGGGCTACCTGTCGGCCGGGGCCTTCGGGGCCTTCTCGCCGACGGCGAGGGCCTCGAGGTACTGCGCCTGCTCGATGGCGTGGTCTTCCCACGCCGAGGCCAGGGCGGGCACGAACGACTCGCTCACCGGCAGGTAGAGCGAGCGCTGCAGCGCGTCGGCGGTGGTACAGCCGCTCTTGACGTGCTCGAGGAACGCGCGGAACTGCTGGGGCGTCGTCCGCCCGTGGAGGAACTCGACGAAGCTGAAGGACTCGGCGTAGAAGACGGCGGGCTGCTCGATCTCGTAGCGCCGGCAGACGAAGAGCCCCTGGAGGGCGAGTTCGGCCTTGCCGGGGATGGCCCGCCCGGCGAGGGCGATGCGAGCGGTGTCCGCCTCGGACTCGGCCAGCATCGCCAGGCCCTCGTTGAGGAACAGCGGGCAGGGCGCGTCGCCGAAGTACTCCTGGAGGACGAGGTGGCACATCTCGTGCGGCAGGACGCGGTCGAGCATGATGGCGGCGAAGCGCCCGTGCTCGTCCCGCTGCGTCAGGTCGATGCGGCGCGTCGTGACGCCGTCGGTGACGGCGAAGCGGAAGCTGCCCCCGGACCACTCGGGGGCGTCCTCGGCGTGGCCGCGGTAGTCCTTGTGGTCGGTCCAGACGTGGATCGTGACGCTGTGAGGGTATTCCTGCCCGGCGAGGATGACGCGGCAGATGCGGTCGAGGGCGACCTCGGCTTCGGCGGCCACGATCCGGGCGAGCTGGGGGTTTCGCGTCTTGACGATGAAGTGCTCGCTGGACTCGGTCCAGATCCTGTCGTGCACCTCGGCGAGGCCGGCGAGCGCCTCGGCGCCGAGGCGCTTGCTCGGCGCGACGGGGACGTGGGGCCGGGCCGGGGCCTGCTCGCAGAGCTGGAGCTGCCGGAGCGCGTACTGCTGAAGGGGCGGGCGGTCGCAGGTGGCGAGGAACAGGCGGTAGGCGCGGGCGGCGAGGGCCCGGGCGCCGCGTCGCTGGCGTGCGGCCGCCACGATCGCCCACGCCCGGGGCGCGGCGTGGTGGCGGTCCGTCGCCAGCGCCAGGCCCTGCTTTTCGGCCAGGGCGTAGTCCTTGCGCTGGAGGCTGTGGAGGGCCTGCTGGATGCCCGCGGTCGCCGGCGGCGAGAGGGACGTGCCCCACGCGGCAGTGGCCAGGACGGCCGCGCCGACCAGGAGAAGGCAAGCCGCCATGTAGCGCTTACTTCCTGTCATCGAGCCACGTAAGGAGAATCTTGCGCTTTTTCTCGACGATTGTCAAGTCCAACTCGGCGAACTTGACCTCCAGCACCAGCTCGCGGGGGAACGGCTCGGCGATGACGAGGACCTTCTTGAGGTCGTCTCGCGTGTTGTCGAGGTGGTGGATGAGGCGCAGCAGCAGGTCCTTGTAGGCCCGGGGCGTCAGGTCCCTCACGCCGAGCTTGCCGTAGACCTCGTCGAACTTCCTGGCGTCGGCGTCGACGTCCCGGCGGATGGCGGCGATCTTGCGCCGCGCGACGTCGATGCGGTACGGGCGGGCGATGTCGGTCACCAGCGCGTCGGCGCGGCCGAAGGCCTTTTCGGCCTGGGCGTACTTCAAGGCCGCCGCGTCGGGGTCGGTGCGCTCGAGCTTCTGCGCCTGGGCCAGGAGCTTGCGCCCGGCGGCGATGTGCTCCTTGGCCAGGTCGCGCAGGGCCGCCTCCAGCACCAGCGGGTTGGCCAGCGACGCCGGCCCGGGCGGGATCGAGGGCGTCCCGCCGCCCAGCAGCGCCGCGGCCGGGGGGTAGGCCTCCCGCAGGACGTACATGCCGTCGGCGTTCTTCTGGAGGATCTCGACGATGGCGCCCGAGCGGGCGTGGACGGGCTCGTCGCCCTTCTTGGCCAGGGCGGCGAAGGTCTTGGCGGCCTCGGCGAACTGGCGGCTGCGGAGCTGCGTCTGCCCGAGCAGCTCGGCGAGCTCGGCGTGGCGGGGTTTCGTGTCGGCGGCGGCCTTCAGGGCGGGCAGGACGTCGGCCAGCAGGGCGGCGTAGCTGCCGGCGGCGAGCATGCCCCGGGCCTGCTGGAGGGCCGGGTCGAACTGGAGCCACTGCTTGCGGATGGAGATGTAGCCCAGCGCCCGGCGGGTGGCGGCGTGGTCCGGGTCGAGCCGGAGGATCAGCGCCCGCAGGTCGGCGGCCTGGCGGTCCAGGGCGTTGGCGCTGGCCCACTGGGCCAGGTCGCTCAGGGCGTTGGGGTCGTCCAGCGGCACCTCGCCGAGGCGCTTGCGGAACTCCTGCTCGGGCGTGTCCTTCAGCTCGATGCGCTCGACCTGGGCCTTGGCGAAGCGGAGGGTTCCGTAGGGGACGGTGATGAGGACGGTGTCGCCCTCGACGGCGACGGTGCCGACGAAGGTTCGGCCGTCGGTCAGGATAAGCTTGTCCGCCGCCGCGGCGGAGGCCAGCAGGGCGAGAAGGCATCCTGACAATCCCATGCGGGCCATGCCGAGACTCCCGACAACACACGACCATGCGAGCGGAGCCTGCGAGCGACTGGGCCCCGATCGACTGCCGCCCAGTATAACGCATTCGCGGGGGGCGCACACGGCGTTTTTCGGCACGAGTTTCGGCCGTTTCGGCGGCGGCTTCCGGGGGGCGGGAAACCGCCGGAGAATGGCCTTGACAGGGGGCCGGGAGTCCGTAGAATCCCTCCGCCTTCGTGCCGGCGGCGCGGGCCCCGTGGTAGCGGGCCCGGCCGGCACGGGCCGACATGGCACGGATGCGTGGCCTAGAATGCCCAAAGGCGCAAAAGAGCCGGGCGCGCGGCGGAGTCGCGTGCCGAGGCAAGCTGGCCTGGCCGAGCCGTTCGCGACCAGGCCCCGGATGCCACAACCGTGTCGAGGCGAACAAGACGACTGTCGCTCTATGCCGTCGTGCTGGCGTGCGGGCTCCTCGCGATGCTCGCCGGGAAGCGTGGCGGCTCGGCGCAGCCCGCACGGCCGGCGGGTCAGGCGTCGCGCGGCGTGGGGATCCCGCCGCTCAGCGCCACCGTGCAGTCGCCCGGCGTGCCGGAGGCGTCGGCCGCTGCCGCCGAGCGGGACGCCTCCCGCGTAATCCCGCACAAGCCCATTTCCTCCAAATACTTGGATCTTGAGGCGAAGGTAGCGCCCCCGGCGGTAGCGCCGCCGAGCCCGCCGAAGGCCCGCGTGGCACGGGCGGCGGCCCGGACGTCCGGCCGACCCGCCCGCAAGCTGCAGATGGTCGTAACGGCCTACTGCCCGTGCCGCAAGTGCTGCGGCCGCCACAGCGACGGCAAGACCGCCAGCGGGCGGAGCATCCACGCCAACGGGTCGCGGTTCGTGGCCGCCGACACGCGGCTCCTGCCGTTCGGCACGCGTCTCTCGGTGCCGGGCTACCACGCCGGCGCGCCGGTGCCCGTGCTGGACCGCGGCGGCAGGATCAAGGGCAACCGGCTGGACGTCTTCTTCCTATCCCACGCTCAGGCAAAGAGATGGGGTGTGCGCCGGCTCGAGGTGACCGTCTGCGGAGACTGAGCCGCCGATGCGCCGCGGCCCGGCCCGTGCGGCGGGGGGCTCTCACGACGTGAACGGGCACGTGCCGCTGGGGCAGTTGTCCCGGGATCGCCCGGGCAGGGCGCATTGGCCGGCGTCGCAGGGCGTTGTCGGGCGGCGGGAGCTGCCATGGGCGGCGAAGGTCGAGATCTTCCGTCTCAGCTCCCTGCTGTCGCAATGCGGGCAGGTCGGGCGCTTGCGACCCAGCACGAGCAACTCGAAGTCCCGATCGCAGTGGGAACAGGTGTACTCGTAGATCGGCATCTTTGCCGCCTCCTACCTGGCCGGGCCCGGCGGCCGCGGGCAAGGCGGCGCCAGAAACGCGTTGCGCCGGATTCTGTCAAGGACATTTTCGCAGAAACGCCGGGCGAACGCAAAAAAGTCCATCCGTCCCGCGGGGCGCCCCTGGCCGGAAACCCCTGTTTTTGCTGGGGATGCGCGGTCCGCCGGGCGGGGCAGTTTCCCGCCTGGCGGGAAAAGGCTTGCGATCCCGCCGCGGTGGACTTGCAGGCCGATGGGCGATTCCGTACAATGGACCGGAAGCTATCCGGCAGGGACGCCGGGTGTCAGTTCGCTCCGTGTCGCCCCGCCCTGAGTTCGTTATCCTGCTTGCGGGCGGTTTGTGCGGGGCGCGCGGGGCAGGGCGTCGGATGAACGGCGAGTACCGTTCGACTTGACCGTTTCGTTGTGCGGCGACCGTGTCAGGGCTGCCCGGTGCGCGGACCCAACGGATGGGTCTGCTCAAGTGGGGCGATTCGGTGCCAGGGAGGTGCATGGATGAAGTTGACAGTGCGGATCTTCGACAACCAGGAGGGGGGCTTCACGGCGATCTGCCCGTCGCTGCCCGGCTGCTGCACGTGCGCCGGGACCCGTGAGGAGGCCAAGCAGAAGCTCGACGAGGCCATCCGCGGCTACATCGCCGCC
>CAZXOC010000219.1:0-12994 GCA_964642165.1 uncultured Planctomycetaceae bacterium | reverse complement strand
TCTGGACGCCCAGTCGCCCTTCCGCCGGGGCAAGCCCGACGGAGAGGCCCGCCGCTGACCGCGCTGTCGGTTCTGGCGGCACGCCCGTCGCGTGCGCCCTGGGGGCGAGGAGGACTTCGCAGCCCGGGCGGTCATGCGTTGTCACCGCTTGTACGACGACCATGCCCTCCCCAACGGGTTGCGGGCGAAGCCCGCGCCGGGTCCTTGGTGGTTCCTCTTGGGCGAGCCCGCGACGTGACGGAAACGTCACGCCGCCACCGTACACCGACCACACCCCCGGGCAAGCCCCGGGACCCGGCCCGCCGCCGCGGGGGGGGAGACGGCCTTGCCTTCCGCGCCGGGCGGGGTATCCTGGGGGCCCGGTGGGCGGCCTGGCAGGGGCGAGGCAGGGGCACCCCCGGCTTGCCGACCGCGGCACGGCGGCCGAAAGGGCAGCGCATGAGCAGGCGACTGGTGTACCTGTACGACAGCACGGCCGAGCTGCGGGGCGGCGCGGACCTCCAGGAAGCCCTCGCCCTGCTGGACGAGCTGAAGGCCAAGGGACTGCGGGTCGAGGTCCTCGACACGAAGGACACGCCGGACGAGGAGCTGGACACGTATCGCCTGTGGGCGGCCGCGGTTGCCCTGGAGGGCCACTTCCTCACCCGCCAGGTCTTCGGTACGCGCCGGCATGGCGGGGCGCCGTTCCTCGGCCGGCAGGTCCCCGCGCTGTTCGTCTTCGAGGGCGGCCGGGAGACCCCCCGGGCCGTCTACCCGCACGAGCATGGGGGCGCGCTGGTCTCCGTCGAGGCCATCCTGCGCGACTTTGCCTGCGCCCCGCCCGAGCCCGACTGCTGAGCCGGGCGGCGCTGCAGCGCTGCGTCGTCGTCGCCGGTGACGCCCCGACCGGCGCATGCATCGATAGGGATTGGCCGGGGCGAGGCCCTTCCATCGCGCCGTCGCTCTGGTAGAATCGCCGCGGGTGGGCACGCCGCGGTCGCGTGCTGGCGGTCGGTTTCGCTTGTGCGGGTCGGAGGGTGCAGGGCATGGATCAGTTCAGCGTACTTCTGGGGATCTCCAACAGTCTCTGCGCCGTCCTGTTCGTCTGCCTGAGCCTTCCGCTGCTCAAGGGGCGCATCCGGATGAACCGCTGGTACGGCATCCGGTTCAAGAAGGCCTACGAGTCCGAGAAGAACTGGTACCGGCTCAACCGCTATGGCGCCGAGCGGATCATCACCTGGTCGGTCCCCCTGCTCGTCGTCGGGGTCGCGACCTTTTTCGTGCCGCTCCAGACGCAGGGGGGGCCGAGGCGGGCGCTCATCGTCGCCCTGGCGAGCGCCCCGCTGATCGTGCTGATCCCGGCCGTCGAGAGCTACCTGTACAGCCGCAAGCTGTGACGTGCCGGCGGCGGGGGAATTCCCGGCGTTCTGAGAATCCACGGCCCTGCCCATCCGGTGGCGGGTTGCAGGGGGTGATGTGCGCGGCGAGCGAAGGCAACGAAGCGGCTGCCTGTCGCTCGCTCGTTTTTCTTGGCAGGAGATCGCTCGTGAATCGAACGTCTACGCTGGTCGGGCTCGTGTGGGGGTTGACCATCGCGGCGGCCTGCCCGGGCGCCGCGGCCGGCACGCCCGCGCCGGCCCAACCGGCCCGCTCCCCGGCCGCAACGGCGCCGGCTCGCGACGCCGTCGTCGCCACCGTGGGGACGGCCCGCATCACCCGGCCCCGGCTCGACGGGGCGCTCAGCGGGCTGCCGCTCGCCCTGCCCTTGAACCGCCGGGTGGCCGCGCGGCGCCAACTCCTCGGCGGGCTGATCGTTGCCGAGCTGGTGCACGCCTACCTCGACGCGAGCAACGTGCCCTGCGACGCGAACCAGTTGGCGGAGATGAAGGGGAAGCTCGCGGCCGCCGCCGCACGGCAGAAGCTCACGGTCGAGCAGGCGATGGCCCGCGCCGGGCTGACCCAGCGGGGCCTCGAGGACCAGGTGCGGCTGGCCCACCTGGCCCGCGAGGTGGCCACCCAGGAGAAGACGGACGCCTTCATTCGGGCGCACCCGAGCTGCTTCAACGGCACGAAGGTCCAGGCCAGTCACGTCCTGATCGCCTGCGAGCCCTCCGCGCCGACGGTCGAGCAGAAGGCAGCGCGGGCGCGCCTGGAGAAGATCGCCGCCTCCATCCAGGCGGGCAAGACCACCTTCGCCGGGGCGGCCAAGCAGCATTCGGCTTGTCCCTCGGGCAAGCGGTCCAGCGGCGACCTGGGCGAGTTCGCCTTCGCGTCGATGGTGCCGGCCTTCGCGACGAAGGCGTTCTCGATGAAGGTGGGCCAAACGTCCGACATCGTGCGGACGCGGTTCGGCTTTCACCTCATCCGCGTGACGAAGCGGACCGAGGGCAAGGACAAGCCCGGCGCGAAGGCCCAGGAGACCGCCCGTCGCGTCCTGCTGAGCCGGATCGAGGGGCGCGTGTTCGAGCAGGCCCTGGGCGCCTGCCCGATCGTGGTCCACGAGAAGTGATCGCCCCCTCCCCGGCCCGCGCCGGGGATCCGCAAGAGGCCCCGCCGGGCGCGGCGCCGTCACAGCGTCATCGTCTCGCCCGGCCGGAGGAGCGTCGCCTCGCAGCCGGCCGAAGCCGTGAAGGCCTTCGCGTCGGCGTCGGAGCCGACGATGTCGCCCCAGTGGTAGGGCACGGCCGCGGCACAGCCGATGGCCGCACAGGCCTTCGCCGCCTCCCGGGCGTCCAGCGTATAGGTCCCGCCGACCGGCAGCAGCGCCAGGTCCACGTCCGTCAGGTCGCTCATCTCGGGGATCAGGTCCGTGTCGCCGGCGTAGTAGATCCGCTTGCCGTCGATCGTCAGCACCACGCCGATCCAGTTGTTGCCGCGCGGGTGGAAGGCCTTGCCGATGTTGTAGGCGGCGACGGCCTCCACCGTGACGTCCCGGATCGTCATCCGGTCGCCCGGCGTCACGCCGCTGGCCGTGGCGAGCTTGGCGATGACGTCGCGCGGCGCGATGATGGCCGTGCCGTCCTTGCTGACCTTCTCGACGTCCTCGGGCGAGCAGTGGTCGTAATGGCCGTGCGAGACGACCACCACGTCCGCGTCGTGCGGGGCGTCCGCGAGCTTCCACGGGTCGATGTACACGATCGCGTCCTGGCCCGAGATGCGGAAGCTGGCGTGGCCGATCCAGGTGATCTCGACGGACATGGCTGGCTCCTTTCGTGCGTGGCTTGGATGCGCGCATTGTACGCGCCGCGGGCGCGGTAGGCCAGCCCTCGCGCGCCGCGAGGCTCGATCCGGGAACTGGACCTTCGCCGCCGCTTGGCGCATGATGTCGCGCATGCTGCCGAGAGAGCGCGTATTCGCCGCACTGGAGCATCGAGAGCCCGACCGCGTCCCCTGGGGCGAGCACTCGATCGACTACAACGTCTACGAGGACATCCTCGGGCGCGAGACCCTCGTCCAGGCGAAGTTCCGCCAGACGCGGGCCTACTGGGACGGCCGGCGCGACGAGATCGTGGCCGCCTACAAGCGCGACCGCGTCGACCTGATCCGCGCGCTGGAGATGGACGTCGCCTTCGTCAGCCGCGTGCCGCCGAAGGGCTACCGGCCCGAGCCGATGGAGAAGCTCGACGAGGGCGTCTACCGCGACGCCGACGGCAGCATCTACCACGTCAGCGCCACCACGCACGACCTGCGGATCTACCGGCGCAACACGGACCACTACGTCCCGCCGACGGTCGAGTCGCTCCAGGAGCAGATCGACGAGTTCGACGACGACGACGTCGGCGACCCCGACGACGCCACCTGGGAGTTCGTCCACCACGTCGTCAGGGAGCTGGGGCGGACGCACTTCGTCATGCTGCTCTGCGGCGACCTGGAGTGGCCGCGCTTCGGGGCGACCGAGGAAGAGTCCTGGATGAGCCTGGTCCTCCAGCCGGAGATCTGCCGCAAGATCGCCGAGCTGCGAACGCGGCGGCTCGTCCGCGAGGTCAGGCTCCAGGCCCGGCTCGGCGTCGACGGCATCATGCCCTGCGGCGACCTGGGCTCCAGCACCGCCCTGATGGCCAGCCCGCGGATCTATCGCGAGATGGTCTACCCCGTCCACAAGGCGCACGCCGAGGCCGCCCACGCCGCCGGGCTGAAGATCCTCAAGCACTGCTGCGGGCACACCTGGCCGGTGATCGACGAGCTGGCCGACCTGTACGACGCCTACGAGGGCATCCAGGCCTCGGCGGGTATGGACATCGGCCGGCTCAAGCAGCGCGTCGGCGACCGCCTGTGCCTGTGGGGCGGCATCTGGCACGAGCACATCATCCTGGGCACGCCGGCCGACATCCGCGCCGACGCCCGGCACGCCTTCGGCTCGGCCGCGCCCGGCGGGGGGTACATCATGGGCTCGTCGCACTCCCTCGCCGTCGGCGCGAAGGTCGAGAACCTCCTCGAGATGAAGCGCTGCCGCGACGAGTGGGGCGCCTACCCGATCCGCCCCGAGCGGTTCGTCTGACGGCGGACGGCGCGGCGAGCGCGCCGCCGGGCGGCGTCAGGCGGGCTTCTTCGGCGCGGGCGAGGTGGTGGGCTTCGGCTCCGGCAGCGGCTTTCGGCCGAACGCCTTCAGGATGCTGTTGGCCACCCGGCGGGCGAGCGCCTCGGAGCCGGGCGGGGTGAAATGGACGTTCGCGGGGCGCTGAATCTTCTTCAGCCGCGGCAGCGCGAAGGCGTACAGGTCGTTGGTGGGGACGCGGCTGTCCTTCATGACCCGCGCCGCGATGGCGTTGTACTTCGCCGCGTCTCCGGGAATTCGCCCGCGGGCGCCCTTGGGCACGGGCGTCGTGGCGCACCAGATGACCTTCGCGCCGGTCCGCTTCAGTCGCTTGACCAGCTCGCGGAGGTTCTTCTCGTACTGGGCAGGGGGGACCTGCTGGTGGCCGCGGGGGTCGAGGCGGCCCTTCTCGTCCATGTACTTCAGGTCGTGCAGCCCCCAGTTGAAGTGGATCACGTCCCACGTGCCCTCGCCCAGCCAGGCCTTCAGATCGGCCAGTCCGCGGCTCGTCGGCCCGCCGTTGGTGGGGATGCGGTGCAGGTTGACCTTGCCCGCCAGCAGCTTCCGCGTCGGGAGGGTGTAGCCGATGGAGATCGAATCGCCGATCAGCAGCACGCGGGGCAGGCCGGGGGCGTCCTTGATCTTCGCGAAGGCCGGGTTCGGCCGGCGCTTTCGCTTGGGCGTCTTGGCCTTCTTGCCGCCGGGGGCGGCTGCGGCCCGCGCGCCCCCTCCCGCCGCGGGGGGCGCAGCCGGCGCCTCCGCCACGAAGACCACGAGCAGACCCGCCGCGAACCACTGTCGGAGCTTCATGCGATCGTCCTTTCCTTGGGAACCTCGCGTCCCGGGGGCCGGCGGCGAACGGACGGCACCGGCCGGCACGGACCAGGATAACAGAACCGCCGCTCGCCCGAAACGTGCCGTCCGCCGCCGTGGCGCCCGCTCTGCGGCGGCGCGCGTCGAGCGGCGGGCGTCTCACCCCGGTGCGGGGGCGATGACGCCGTCGGCGTGGCGCTGGAGCAGGAGCGGGTCGTGCCCGGGCAGGAGCAGGTCCCCGGCGCCCCGGGCGCGGGCCATGGCGGCGTGCCATTCGCCCGCGTCGACGCCGCCGATCGGCCGCGGACCCTCGATGTTCTCGTAGAGGTACGCCACGTCGCCGCACAGCACGGCGCGCCCGGCGGCCGTGTGGACGACGATCGCCTGGCTGCACCGCGAATGGCAGCCGAGCTGGACGGTCGCCACGCCCGGCACGACGTCCTCGTCGCCCACCAGCCGCAGCGCCCCCGGCCAGCGGGCGGCCAGGGCCCGCATCACGTTCGGCCGGATGCCCGGCAGCGCCTCCCGGAAGCCGCGGTCGCTGACCACCATCGCGGCGTTGGGGAACAGGTCGAAGTACTCGTAGTGGTCCGGATGCAGGTGCGTGACGAAGACGTGGCTGACGTCGGCGGGGTCGACGCCCGCGGCGGCGAGCAGCTCCGGCGTCCTCTCGCCGGCCCGCTGCACGATGCCGCCGGGGATGTAGCGGCTGGTGGCGGCGTTGAAGGTCTCGAGGTCCTTCGGGCCGGTGTCGACCAGCATCGGCCGCTCGCCCCCGCGGAGAAGCCACACGTACAGGAGGAACGGGACGGTCTCGTCGCTTGGGTCGTCGGCGAAGGCGATGTGACGGCACACGTCGCACCGCCCGGCCACCAGCGCTCGCAGGCCGTATACCATGCCGCACCTCAACCGATCACGCCGCCGGGGAAGCGTTCGAGAACGCCGGGGTCGTGCCCGGGCAGGACGACGTCGGCCTGGTCGCGCAGGCGGGCCATGGCGGCGAGGCACTGCTCGTGGGAATCGGCGATGCCCATCGGGACGTTGCGTTCGAGCTGGGCGGCCAGGGCGACCGTGTCGCCGGCGATGGCGGCGCGCCCGGCGGCGGTCTCGACGAGGACGGCCTGGCTGCACGGCGTGTGCCCGCCCAGCCAGAGCGTGCGGATGCCCGGCAGGATCTCGGCGTCGTCGACGGCGACCACGCGGTCTCGCCAGAGATCCGTCAGGCCCTTGAGCGTCTTGCCCGGCGCCCACGTGCCCTTCCACTGCGGGAAGGCCGTCGCCGCCTCCAGGCCCCGCTTGCTGACCACCAGCCGGGCGCCGCCGTAGAGGTCGAGCTGGTCCACGTGGTCGAAGTGCAGGTGCGTGACGAGAACGTGCCCGACGTCCTCGGGCCTCACGCCGTGGCGCGCCAACTGCGCGACCGTGCGCTCGCCCGGGGCCTGCGTGATGGGCTCGGCCAGGACGTGGGCCGCGCCGCGGTTCATCTCCTCCACGTTCGCCAGCCCGGCGTCGACGAGGATCGGCGCGGGGCCTCCCTCGATCAGCCACACGTACAGGTAGAAGACGTGCCGCTCGTCGGGATCGCCGCCGCGGAAGGCATGGTGCCCCGCGATGACGCACTCGCCGTTCTTCAGCGCCCGGATTCGATAGCTCATGACCGGCCTCCGACGGGGGCGTCCCGGGTGCTTCCCGGGCGCTCCGCCGCGTGAGTATACGCCGCGGGGCCTTCCGTGCCCACCGTCGCGCAGGCGCTGCCGGCCTGCCTCGGCCGCCGATGCGATAAAAAGCGGGATTTGTTGACGTCGGCCCGGGCGCGCGGTATAGATACGCGTGTCTTCCCGATTCCGCCGGTGGCTGGGCCGGCCTCCGGCGCATCGTCCGGCAGCACGGCCCGACGAAGGGAGCCTGGGGATGATGAAGCCGATGGAGCGATCCGGGGCGACCCACCCGGAGCCGATCGTCGCGCTGGAGCCTCTCGAGCCGCGCTGGCTGCTGTCGGGGGACGTCGTGCAGGCGGCCGGGGCCGACGCCGAGGGCCCGTGCGCCCCGGCGGGGGAGGAGGTCACGGGGGACGTGCTGGACCAGCTCGTCGAGGGCAACAACGCCTTCGCGTTCGACATGTACCAGGCCCTGCGGGACGCGCCGGGCAGCCTGTTCTTCAGCCCGTTCAGCATCTCGGCGGCGCTGTCGATGACCTACGCCGGTGCGGCCGGGCAAACGGCGCAGCAGATGGCCGACGTGCTGCACTTCACGCTGCCGGGCGAGCTGCACCACGCGGCGTTCGGGCGGCTCATCGGCGACCTGACCGCCGACGACGGCGGCGCGCCCGGGCCCTTCGGCGCGGGCGACCCGTTCACGCTCAACATCGCCAACTCGCTGTGGGGGCTGCGGAACTACCGCTTCCGCGGCGAGTTCCTCGACACGCTGGCCGACCGCTACGACAGCCCGATGCGCCCGACCGACTTCGACATCGACCCCGAGGGCTCCCGCCGGCTCATCAACCGGTGGGTCAGCGACCACACCCAGCAGAAGATCAACGATCTCCTGCCGCCCGGCTCGATCGACCCGCTCACCCGGGCCGTGCTCGCCAACGCGATCTACTTCAACGCCTCGTGGCGCTACGCCTTCTCGACCGAGCTGACGCTGCCGTTCCACCTGGCCGACGGCGACGTCGACGCGACGATGATGACGCAGACGGAGCATTTCGGCTACGCGGAGGGCGCGGGCTGCCAGGCGCTCGAGATGCCCTACCTCGGCGGGGCGTCCATGGTCATCCTCCTGCCGGGCGAGGGGCAGCTCGACAGCTTCGAGAGCGACCTGTCGGCGGCGAAGGTTCGGACGATCCTCGGCGAGCTTCGTCACGAGAACGTGCACGTGACCATGCCGCAGTTCGAGTGTCGCCTGAAGACGAGCCTCGCGCGGACCTTGCAGGACATGGGCATGCCGGATGCGTTCTCCCCCGCGGCCGCGGACTTCTCGGCTATGACGGAGGAGGACGAGCCGCTCTGGATCGGCGACGTGATCCACGAGGCGTGGATCGCGACGGACAAGGACGGCACCGAGGCCGCCGCCGCCACCGCCGTGATCATGGTGGGCACTTCCTGGCAGCCGACACCGCCGCCGCCGATCGAGTTCACCGTGGACCGGCCGTTCATCTATCTCATCCGCGACCAGGCCAGCGACACGACGCTGTTCGTCGGTCGCGTCTCCGATGCCGACGCGCTCACCGAGGGCGAGGCCGGGCCCGAGCCGGCCCGTTCGCCGCGGTCGCCTCGCCTGATCCGGGCCGGAGAGAACCACCGCCAGCGGCCGCAGGCGAACCGCATCAGGCGCACCAGTCCCCCGACGCTCGCGCAGCGCCCGTTTGGCCGTTTGCTGCGGCTGGGGCGAGGCAGCGGGGGCGCGGAGGCCCCCGCGGGCACCGACCGCGTGGGGGGCGCCGCACGCGGCGGCACGTCGGCCGCCGGGGCCCTGCGGACGCGGCGGATCGGCCTGCTGGCGGCGCTGAGCCAGACGGGCCTGCGGCAGCGCCGCGACCCGGTGGTCGAGCCCGACGGCATCCGGACGCCCTTCGACGCGCTCGAGCTGCCCCGCGCCCGGCGGGCCTCCCTGCGAGCCTGGGCGTCCTCGGCGGCCCGTGAGCTGGACGTCGATCGGCTGACCCTGCGCCTGCGCCCGCGTCTGTGACCCGCGAAGGGCGTTTCCCACCCCGGCCTCTGGCACGCGTCCATCCTGCCTGCCTCGCCGACCACCCGGGCCCTCTCTGCCCTCCGACGGCCGCCGCGTCCGCCATGGCGGAAAAAAAGATTGGTTTTTGTTAGGGTTCCTCTTGACGCGACGCCCGGTCGGGCCTATCCTATAGGTGCCGCCACGGAGCTGCGGCGCCTCCTACGAGCGAGGCGGGCCACGGAACTGCCCATCTCGCGCGGGTCTCTTGCCGAGAGAAAGGAGTGCGCCATGGCAGCTTCCGTGAGACTTCACCTGGACGCCCCCAACCGGTACGCGCTTCGGGATGGCGGCATCGTCGAGGTGCACCTGCCCGGCGGGCACGTGGCGTTGATCGACGCCGCCGACGTGCGGCGCGTCTGCCCGTACCGGTGGTCCCGCCACATCTCGCCCAAGACGCCCGAGGCCCACGCCATCGCCCGCGCCGAGGGCGGGTGGATCCAGATGCACTGCCTGATCGCCCGAAGGCGCCGGGGCCAGCGGATCCGGCACATCGACGGCAACGGGCTGAACAACCGCCGGAGCAACCTCCGCGTCTGCACGCCGGGCGAGCGCCTGCGCGCGACCGGCAGGAGGAGGACCTGGCGCGGGCGGCCTTGCAGCAGCGTCTACAAGGGCGTCTCGCGGAACCGCAAGAGCCGCCGGAAGCCCTGGTCGGCCCAGATCCGGCTCGGCGGGAAGGTCCGCTACCTGGGCAGCTTCGCCACGGAAGAGCTGGCCGCGCGGGCCTACGACGTCGCCGCCGCCAAGGGCCGGGGGCCGTCGGCGTTCCTGAACTTCCCCGAGACCGTCGCCTGACGCCGGGCAGGGGCTTTTGCGGTTCCCATTTCGCCCCGGGCGGGCATAATGAGCCGCAGCGACCATGGGCGAGGCGACCAAGATCCTGGTGATCGACGACGAGGAGTCGATCTGCTTCGCGTTCCGGCGGTACTTCGAGCGTCGCGGCTGCGAGGTCGCCGTCGCGGCGTCGGGGCGCGAGGGGCTGGCCCGCTTCCGTCAGCGCAAGTGCGACGTGGTGTTCCTGGACGTGCGCCTGCCGGACGCGGACGGGCTGGACGTGCTGGAGGATCTCCGCCGAGAGGACCCGCAGGCCCACGTGATCATCATCACGGCCTACGGCACGCTGGAGACCGTCACGCGGGCGATCCGCGGCAAGGCGTTCGACTACCTCGTCAAGCCGCTGGACCTCGACCGGGCGGCGGAGCTGGTGGCGCAGGTGCGGGCGTCTCATGCGGCCGGGGGGGGCGCGGCGGCGCCCACGGCCCAGCCGGCGCCGCCCCAGGGCCGCACGCTCCTGGTCGGCTCGTCGCCGGCGATGCAGGAGGTCTACAAGCGGATCGGCCACGTGGCGCAGGTGGACGCGGGCGTGCTGATCCACGGCGAGACGGGCACGGGCAAGGAGCTGGTGGCGCGGGCGATCCACGAGCACAGCCGCCGGCGCGGGCGTGCGTTCGTGGCGGTCAACTGCGGCGCGCTGCCGGAGAACCTCGTCGAGAGCGAGCTGTTCGGGTACGTCAGGGGGGCCTTCAGCGGGGCCGACGCCGACAAGCCCGGGCGCTTCGAGGCCGCCAACGGCGGGACGCTCTTCCTCGACGAGGTCGCCGAGCTGCCGCCGGCGGCGCAGGTCAAGCTGCTGCGGTTCCTGGACTCGCAGACGATCGAGCGGCTGGGGTCGATCCAGTCGATCCACCTGGACGTTCGCGTGCTGGCGGCGACCAACCGCGACGTGCCGCAGGCCATCGGCGCCGGGGCGCTGCGGGCGGACCTGTTCTACCGCCTGGCCGTCGTTCAGATCGACCTGCCCCCCCTCGCCGAGCGAGGCGAGGACGTGATCGAGCTGGCCCGGCACTTCCTGGGCGAGCGGGCCGCCTCGGGGCACGCGGGCGTGCAGCTCAGCGACGGCGCGGCCGAACGGCTCCGCCGCTACGCCTGGCCGGGCAACGTCCGGGAGCTGCGCAACGCCATCGAGCACGCGGCGATCGTCTGCGGGGGGGACGTCATCCTGCCGGCTCACCTGCCGGAGGCCGTCCGCGAGGCCCGCCCGGCGCCCGGTGCGGCGCCGGATGAGATCGACCGCACCCTGGCGGCGTACCTCGATGCCCTGCCGGCGGCGCGGGAAGGGCGCTGGCGCCAGGCCGTCGAGCCCGTCGAGAGGGCCCTGCTCCGCCGGGCGCTGGCGGAGACGCACGGCAACCGCTCCGCCGCGGCCGAGCTGCTGGGGCTGCACCGCAATACCCTTCGCCACAGGCTCAGGGATCTGGGGCTCGAGGAGCCGCCTGCACGGTGAATGTGCGGCACTGCACACAATCTGTGCGCGCGGGGAAGGACGTCCACCGGTCCCCGGCGCGAGAGAGAAGGAGCAAGTCCTTTTTTGAAAAGGGGAAGCGCCTTCTATTGCCCCGGACCCGCTCCGAGGCACGCCGGTTGCAGGAGGTGGCTTGCGACGGTATGCGTATGCGCGACGCCCAAGCCAAGGAGACGTGAGAAATGACGTGGAAGCACCTGGCGATCGGCCTGTCGGCGGCGCTGGCGGCCAGCGCCCTGGTCGGCTGCGGGAAAGATGAGGCCTCGGCCCCGCCGAAGAAGGGCGATCCCGCCAAGGCGGGCGGGCCCGAGGCCGCCAAGCTGGCGCCGGTGAAGGTACAGCTCACGGCGCCCGTGGCCGCAACGAAGGCCCTCGATGCCGAGCACCTGGCCACGGCGCAGCGGCTGCTGAACGGGGGCCTGGCGTTCCTGCTCAGCCGGCGGGAGGCCGACGGCGGCTGGAGCCTCGGCGGCGGGATGATGAAGCCGGCCATCACCGCCCTGGTGCTCAAGTGCCTGCTCCAGCATCCGGACTTCGACCGGACCTCGCCGGTGGTCCGGAAGGGCTTCGAGGTGGTCCTGCGCTACCGGCAGAAGGACGGGGCGATCTTCGACCCGGGGGAGGGGCGTCCGGCCTACACGACGGCGATCGCCGTGTCGGCCATGGCCGCCGCCCAGGATCCCACGCTCAACGGCGCCATTCGCGGGGGCGTGTCGTACCTGAAGGGCATCCAGATCGAGCCGGGCGATGAGTCGCCCGACGGGACGTCGATCGCCAAGGACGGCCCGCAGGTCGGCGGGGTGGGCTACGGCTCGAACAAGGAGCCGAACCTCAGCGTGCTCCAGTTCGTGGTGGAGGCGTGGCACGACGCCGGGATGGACGCGAACGACGAGTCGATGAAGCAGGCGGTGGGGTTCCTGAGCCGCATCCAGAACCGCAGCGAGTCGAACCCCATGACGTTCGCCAGGCAGGGCGCCAACGACGGCGGCTTCGTCTACGACCTGCAGACGTCCAAGGCCGGCACGGGCCCGGGCGGGCACGGGCTGAGGAGCTATGGGTCCATGACCTACGCCGGCTTCAAGAGCCTGCTGTACGCCGGCGTCGACCGGGACGACCCGCGCGTGCAGGCCGCCTACGCGTGGATCCGCCGCTACTGGCGCCTGGACAGCAACCCCAACATGCCGAAGCTGCGCTCCAAGGAGGGGCTGTTCTACTACTACCAGGTCTTCGCCAAGGCCCTGCGCGCGTGGGGCAAGGACGAGATCCCCGACTTCAAGGACACGTCGGTGAAGCACAACTGGCGGCACGAGCTGGTCGACGCCCTGGCCGAGCTGGTCGGCCCCGACGGCTCCTGGACCAACGAGGCCTCCCGCTGGGAGGAGCGCAGCGGCGTGCTGGTGACGTGCTACTGCGTGGGGGCCCTCGAGGAGGTCCTGAGGAAGTGACCTCGGCGCGGGGGCTCCCGCGGGCGCTCTCCCGGCGGGAGGCAGCCCGCCGAAGCCTCGGCGAATCCACAAGCGGCGGGGTCGGTCCGGGGACGGGCCGGCCCCGCCGGCGTTTTGGGGGCCACGACCTCGCCGCGCGGGGCCGGAAGGGCAATTCCGGGGGTGGTTCAGCAGCGGGTAACACTTCCGCGC
>CAZXOC010000218.1:0-13023 GCA_964642165.1 uncultured Planctomycetaceae bacterium | reverse complement strand
GACGAGCCGGTCAGCGCGATCGACTTCGCCCCGACGTGCCTGAAGCTCGCCGGCGTCGAGCCGCCGAAGCACATGGAGGGGCGGGTCTTCCTCGGCCCGGACCGCGACAAGCCGCGCGAGTACGTCGTCGCGGCGCGCGACCGCTGCGACGAGACGGTGGACCGCATCCGCTGCGTCCGCGACAAGCGGTACAAGTACATCCGCAACTTCATGCCCGAGCGCCCGTACACGCAGACCAACGCGTACAAGGAGCGGGCCTACCCCATGCTCAAGCTGATGAGGCAGCTCCACGCCGAGGGCAAGCTCACGCCGGTCCAGCGGCTCTTCATGGCCGAGCGGCGCCCCGAGGAGGAGCTCTACGACGTCCGCGCCGACCCCTGGGAGGTCAAGAACCTCGCCGCCTCGCCCGAGCACCAGGACGTGCTGAAGACGATGCGCCGGCGGCTGGGGGCGTGGATCCAGGCCACCGGCGACAAGGGGCAGTTCCCCGAGAAGCCCTCGTCCCGCCAGCGCGGCAAGGGCAGGAAGCGCAAGGACAGGAAGAAGGGCAAGAAGGCCGCCGCGTCGAGCTGAACGCCCCGGGCGAGCGAGGCCGCCGACGTGCCGTCCACGTGCCGTATCCCGCCGTTGTGCCACGACCCCCAGTCCGCGCTCGGGCGCGGGTGGTTGAAGGTGTATGCGACCGGCCGCACGTGACGAGCCGGAGTCCGGCACACAGGAGTGATCCATGAGAAGCAAGCAGCGTATCGGCCGTCGGTTGTTCCTGCGGCGCATGGCCGGCGCGGGCGCCGCGACGGCGGCGTTTCCGACGGTGATCACCTCGACGGCCCTGGGGGCGGGCGGGCGGCCGCCGGCGAGCGAACGGCTCGTCGCGGGGGCGATCGGCGTCGGCTCGATGGGGCGGGGCGATCTGAACGGCTTTCTGGGCAGCCGGGACGTGCAGGTCGTCGGCGTCTGCGACGTGGACACCCGGCACCAGCAGAAGGCCAAGCAGATGGTCGACGGGCGCTACAAGAACGCCGACTGCAAGACGTACCTGGACTTCCGCGAGCTGATCGGGCGCGGGGACCTGGACATCTGCTGCCTGGCGATGCCGGACCACTGGCACGCCGTCCCCGTGATCCTCGCGGCGCGCGCCGGCATCGACATGTACGGGCAGAAGCCGCTGGCCCGCAGCATCCGCGAAGGCCGGGCCATGTGCGACGCCGTCCATCGCTACGGGCGCGTCTGGCAGACCGGAAGCTGGCAGCGAAGCGTCGGGCACTTCCGCCGCGCCTGCGAGCTGGTCCGCAACGGGCGGCTGGGGACCGTCGCCCGGGTGGAGGTCGGCCTGCCGTCCGGCGGGTCGGGCAAGACCGGCAAGCCCCTGCCCGTCCCGCCGGAGCTGGACTGGAACTTCTGGCTGGGCCCCGCGCCGTGGCGGGAGTACTGCGACTTCGGGCGGGGCAACTGCCACTGGGACTGGCGCTGGATCCTCGATTACTCCGGCGGGCAGCTCACCGACTGGGCCGGGCACCACGTGGACATCGCCCACTGGGGCCTCGACCTGGACACCACCGGCCCGGTCACCATCGAGGGCAAGGGCGACTACCCCGCCGACGGGCTCCGCGACGTGCCGGGCAAGTACCAGTTCACCTGCCGCTACGCCGGCGGGCTCGAGATGAGCGTCGGCAGCGGGCACTACCACCCGATGGGCGCCAAGTGGTTCGGCGCCGACGGGAAGTGGATCCACGTCAGCCGCGGCGGGCTCCGCGCCAGCGACGAGAAGCTCCTCCGCGAGCAGATCGGCCCGGGCGAGGTCCACCTGTACAAGACCCGCGGGCACATGCAGAACTTCCTCGAGTGCGTCAAGACCCGCAAGGCCACCGTCACCCCCATCGAGGTCGCCCACCGGTCGATCAGCGTCGGGCTGCTCGGCGAGATCGCCATGCTCACCGGGCGGAAGATCCGGTGGGACCCGAAGACCGAGCGGATCCTCGGCGACCCCGGCGCCGGCGCCCTGCTGGGGCGATCGTACCGCCAGCCGTGGACGCTGGGCGTCTGAGCGCGCCGCCGGAACCCCGAAAGGCACCTGCCGTGAAAGGAACCCCAATGCATCCGCATCGAACCGTCCGGATCGCCGCCGCGCTGGTTGCGCTGGCCGTCCTCGCCGCCGCCGCCCCGGCCGCGACGACCCGAAAGGCCCTCATCGTCGACGGGCAGAACAACCACACCTGGGAGAGCACCACGCCGGTGATGAAGGAGATCCTCGAGGCCGGCGGGCTGTTCGCCGTGGACGTGGCCACCTCCCCGCCGAAGGGCAAGCCGATGGCGGGCTTCCGCCCCGCCTTCGCCAAGTACGACGTGATCGTCTCGAACTACAACGGCGCCGAGTGGCCCGCCGAGACGAAGGACGCCTTCGTGAAGTACATCTCCGGCGGGGGGGGGCTGGTGATCGTGCACGCGGCCGACAACTCCTTCGGCCGGTGGAAGGAGTACAACGAGATGATCGGCCTGGGGGGCTGGGGCGGGCGGAACGAGAAGTCCGGGCCGTACCTCTACTGGAAGGACGGCAAGTACGTCCGCGACACGAGCAAAGGCCGGGGCGGCACGCACGGCAGGCAGACGCCGTACCTCGTCGAGCACCGCGACACGGAGCACCCCATCACGAAGGGCCTGCCCGCCCGGTGGATGCACTGCAAGGACGAGCTGTACGCCAAGCTGCGCGGCCCGGCGAAGAACGTGACCGTGCTGGCCACGGCGTACTCGGACCCGAAGACCGGCGGCACCGGGCGCCACGAGCCGGCGCTGTTCACGATCCGTTACGGCAAGGGGCGCGTCTTCCACACGGTGCTCGGCCACGCCGCGCCGCAGATGCGCTGCGTGGGGTTCATCGTCACGCTGCGGCGCGGCACGGAGTGGGCGGCTACGGGCCAGGTCACGCAGACGAAGGTGCCGGCCGACTTCCCGACGGCCACGAAGGTCAGCGTCCGCCCGGCCCCGGCCAAGCCCGCCAAGGGCACGCGGGGCCCGGCCGGAGCGCGCGGGCCCGAGGGCGAGGAGGCCTACGCCGCCGTCGCCGCCTACAAGCAGGGCGACAGCCGCAAGCACCTCGCCGCCATCGAGCAGCGGACTCGGGGCGCCTCGCCGCAGGCGCTGGCCGCCGTCGAGGCCCGACTGCTGGCCGTGCTGGGCGACCCCAAGGCCACGTTCGACGCCCGGCAGTGGGTCTGCCGCGTGCTGCGGCAGATCGGCACGGCGCGGTCGGTGCCGGCGCTGGCGAAGCTGCTCGCCGACGAGAAGCTCTCGCACATGGCGCGGTTTGCCCTTCAGCAGATGCCCTGCGAGCAGGCGGGCGCGGCGCTCCGCGCGGCGCTGGGCACGCTGGACGGGACGCTGCGCATCGGCGTGATCGGCTCGCTGGGGCAGCGCCGCGACCGGCGGGCCGTAGCCCGGCTGGCCACGCTCGCCGCCGACGCCGACCAGGCGACCGCCGCCGCGGCGATCTCCGCGCTGGGCGCCGTCGGCGGGCCCGACGCCACGGGGGCGCTGGCCGCGCTGAGGGCGCCGAAGCCGCTTCGCGACGTCTGGGCCGACGCGTACCTCCGCTGCGCCGATTCGCTCGCCCGCGCCGGCAAGGACGCCGACGCCGCGGCCATCTACCGCGCCCTGCTCGCCGAGGGCCGCCCCACGATGATTCGCATCGCCGCGCTTCGCG
This sequence comes from uncultured Planctomycetaceae bacterium, assembly GCA_964642165.1. GTDB lineage: Bacteria > Planctomycetota > Phycisphaerae > SM23-33 > SM23-33 > CAYRVX01. Next base: position 9,326 of record CAZXOC010000218.1, on the reverse strand, counting down.
GGATCTGCCTGACGGAGACCGACCAGGCCGCCGGGAGGCTCCTGCGGCTGATGAAGGACCGGGACGTCCGCCTCCAGCGGGCGGCGGGCAAGTTCATGGCCGACCTGCCCGGCGAGGGCGCCTCGGCGGCGCTGGCCCGCGCCCTGCCGACGCTGGCCCCGCCCGCGCAGGTGGTCCTGCTGAGCACGCTGACGGCGCGCGGGCACAAGGTGGCGGCCCCGGCCGTGGCGCGCTGCGCGCAGAGCCGCGACGAGGCCGTCCGCCTCGCCGCGGTCCAGGCGCTCGGCGTGCTGGGCGATGCCTCGCACGTGGCGTTGCTGGCCCGCCAGGCGGCCGCCGGCGGCGACGTGGCGCGCGCCGCCCGCGCCAGCCTGGTGCGCCTCGCCGGCGACGGCGCGGGCGCGGCGATCGTCCGCGCGATCACCTCGGACTTGCCCCCCGCGGCGCGGGCGCAGATGATCGAGGTGGCCACCGCCCGCCGGGAGCGGGCGGCCATGGACGCCGTCTTGCGGGCGACGGGCGACCCGGCCGCGGAGGTCCGCCGGGCCGCGTTCAAGGCGATCGGCCTCCTGGGCGGCGAGAAGGAGCTGCCCCGGATCGTCGCCATGCTGATCGACCCGGCGAACAAGGCCCGGCGCGGCGACCTCGAGCGGGCGCTCGGCTCGGTCATCGCCCGCGTGGAGAGCACCGACGCCGGTGCCGCCGTCGTCCTCGACGCCCTCGCCAAGGCCGGCGCCGCCGCGAAGGCCAACCTGCTGGGCGTGCTGCCTCGACTCGGCGGCGCCAAGGCCCTCGCCGCGGCGCGCGGGCAGCTTCGCAGCCCCGACCGCGACGTCAAGCGCGCCGCCCTCCGCGCCCTGTCCAACTGGCCCGACGCGGCGCCCATGGGCGACCTGCTTCGCGCCGCCCGCGGCGACCCCGATCCGACGAACCAGGTCCTCGCCCTGCGGGGGTACGTCAAGATGCTCTCCGTGCCGGCGAACCGTTCGGCGGCCGAGACCGTCCGGATGCTCGGCGACGCCCTGAAGATCGCCAAGCGCCCGCAGGAGAAGAAGGCCGTCCTGTCGGCCCTGCCGAAGTTCCCCTGCGAGGCGGGCCTGAGGCTGGCCAAGTCGCTGATGATGGACGCGGATCTCTCGGGCGAGGCGTCGCTGGCCGCCCGGAAGATCCAGACCGCCCTCGTCCGCCGGGAGATGACCGCCACCGCCCAGCCGAGCGGGGGCGGGGACAAGCCCGCCAACGCCCTCGACGGCAAGGACACCACTCGCTGGAGCACGGGGCGGCCCATGAAGCCCGGCGACTGGTTCGCCGTCGACCTCGGGCGCGAGGCGAAGGTCCGGTCCATCGAGCTCGACACGCGGCGGTCGTCGAAGGACTACCCCCGCGGGTACGAGGTGTTCGTCTCCTTCGACGGCAAGAGCTGGGGCAAGCCCGCGCTGGTCGGTAAGGGCGACAAGCCGGTCACCAAGCTGGTCCTCAAGCAGCCCGTCGCCTGCCGGCACGTCAAGATCGTCCAGACCGGCTCCACCAAGAGTTGGAACTGGTCCATCCACACGCTGAAGATCGACATGGAGTAGCCGCACCGCCGAGGCGCTTCCCGGCATTCTGCTTGCGGTCGGGGTGGATTCCGCCGATGCTTCTCGCGGGGGCGCCGGGTCGCCGCTCGGCGCCCGGACTTCGCCGAAGGGAGCTCGCGCGGTGCCGCCCGCGGAGACGAAAGACAGCCAGCCGGAGAGCGTCAGCCTGCGGAACCTGTGGCGGTTCATGGGCTTCTCGCTGACGTACTGGCCCTGGCTGGGCGGCGGGCTGGTGACGGGCCTGGCGCGGATGGTGCTGGGGCTGTTCATGCCCTGGTACATCAAGTACGTCATCGACGACGTGGGCAAGCCCCTCGTCGACGGGGCGATCTCCTCGGGCGAAGCCTGGTCGCGGATGGGGTGGCTTCACCTGCTGCTCGGCGCCGTGATGATCGTGCACTGCGCCGCGACGCTGGGGCGGTGGTACTTCCCGCACCGCGCTGCCGCCAACGCCATCCGCGACGTGCGATTCCGCCTGTTCCGGCACCTCCAGCGGCTGTCGCTGGGCTTCCACACCCAGCGCCCGACCGGCGCGATCGTCGCGCGGGTCATCGCGGACGTCGAGGCCGCCCAGCAGGCCTTCGACATGATCATGATCCAGCTCGCGCAGTGCCTGCTGCGCGCGGGGGTGATCCTGGCGATCCTGTTCGCCCTGGACTGGCAGTGGGCGCTGGTGGCGTTGGCGAGCACGCCGCTGTTCGTGGTGACGACGCGGCTGCTGCGGCGCCCGATGCGCCGCGCGACGCGGAAGCAGCGCGAGACGGTCGAGCGGATGAGCGGGCTCGTCCAGGAGCGCTTCAGCATGATCCGGGAGGTGCAGGCCTTCACCGCCGAGCCCCACGAGGCCCGCCAGGTGCTCGACGAGGCCAACGAGCTGCGCCGCCACACGCTGCGCCAGCGCCTCCTGGGCGGCGTGCTGCGGTCGGCGTCGGAGGTGACGCGCATCCTGGGGCTGGCGGTCGTCCTGGCGTTCGGCGTGTACCGGATCGCCCGCGGCGAGGGCGGCGTGACGATCGGCTCGCTGCCGCTGTTCTACCTGTACACGAGGCAGATCCTCCAGCCGATGCAGTTCCTCGCGAGCCTCTACACGCGGATCCAGCGGGCCGCCGCCGCCGCGGACCGCGTCTTCGACTTTTTCGACACCGAGCCGCAGGTCCGCGATCGCCGGCACGCCGGGCGGCTCGAGCTCGATGGGGCGCCCGTCGTCCGCTTCGAGCACGTCTCGTTCTCCTACCCGACGGACCAGCCCGTCGTCGTCCTGCGCGACATCGACTTCGAGATCCCCGGCGGCTCCAAGATCGTCCTCGTCGGCGAGAGCGGCGGCGGCAAGAGCACGCTCATGAGCCTCCTGCCGCGCTTCTACGACGTCACGGACGGGCGGATCCTCCTGGACGGGCAGGACATCCGCGACGTCTGGCTGCTGAGCCTGCGGCGGGCCATCGCCGTCGTGCCCCAGGAACCCGTGCTCTTCACCGGCACGATCCGCGAGAACATCCACTACGGGCGCCGGGACGCCTCCGAGGAGGAGATCCGCGCCGCCGCCCGCGCCGCCAACGCCGAGAGCTTCATCCTGGAGACGGACCGCGGCTACGACGCCGAGATCGGCGAGCGCGGCGTCGGCCTGTCCGGCGGGCAGATCCAACGCATCGCCATCGCGCGGGCCTTCCTCAAGGAGCCCGCCGTCCTCATCATGGACGAGCCCACCAGCAACCTCGACGCCACCAGCGAGTCCCTCGTCATGGACGCCCTCCGACGACTCGCCGAGGGGCGAACCACCTTCATCATCGCCCACCGCCTCTCCCTCGCGCGCGACGCCGGCCTCATCCTCGTCCTCGACGGCGGGCGCATCGCCGAAACGGGCCTCCACCACGACCTGCTGCAACGCGACGGCATCTACCGCCGCCTCTGGAACCAGCAGGTCGGCTTGACGACCTGACCTTGTCCAATCCGGACCGCTCGCCGACCGGCTTGGTGCGGTCAGCTTTGACGCGTCGCCTCGCGGAGGGCGGCGCGGGCCAGGAGACGCGTCGAGTCCAGCGTCGGCAGGGGGGATCCGGCGGGGCGGACCAGCAGGGGGATCTCGGTGCAGCCGAGCACGACGGCCTCGGCGCCGCGGGCCTTCATCCGCCGGATCACGTCGTGGAAGTACGCGCGCGACTCATCGGTGAACACGCCGCGGACCAGCTCGCCGAAGATCACCCCGTCGATCCGCTCGCGGTCGCCCTCGTCGGGGATGAGACGCTCGACGCCCTCCGCCGCCAGCGCGTCGGGGTACACCGCCCCGGTCATCAGGTACTTCGTGCCCAGGACGGTGACGGTCCGGTAGCCGGCGACCCGGGCCTCGCGCGCGACCTCGCGGGCGATATGCAGCCAGGGGATGGGCGAGCGCGGCTCGACGTGCTCGAACGCCTCGTGGATCGTGTTGTCGGGCGAGATCGCGAGATCGGCCCCCGCGGCCGCGACGATCCGCGCCGAGGAGAGCATCAGCTCGCCCACCGCCGGCCAGTTGCCGCCGCGGATGTGCACCAGGTACTCCGCCAGCGGGTGCGTGTGCATGGTGATCTCGGGGTGGTTGTGCTCGCCCATGGTCCGCGCGCCCTCGGCGCAGATCGTCCGGTAGCACAGCGCCGCGCCCTCGGCGCTGCACGCCACGATGCCGATGTGCCTAGCCATCGTCGCTCTCCAGGCCGCGCATGCGGCGGTACACTTTGCGGCCCCAGTTGAGGTCCTCGGGGAACAGGAGCATGCCGCCGGCGTGGAAGTGCCCGCCGCCGCGGAGGTGCGCCACGATGGCCCGCCGCAGGGCCGTGTCGCGCGGCGCGTCGCCAAGGTCGTCGAACCGCCGCCCGAAGACGCGCTCGAACGTCTGCTCGTCGCCCGCGCCCGGCAGCGGATAGAGGTAGACCTCCTCCTGGAAGCGGCGGATGTTGGACGACGCCGGCAGCAGGCGGGCGAACTGGTTGTCCAGGAACCACGACCCGCAGTGAAACGCCCGGTAGGCGACCTCGGGGAAGTGCCGCGCGAAGAACGCCGCCGCCCGCCCGAACGACTCGCCGCAGGCCGCGTGCGTCATCGGCTCGCCCGCGGGGATGTGCACGCCCAGGACGGCGTCGCCCCTGCGCAGGACGAGCCGCCATCGGTCGGCGGGCAGCTCGATCGGCTCGCGCTGCGCGCGCCCGTCCGGCGAGATGGCGCAGCCGCGAACGCGGCCGGCGTCGTCGGTCAGGACGCTCGTCCACGCCCCCGCCTCGTCGCGGACGCCGCCGGTGCCGTCGAACTGGCCGTCCGCGCGGAAGCGCGCCCCGCCGGGCGCCAGCAGGACCACACGCCCGTCCTCGCGGTTGCGATACGCGCGGACGTCGCGCTCGAAGGCCTCGAAGCGGAACTGGAGCCGCCCCAGCCGGAAGATGCGCCCCGTGAAGTGGCTCACCAGCCAGCGCGCCTGGTCGAGGCCCCACCGGCCCGTCCGCCGGCGGTAGTGGCGCATCCACAGCGTCAGGTCGCCGGCCGTGTCGCGCGTCACCTCGGCGCCGATGCCGCGCGAGGCGTGCAGCTTCTGCAGGAACCGCCCGCCCGACAGCAGCACCACGGCGTGGAACATCTCGCCCCACGGGGGCAGCTCGTCCGGGGCGCTCGGCCAGGGCAGCTCGATCTTCGGCGGCTCGCCGGCATCCGGCGGCGGGGAGACAAAGAGCCTCCGATGGCAGTGCCAGGCGAGACGCTTCAGCGCCGGGCGCTGCTCGAACGCGGCGAGCGACGCGACGACGGCCTCGCGGACGTCGCCCGGGATGCCCAGCTCCCCGCAGAGGCGGCGCACGAACGCCGGGCGGAGGAAGCCCAGCCGCCCCGGGTCGAACGATCGCCGGCTCTCGTCCCAGCCGTCGCGCCAGCCGTCGCGCCCGGGCCCGACGCCCAGGGCGTCCATCACCGCGTCGAACTCGCCGGCGTCGCCCGTAGAGGTCACCGTCACTCGCTCCCGATCGCAGGTCGCGCACGACCGCTGGCCGCTCCAGCGGCCGGTGCTGCTTGTCTATCGCCGCGGCGGCAGGCAGTCAACCGCGTCCCGGCGCGGTCGCCGGGGGCGCATTGTCCGTCGGGCGACGTTGCAGCGGCGGGCCGCTTCCCGTAGATTCCGGGGACTATGACCGTGCCCATCATCGAGACGGACCGGCCGCTTTCCGATCCGGCCGTGCTCGCCGTGCGAGACGCCCTGCGCGGCGGCGGGCTGACCGGCACCGCCACGGGGGACGAGAACGTCCGCCAGGCGGTCGCGGAGGTGATCGCGGACGTCGAGGCCCGCGGCGACGCGGCCGTGATCGACTTGACGCGGCGCATCGAGAAGGTCGAGCTGACGCCGGAGACGATGCGCGTCGAGGCGGAGAGGCTCCGGGCGGCGCACGCCTCGGCCGACGCCGACTTCCTGGCGCTGATGCGCCGCGCGATCGCGAACATCCGCGAGTACCAGGAGGCGATCCGCCACCGCGACCCGCCGCCGCTGGTCCGGGGCGGGCGCGTGCTGGGCGTGCGCTACACGCCGGTCGACCGCGTGGGCGTGTTCGTCCCCGGCGGCAGCGGCACGGGCGCCGTGCTGATCTCCAGCGCGTTGATGACGCTCGTGCCGGCCGCCGTCGCCGGCGTGGGCGAGATCGCCCTCGTCAGCCCCCCGACGACCGCCGGCGACGTCAGCCCGCTCGTGCTGGCCGTCGCGCGCGAGCTGGGCATCGAGGAGGTCTATCGCGTCAGCGGCACGGCGGGACTGGCGGCCCTGGCGATCGGCACGGAGACCGTCCCGGCGGCGTGCAAGATCGTCGGCCCGGGCAACGCCTTCATCACCGAGGCGAAGCGCCAACTCTTCGGGCGCGTCGGCATCGACAGCCTCGCCGGGCCCAGCGAGGTGCTGATCGTGGCCGACGACACGGCCGAGGCGGCGTGGGTCGCCGCCGACCTTCTCGCCCAGGCGGAGCACGACCCCGGTTCGGCCGTCCTCGTGACGCCGTCGCGCGGTCTCGCCGAGGCCGTCGCCGCCGCCATCGAGGAGCAGCTTCCGGCCCTGGACCGGGCCGAAGGGCTGCGGCGCGGGCTTCAGCGGTACAGCGCGCTGCTCGTCGTGCCGGACCTCGCCGCCGCCTGCGAGGTGGCCGGCGACTTCGCGCCGGAGCACCTCCAGATCGTCACGGCCGACGACGACGCGGCGCTGGCGAAGATCCGCAACGCCGGGGCGGCGTTCCTGGGGCCGCACACGCCCGTCCCGCTGGGCGACTACTACGCCGGCCCCAGCCACGTCCTGCCCACGGGCGGGACGGCCCGGTTCTTCAGCCCGCTGAGCTGCAACGAGTTCCTCAAGGCCACCAGCATCCTGCGATACGACGCGGCCTCGCTGGCGGCGGACGCGCCTGACACGATGGACTTCGCCACGCGCGAGGGCTTGGCAGGCCATGCAGGCGCGCTCGGGATTCGACTGGGCCACGACGGCTAGACTTCCCATTGGCTTGAGAGACTGCTGCCCTGTTCCGCAGGTGGTTCCGATGACCTACTTCCGCGACAGCATCGACGCGATGACCGGCTACGTGCCGGGCGAGCAGCCCGCGCCGGGCGAGAAGGTCATCAAGATCAACACGAACGAGAACCCCTACCCGCCCTCGCCGGCGGCGATGCGCGTCCTGCGCGAGTTCGACGGCGAGCGGCTGCGGCGCTACTCGCACCCGACGGCGCGGGCCTTCCGCGAGGCCGCCGCGGCGGTGCTGTCCGTGCCGGCGGACTGGATCCTCCCCGGCAACGGCAGCGACGACCTGCTGACGATGGTCTTCCGGGCCTGCGCCGAGCCCGGGCGGACGGTCGCCTGTCCCGTGCCGACCTACTCGCTCTTCCGCACGCTGGCGGGGATCCAGCAGGCCGAGCTGGCCGAGGTGCCGTTCGACGAGGACTTCCACTTGCCGGCCGACGAGCTCGTCGCCGCCGGCGCTGCCGTCACGATCGTCGTCAACCCCAACGCCCCCTCCGGCACGGGCTTCGCCACCGAGGCGCTGGGCGAGCTGGCGTCGCGCGTCGCGGGGCTGCTGGTGGTCGACGAGGCCTACGTGGACTTCGCCGACCAGAACGCCCTCTCGCTGGTCCGCGAGCACGCCAACGTGCTCGTCCTGCGGACGCTGTCGAAGGGCTACTCGCTGGCGGGCCTGCGCCTGGGCTTCGGCGTGGGCCACCCGGACATCCTCGCCGGCCTGGTCAAGGTCAAGGACAGCTACAACGTGGGCGCCGTACCGTGCCTGGTGGCGGCCGCCGCGATCGAGGACCAGGCCTACCAGCGGGAGTGCGTCGCCAAGGTCCGGGCCTCGCGGGCGAAGCTCTCGGGCGACCTGGCGGCCATGGGCTTCCGCGTCTGGCCGAGCCAGGCGAACTTCCTGCTCTGCCGCCCGCCCCGCGGCGGGGCGCGAGAGGTCTACGAAGCCCTCAAGGAACGGGGCATCCTGATTCGATACTTCCAAGAGCCGCCGCTGGCCGACAAGCTGCGGATCAGCGTCGGCACCGACGAGCAGAACACCGCCCTCGTGGGGGCGATCCGCGAGGTCCTCTAGTCGCGGCGCGCGGGTCCGTTCGTCTGCTTCGTCCATGCGCCAGGGAGGTGCGACCATGGACACGTGCCCGATTTGCGGCCGGGAAGTGCCCGACGGCACCCGCGAATGCCCCGACTGCGGCGCGCCGCTGGAGCCGGGCCGAACCGAGCCGACGGAGGACGCCCTGACATGAGCGACCGCACGGCCACCATCAAGCGCGAGACCAAAGAGACGCGGATCGAGCTGACGCTGGACCTCGACGGCAGCGGGAAGGTCCGCGCCGAGACGGGCATCGGTTTCCTGGATCACATGCTCGACCACCTCGGGCGGCACAGCCTGAGCGACCTGGCCGTCCGGGCCGGCGGCGATCTCGAAGTGGACGACCACCACACCGTCGAGGACGTCGGCATCTGCCTCGGCCAGGCCATCGCGCAGGGGCTGGGCGACAAGGCGGGCATCCGCCGGTACGGTTCGGCGTCCGTGCCGATGGACGAGGCGCTGGCGAACGTGGCGTTGGACCTGTCGGGGCGCCCGGCCGTCGTGTTCCGCGTGAGCTTCGCCGGCGACAAGATCGGCACGTTCGACACGCAGTTGGTGGAGGAGTTCTTCCGCGCGGTGGCCAACCACGCCCGCCTGAACCTGCACGTGAACGTTCCCTGCGGTACCAACGACCATCACATTGCCGAGGCGATCTTCAAGGCCTTCGCCCAGGCCTTCCGCGCCGCGAAGGCCATCGACCCGCGCCGCCCCGGCGACGTGCCCTCCACCAAGGGCTCGCTGTAGGCGGGCGTCCAGGGACTGTCTAGCGGACATCGGGCGGGCGTCCGTCGGGCGTCCACGAGGCGTCGGGCGACTGTTTAGCGGGCGTCGGGCGATCGTCCACAAGGCGTTGGGCGATTGTTTAGCGGGCCGGCTTGCCGGCCGCGCAGGTTGTTCGCCCAAACGTCGCGCCCAAACGTCGCGCCGCGACCAGCGCACGGCGACGGGTCTTACCGCGCCGCTTGGCGGCGCGGTAACGCGGCCCGCAAGCGGGCCCGCTAAACGGCGCGCCAAACGTCGCGTCGAACGTGGAACGGCGCGCCAAACGTCGAACGGCGCGCCGAACGTCGAACGTCGCGCCAAACGTCGAACGGCGCGCCAAATGTCGAACGGCGCGCCACACGTCGCGCTGCGACCAGCGCACGGCGACGGATCTGTT
>CAZXOC010000217.1:0-13035 GCA_964642165.1 uncultured Planctomycetaceae bacterium | reverse complement strand
CCCAGCCGGTCGTGTCCCAATCGACGGCCCCGAAGTGCAGCAGGATTCGCCGACCCACCCAGCTCCCGGGCACCTCAAACGTGCGGCGGTACCAGATGCGATCCCTCTCCGTCACCTTCTTCTTCACGCCCGACAGGGCCGACTCGATGCAGAACGGCACGAGGACGTGCCCGTCGAACTTCGCCGGCCGGCGCGTCTCCTCCCTCCGGCGGATGGCGTACTCCCACAGGCCGTTCAGGTTCTCCCAACGCTCGCGCTTCATCACCGGCCGGGGGTACTCGGGCAGCGCCCGCGTCGGAGACACATCCTTCGCCCAGCGCGTCATGAGGTGTCCCCCGACCGGCCGCCACGAGGGCTCCTCCGCACCTGCCGCCCCGCACGCCGCGCCGAAACCGAACGTCCCAACGACAGCGGCGCACCACGAAAGCACGCTCGTTTGTCCCATCGCTGCCAAGTGAATACTCATCTCTCGGCTTCCATTCCGTCCAGTGCCTTCGCCACGACCCAGCCGATCAGGCAGCAGGTCAAGATGCATACCATCTCTCCCATGGCATCATCTTGTTCGTGTACCGCACCCGTTGCTTCCACCCCTTGATGTCTGCTTAACCTCCGCTCCCGAGGCAGACGACTTTGCCGTCCACGGTGGACATGAACAAGTGCCCGCCGGCGGCGATCATGCCGTCGAAGACCGGCAGCACACCGAGTTTGGTTTCCTCAATCCTCTCTCCGTCTTTGGCGGACACAGCCCAGAGCACACTTCCGTCACTGCCGGCAAAGAGCTCCGCCTGCCTCTTGAGCGGTTCAAGCTTCCCCGGTTGACGCATCCGGAAGTCCGGCTCATTCACAATATCCGCCGGCCCGCATGCAAAGATGGTATCACCAGCCTTCACCATCGCCCTCACCAGTACCGGGATCTCAATACTCCAGCGTATCGCGAATCTCGCTGTCGTCCTGCGCCGTTTCTTCCCGGCCGCCGCCTTGCCCTCCGAACGCGGCAGACTGCGATCCACGGAAAAGAGCCGGTATTCCGTGGGCGTCGTCCAGCGCCAGTACTCCTGCCGACGCCCGAAACTATACACATTATCATCATCCAGAACCATGATCTTGCCGCAGGGGGCATGATGCCCCGTACTCCCGTAGCCCGGCCCCCCGCGGACACTGCGCCCGTAGACCCAGAAGGCGCGATGCCAGTAGTTGCCATCCAGAAACCCGTTCGGAACAAACAGATGCGCATCGTCCCCGCGCTGCTGTCCGATGTCAACCTGATGAACCCGCCTGCGCTTGCCCTCCAGGTCGAACGGCTGGGACCGCATGAAGACATGGGTACCTTCACTGCTCAGAATGTCCGAGGAAGCAACCGGCATGTCCAGCACCCTGACATGGGTGTGCAAGTCCTTGCCCGTGTTGGGGTCCTTTTCATCCATCCGCACCTCAGAGAGGATCTCGCCGGTGGCCGGCTTGAGGCGGTACAGCGTGAGACCGCCGTCAAGAAACATGGACCGGCCGGCGATCACATACGCAACATCATTCCGGATCAGCACGCTGCCATGCACCGGCCAGACAGACTCCAACTGCTCCCATGCCATGAGCCGCTGATCGTATGGAGCGGCGGCCAACCGCCAGACCAGTGCCCCGTCAGACGCACGCAGGCAGTAGACGTATCCATCCGCGCTTCCGAAGATCACCATCCCTTTGTGGATCGTCGGCGGGGAATCAACGCGCCCTCCGGCACTGTACTTCCATTCGACCTTTCCTGAATTCTGATTAAGCGCATAGACCGTATGCGCATCAACTGACGCCACAAACAGCCTCCCGCCCGCCACAACGGCCTGGCTCAGTCTTCCGCCAATCCGCGTCCGCCACTTCACAGCCGTATCTCTATCCACTGCGGCGTCGGTGGAACCGCTGCGCGCCGCACTTCCCCGGAAGGTAGGCCAATCTTCAGAAGATGCGGGCCTGGCCTCTTGATCCCTGACAGTGCCGAACGCCGGTCCCTTCTGCAGCCGATTCCTCGCTTCTGACCTCTCAACTCTCGACGTTCGTGCACCGCCCAGCGCGTTGAACCCGGTGAGCTTCGCTTCCGGATAACAAGCGCAGGGATGCGACGGACCATAGATCAGGCCGTTCGCGGGCATGATCCCGTAAACACACGCGCCGCGTGCCCAATGGTGCAGGTGCCATTTGCCCGTCCGCGTATCGATCATTTCGATGCCGGTCCTCGACGTGAGGAAGAACTTCTCCGTGGCTTTTGCCCGGTGACAGCGATGGTGGAACCAGTAGCAGTCCGCACCGCGCGGGATGGTCTTCTCCGGCTTCCCCGTTTGAAGATTGTACGAAATGAACTCACCGGTACTTGGGGAAACGTCCGGGTACCTTCTGTCGAACTCGCCCGGCTTGGAATTGAGGCTGCCGCACCAGACACGGTTGCCTATCACGAAGATATCCTGCGGCGACTGGTAACCTGACGGCAGGTGCGGCCGCTGCCACTTGATTTCTCCCGTCGCCGCGTCCAGACACGTCATCAACCCCTTGCTCCCGGCATGTTCGCGCCAGTTCTCGCCGCCCGCATACAAGACGCTTGTTCCCGCCGCGACCAGCGTAGGGGCGAAATAGGTCGGCATCCTCTTTTCACGCCATGGAATCTTCACAGACTTCCACAGCTCTTTGCCTGAAACACGGTCAAACGCAATGATCCGCGGGCCGTCGCACAGATACACGTTCTTCTCGCCAACGGTCAGGGTAACCGGGGCTATCCAGGGCAGCTCATGCCGCCACAGGGTGGTTCCGTCGGATTCCCTGAGCGCCATCACTGTCTTTGGCACTCTTTCCCAGAACCCTCCGCGCTTGCCCGGGTCGATCGTCGGATGGATGACCAGGTACAGAACGCCGTCCTTCAGCACGATCTCCTCCGTCTTCCCCGTCCCGGCATACACTTTCAGCTCTCTCCCCGTCGCCGCGTCCAGCTTGCTGACCGGACTCAACAGGCCCAGCGTGACGTACACACCGTCCTTGGTCGCCACCAGCCTGCGAGGTGTCTTTGACGGCCCGCTCTTCAGACCCCATAGCTGATCCGTCCACTGGTCGATCTTCTTCCTCCAGAGAATCACGCCGTTGAAAGCGTCCCTGGCAACCACCTGCCAGTCGGAGTCCCACAGGATGGAAGCGCGCGGGCCCTCGTCCACGATGTAGAAAACCCTTCCTCCGGCTGTTACCACGGCCGGGATGCTTGAGGACTTGTCGTGGTGCCTCGAGTACTTCGGACTGCCCTTCCACTGCAGGTGTTTGATCGGCGCAGTGATCGCAGTGTCCCGGCTCACCGCGTTGTTATCCGGGCCGTGCAGGTAATGAGTCCATTCATCCATCTCGTCGGGAACAGGCTTGACTGTCTTCTTCCAACCCTTGCCGGTCCGCTCCAGAAGAACACCGTTCGGTGTGAGTACCCTCATCAGCTCCGTCCGGGAAACATTGAAGCGCGAACTCACCACCAACAGGTTGACCATATTGTCGATGTAAGGCAGATGCTCACCGTCGAACACGGCGGCTGAGACTGTTCCGTTGAATCTGCGCGCCAGGAAATGCTCCCGCGCCTTCTGAACTGTTGCCGCCTCCGTGTCCAGTCCGTGTACGATATACGCATCGCTTCTCTTCAGCTCCGCCGTCAGTTTCCCGTCCCCGCAGCCGAGACGAACCACAAAGCCACCCTTGGCCCCGCTCGTTTCCAGGATACTGTCCGCCATCTCACAGAAGCAGACATCCGCCAGCATCAGCACAAGAAGGCCCGCCGCTGTTCTGAGCATCTTCTCCATCTTCCGTCCTCTCTCTTTCAACTCAACAGTTTATCTGGATCTATTGAGAGCCTCAGCCATGGCGTAGCCGACCAGCGAGCAGTTGGATGCCGAGCCGTTGTAGTGGCAGTACCAGTGACCGCCCCGGCGCCAGTATTCGTCGTTCAACTTCTTCGTCGGCAGCACGTTGCCGTCGGTATCCTTGATCTTCTTCCGCTGTTTGACATCCCAGTACTTGTCCGCCATGATTCGCAGTTCCTGCAGACGCGTATCCCAGAAGGCGGCGGTGGGCACGAAGCTGACGTTCCTGAGCGACGGGTCATCGGCCACGGCCTTCTGGGCCTTGCGGAAGCTCACCATCCCGATGGCCTCGTGGTCGTCGGCGTTCTTCGCCCTCTTGGCCATCTCACGACCGCCGACGCCCAGTTCGCCGATCACGATCGGCATGTCGGGCGCGTCGAGGTCCTTGCGCAGGTCGCGAAACATGGCCGCGAGGTTGTGCGGGTAGCGCTCGATGAGGCCCATGCCGACGCGTTTGCCGTCCAATTGGAGGTGCCACTCGCCGAAGTCGTTCCAGCCCTGGAACCAGGCCATGCCGGCAATCTCATAGCCCTGACCGCTATACCCCGGGACAACATCCTTGATACCCGCCAGACACCCCTTTATCTCGGCAACCATCTTGCGGTAGAAGTGGCCGGGCTTGAGCCAGTGGTCTCGTTTCAGGATTCGCTTCTCGTCCCAGGTCATCTCGCCGGCGCCCGGCGAGCGGAAGTCACACCACACGCTCTTGCCGCCCCAGGCGGTCTTGATCAGCAGAACGTGCTCCTCGTAGCGCTGGCCCATGATCGTGCCGAACATCAGCTCCGGCCCGATGGACTTGCCCCTCATGGCCCCCCAGTTCGTGCTCAGCGGACCATGCTTGTGCTTCAGCGACTCCTTGTTCCACCAGATCGTCACGTCGTCGCGTGTGGCCCACGAGCCGTCGGCGGCCTTGAGCATCTTGAGCAGCCGGCCGCCGGTGGGGTGGCTGCCCAGGTGGTCGAGGCTGCCGAGCATGCCGTAGCCTTCCATGTTGGACTGGCCGGCGAGGATGAACACCTTCACCTTGCCGTCCGCGGCCCGGGCCGGCGGCGCCAGGCCGAAGCACAGGACGGCGGCAATTGCCGTCGCCAACGGAGAGCGTGCCATGGGTCTCTCCCGAGTTGCTCGTCGCCGCCGGCGGCTATTTCCGCCAGATGGAATTGAGCTCGTGGACCTCCAGCCCCAGTAGTTTCGCAGCGCCGCCTTCGGCGAAGGCGGTCACGGCCGACACGTCGCCGCGCTTGCCGCGGCCGGAGGTGATGTAGACGGCGCCGTCGTTGCCGCAGATCTCGATCATCGGCCGATCGACGATCACCTGCATGGAGACCGTCCCCTCGACGGGCTTCATGTCCGCTCCGTTGAGCTTGTTCTTCGCGACGTCATAGGTCACGCGGTTGCCGCCGATGTCCAGGCCGACGACCTTGGCCTGGCCCACGGCGAATTCGGCCCGGATCTCGAAGAGCTCTCCCGAGACAGCCACGGCTTTCGGCGAATCGGTAGCCAACTCCGCGCCGCCCGCGGCGTGCGTCTTCCTGCGGAGCTTGGCGATCTCCTTGATCGGCGTGGCGAACATTCGGATGCCGTCGGGCGTCTTGCGGAGCGTCAGGCGGTGCGGGAAGGTGAACGCCTGGTTGAACGGCATGCCGCGCATGGCCATCCTCGCCCAGCCGATCTGAATCCACCGCCCGTCCGGCGGGTTGCTGAAGATCTGCGACGCGTAGTACGACCCGTAGTGCACGCGGTGCTTGCCTTCGTGCTCCGGCGTGAACGTCTTGCCGTCGAACTTCCCTACCGCGTACCGGGCGTCGGCGGCGAAGACCACCCAGCGCGTGTTGCTCTTGTCGCCGTCGACGGGCAGCTCGACGAGCTCGGGGCACTCGTAGTAGCCGGGCAGGTGGCTCTGGACCTCCCACTGCTTGAGGTCCTTCGACGTGTAGAACGCGACGTTCCGCCCGTGCTCCTTGGTCTGGTCGTAGACGGCCATCACCCAGTGCTCGCCCGGGGCGTACCAGACGATCTTCGGGTCGCGCCCGCTGTGCTTGACGACCGGGTTCTTCTCGTACCACGTGAAGGTGCGCCCGCGGTCGTTGCTGTACGCGACGGCCTCGCCCGCGCCCGTGTCGGTCAGCGCCGCGACGATGACCTTCTCCCTGCCCGTCTGCCAGCCGGCGGTGTTGTGCACGTCCACGGCCGCGCTGCCGGAGAAGCACGCCCCTCGGGCCATCGTGGACGGGAACAGGGCGTTGGGAAGCTGCTTCCAGTGGATCAGGTCGGTGCTGACGAAGTGGCCCCACGTCATGTTGCCCCACTTCCATCCGACGGGGTTGTGCTGGAAGTAGACGTGCCACTCGCCGTCGTAGTAGACCATCCCGTTGGTGTCGTTGTTCCAGCCGACCTTCTGGCTGAAGCGCAACTGCGGGCGGAGCGCCTCGGTGTAGAACGTCTCGGCGCCCGGAATCTCGTCGGACTGGCGGATCAGCTTGAAGCCCTCCTCGGGCGCGCCCCTGGCGCTGACGACCGCGGGCTGGCCCTTGTAGGACTCGATGGTGAACCAGGCCCAGAAGTCCACGGTGTTGGCGTCCGTCGCCAGCTCCGTGCCGTACCGGCGGACCTTCTTGCCCGCGACCTCCAGCTCCAGGTTGCACCGCTTCGCGCCGTTCTGGATCGGGATGATGAGGTACTTCTTCTCGACCGTCATCTCCTTGGTGAACGCGCCCAGCTTCGGGGCCGGCGGGATCTTCGGCTTGGTGTCGGTCTGGATGATGTGGTCGACGTTCACGTGCCCCCAGCCGCCCTTGGCGTTGTCGACGATCTGGATCGTCGCCGTCTTGCCCGCCAGGTCGCCCACGTCCCAGAGACTCCACGCCAGCTTCTCGGAGCCGCCGGGCTGATCGTTCGGCCCCGTGGCCGTCCGCACCACCTTGCCGCCGACCAGGAGGTTCATGCACGCCTTGCCCGGATGCATTCCGCCGCCGATGAGGAAGCAGATGAACTTCCGCTCGATCTTGATCGGCGGCGACGTCAGCGTCCCCACCGTGCCGTCGCCCTTGAAGTACGTGTTCACCAGCCTCTTGCCCTTGAAGCCGGACACGTGCATCTGCCCGCCAAGCGTCCCCTGCGCCGGGCCCGGCCCGAACGCCTCGCCCGTCACCTTCCAGTCCCCGTAATCCCTGCCCTCGAAATCGGCGATGAGGACGTCCTCGGCCGCCCCGGCCACCGACGCGATCACGACGACACTCGCCAGGATGCAAACCACGCTGATCAATCTGCTCATCTTTCTCACCTTTCCTCTTTCGTTGCTCACCTTGCCGCGAGTCGGCATCTTGCTGCTCTTTCCTTCCTCTTGGAGGAGCCCAACTCGGAATGCCACCATCTCTCCACGCTCTGGCGGATAGGTTACCGGCTTTCCGCCCAACCTGAAACCCAGGCTCATCCGTCTCCGACCGCGGCCCTGGGCGGGCAGCTACCGCCCGAAGGCGATGACGTAGACCAGGTAGAGCAGCATCCCTGTGGGCAGCACGAGCGGCAGGAACCTCTTGCGGCGGTTCTCCGGCCGGACGAAGTACGTGTCGAACAGCAGCAGCGGCGCGACGTGGACCATCGTCGAGATGACGTAGAACAGCGACCCGTAGACGACGAACACGACGTACTGGCCCCGGCTGGCCACGTTGGGATTGACCGGGATGATCGACAGGGCGATCACGAGCGCGTAGCCGACGAGCGAGATCACCATCAACGCGATGAAGAGCACTGCTGCCATCCTTGCATCGCCGCCCCGCCACGATCGGTCGGCGGCCACAGACTACGGGCAAACGCCGACGGCCGCAACCAGGGCGCCGGGCTGGGCCCCCCGGCGGCTTGGCCTCAGGAGCGGCTGCGCGGGCAGACGTCGCGGGCGCTGCGGGCCTGGGAGCGAAGGACCAGGACGGCCCCGGCGACGACGCCCGCGGCGGCGACGAAGAGGCTCCAGTTGGGCACCTCGCTATAGAAGGCGTAGCCCATGATCCCGGCGAAGACGAACTGGCTGAGGTTGATCAGGCTGACGACCTGCCCGCGGATGTGCCGCATGGAGTAGTTGAGGATCGAGTGCCCGATGACGGTCGGCACGAGCCCGAGGCCCACGGCGAGCAGGACCTCGTGGAGGCTGTAGGCACGGATGGGGTTGGTGAACGGCAGCGCCCCCAGCAGGCAGAAGACCGCCGCGACGTAGTACAGCGGCACGAGGTACAGCCAGATGCTCCCGAAGCGGCGGTACTTGCGCCCCAGGGCGAGGTAGAAGGCGTACAGCAGCATCGAGGCGAAGCAGATGGCGTCGCCGATGAAGAACTCGCGGCTGCTGTCGAAGTCCTTGGCGCCCAGGACGGCCAGGCCCGCCATCGCGACGACCGTGGCGAGCAGCTCGGCCTTCGTGAGCCGCTCGCGGATCAGCACGAACAGGAAGAAGGGCATGACGATGGGGACCATGTTGACGATGAGGCTGACGTTGGCGGCCGGGGGCTTCTCGGCGCCGATGATCCACGTGACGAAATGCAGCCCCAGCATCGCCCCCGGCAGCAGGGCGACCTTCAGGTCCCCCAGGCGGACCTGCCCGCGCCGCCGGCGCCAGTCGCGCACCAGCAGCGGCGTCAGCGCCACGGCGGCCACGAACAGCCGGTACGACGCCAGCAGCACGGGGTGCATGCTCGCCGGGCGCGTCTTGATCATGATGACGGCGGTCGCACAGGCGGAGACGCCGAACAGCAGGAGTAAGACTCTCAGGACCAACGCCGGCGCTCCCTGGGCTTGGCGGACAGCGGACCGCGGCCAACCGGTGGCTGCGCTTGCGCGCGGCCGTACCCTATAATGCACGCCGTGGCGGAAGCAAGGCGGCAATTCATGGCCCGGGCGCTGGAGCTGGCGCGTCGCGGGGTGGGATGGGTGGAGCCGAACCCGCCGGTCGGCGCGGTGATCGTGCGGGACGGGCGGGAGATCGCCCGGGGCTGGCACGAGCGCTACGGCGGGGCGCACGCGGAGGTCGCGGCGCTGGCGGCGGCGCGCGAGGCGGGCGCGGACGTCCGCGGCGCGACGATGTACGTCACGCTGGAGCCGTGCTGTCACGTCGGCAAGACGCCGCCGTGCGCCGACGCGCTGATCGCCGCGGGCGTCGCGCGCGTGGTCGTGGCGATGATCGACCCGGACGAGCGCGTCGCGGGGCGCGGCCTCGCGAAGCTGCGCGAGGCGGGCATCGACGTGGACGTCGGCGTCGGCGAGGGCGAGGCACGCCGGCTGCTCGCGCCGTACGTCAAGCTCCGCACGGCCCGGCGGCCGTGGGTCCTCTGCAAATGGGCCCAGACCGCCGACGGGTATCTCGCCCTGCCTGCCGGCGAGGGGCGATGGATCTCCGGCGAGGCCTCCCGGCAACGGGCGCACGAGCTGCGCAGCTACTGCGACGGCATCGGCGTGGGCGTCGGCACGGTGCTGGCCGACGACCCGCTGCTGACGAACCGCAGCGGGCGCGGGCGCCAGCCCGTCCGACTGGTGCTCGACGCCCGCCTCCGCACGCCGGCGGAAAGCCAACTGCTTCGCACGGCCGCCGCGGACCAGCCGGTCCTGATCGCGGCGACGCGCCAGGGCGTCGCCGACCACGGCGACCGCGCCGAGGCCCTTCGCGGCGCGGGGGCCGAGCTGCTGGTGCTTCCCGCCTCGCCCGGCGGCGTGGACCTGCCGAGCCTGCTGGACGAGCTGGGCCGGCGGCAATGGACGCGACTGCTGGTTGAGGGTGGCGCGAAGGTCCTTCGGCAGGTGATCTCGTCACGGCTGGCGGACGAGCTGTGGGTGTTCGTGGCCCCGCGGCGTCCGGCCGGGCCGACGGCGGGCCTGCCCCGCCTCGACGTCGCGGAGCTGCGGGAGCAATTCCCGCTGCCGGGGCCTCAGCGGGAAACATGCGGGTGCGACACGCTGCTGCGATTCGAGCGGATCTGAGCGCAGCAGGTGGGCTAGGGGCTCAGTTCGCAGGAGGTGTCCTCCGCGCGGACGCTGGTGACGACGTCGCGGCAATTGGCGGACGTCCCGTCCCCGGTGTGCTGGAACTTGACCATGGCCTCGGTGGGGCTGTTGGCCTCGACGACGACCTCGGCATCGCCGCACCGGCCGTGCCTGCGGTAACGAATCCGGTACACCATACTTTTGTCCTCCGTTTGGCGACTGCAACGTACGATTCGCCGAGGAAGGCGGCAAACGGGGGCGGCGCGCCCGGCGGGCCGGGGGCGGGGCTCACGCCGCAGGAAGGCGGCGAACGAGGCGGTCCGGCAACGGCTCTGGCAGGGCAGCCGGCCTGCCGCACCGGCGACGACGGCGGGGGCTACTTGGCCGCCAGGTACTCCGTCACGCCCCGGGCCAGCGCGCGGGCCAGGCGCTGCTGGTAGGCCGCGTGGTGCAGGCGCTCGGCCTCCCAGCGGTTGGACAGGTAGCCCAACTCGACGAGCACGGCCGGGCTGTCGGCGTGGACGAGCACGCGGAAGTCGGCGCGGCGGATGCCCCGGCTGGGGACGCCGGCGGCGGCGACGCCACGGTTGATGACGTCGGCGGCCGCCAGCGAGCCGGCGTCGGCCGAACGCGACACGTACGCGGTGAAGCCGGTGGCGCGGCGATTTCTCGCCGAGTCGGCATGGACGCTGACGAACAGGTGCGCCCCGCAGCGGTTCGCAACGGCGGGGCGGTCCTCCAGCTCCAGGTAGCGGTCGGTCGTCCGGGTCAACCGGACGTCCACGTTCGCTCGGCGCAGCTCCGCTGCCAACAGCTTCGAGACGCGCAGCACCACGTCCTTCTCCCGGTGCCCCAGGCAACTGATGGCCCCGGGGTCGCGTCCGCCGTGGCCGGGATCGATGACGACGCAGCCCAGCGGTCGGGCCGGAGAGGGCGCGGGGCGATGAGGGGGCCGGGTCTGGACCACGTGCGGATGCGGAACCGGGCGAAGCAGCCTGGCGACGCGCGAGACCAACGGCACCGGCACGAGGAGCGAGTCCTCGATGGGCGCGATCCCGCCGCTGTCGGGCAGCACGGTCCCGTTGACGTAGACCTCCCCCAGCGGCTCGGAATACAGCACGACGGTGTTCGCGCCGTTGCGGAGCGTGGCGCTGGTGCGGCTGCGGTGAGCGACCCGCATGCCCAGGCGGGCGGCGCAATTCAACAGCCGGACCTGCTCGACGGGCGGCGGGGCGACCGGCCCGGTCCCGAGGGAGATGTCCTGCGGCTCGCAGCCGACGGCCGCGACGAGAACCGCGACGAGCAGCCCAAGCGTTCCCAACCTCCGTGTCTTCGCACGCATTGGTCACTCCCACTTGAGGCACCGGACGGTGCCGCCGATCACCCGTCCCCCCGGCCGGGTCGGGTCCGCGCCGCCGAGTCCGTTCGGGGCGCCGGTGCGGCTACGGATTCCCCGCCGCCGCGCAGTAGATCAGGAAGCCCAGCCAGGCCAGGAAGACGGCCGCGATCACGGCGTAGCGCCACCGGGGCGGCGTGGGGCGGCGGTCGGGGATGCCATCGACGACGTCGACCGGCGGGGGAAGGTCCGGGGCCTTCGGCCGGTCGTCCCGTCGCGTCGGGCGCGTCCTGGGCTTCCTGCTCATTCCTTCAGCTCGAAGGCCTCGTAGCCGCGGAAGGCCTTGTCGAAGTCGTAGACGTCGCGGAAGTCCTCCAGGCTGTCGTCGTCGGTCTTCCGCATGAAGTTGTTGTCGATCAGCAGATAGACCATGTGGCCGAAGTCCACGGTCTCGTGGATGCCCCACTTGTGGAGGACGGTTTCGGCGAGCATGCCGTAGCGTTCGAGGGCCAGGTCGCGGAGGGCCTCGCACAGTTCCCGGCCGCTGACGTGGCGTTGCCCGCTGCCGGCTTCCTCGCCGTACATGGCGCGGACGGCGCGGTTCAGGCCGTCGTGCAGGAACCCGTAGGCCTCGGGCGGATACCGCCCGTCTTCCAGGATCACCTGCTCCATCGACTTGGTGGGTTCTCCTTCCATCACACCTTTCTCGGAAACAGCGCCTCGCCCTTCTCGGTCATCGTGCCCGCCTGGAGCACGCCCCATCGCCCGACCCGCTCCAACTCCGCGCCCGCCGGCAAGCCGAGCTGCGCGAGCCCCCCGTCGGCCGTGTCGGGCATGACCGGCCGCAGGTACACCAGGATCAACCGCACCGCCTCGGCACAACTATACAGGATACTCGAAAGCCTCGCCCGCTGCGAGTCGTCCTTGGCCAGGCGGAAGGGCTCGGTGACGTCGATGAACCGGTTGGTGGCCCCCACCAGGCCCGAGATCGCGTCGAGGTACTTATGGAACTGGCAGTCGGCCATTGCCCGTGGCGCGGTCTGAAGGAGGGCGTCGGCGGCCTGGCGGACCTCGGCGTCCTCGGCGACGCGGTCGCCGGCCGGCGGCACGGCGCCCTGGAAGTACCGCCCGATCATGTGGACGGTTCGGCTGAGGAGGTTGCCGACGCCGTTGGCCAGCTCGTTGTTGTAGCGGCTGCGCAGGGCGTCGCGGGAGAAGTCGCCGTCGGCGCCGAAGGCGACGGCCCGCAGGAGGAAGTAGCGGAAGACGTCGCGGGAGTACTCGGTGCAGATCTCGGCGATCTGCTCGCGGGAGACGAAGTTGCCCAGGCTCTTGGACATCTTCTTGCCCTCGGAGGTCCACCAGCCGTGCGCGAAGACGCACGTCGGCAGCGGCAGGTCGAGGGCCATCAGCATGCACGGCCAGTACACCGCGTGGAACCAGAGGATGTCCTTGCCGATGAGGTGCACGTCGGCCGGCCAGTAGCGAGCGGCCCTGCCGTCGTGCTCGTCGCCGATCTCCGGCACGCCCAGCGCCGTGTAGTAGTTGCTCAGCGCGTCGATCCACACGTAGACCGAGTGGGTCGCGTCGTTGGGCATCGGCACGCCCCAGTTGCCCAGGCGCTCCTGCTGGCGCGAGATGCTCAGGTCGTCCACGCCCTGGCGCAGCTTGCTCAGGACCTCGTTGCGCCGGGCGTTTGGCTGGACGAACTCCGGGTGGGCTTCGATGTGCTCGATCAGCTTCGGCACCCACTTGCCCAGGCGGAAAAAGTAGCTCGGCTCGCAGTACCGCACCAGCGCCCGACCGCTGATCGCGCTCTTGTAGTCGCTCTCGCGCGCGGCCGACTCGGTTACGAACTCCTCCTGGCCC
>CAZXOC010000216.1:0-13074 GCA_964642165.1 uncultured Planctomycetaceae bacterium | reverse complement strand
CCGGCGGGGCCGCGACTCAAGGCGACGGATGCCGGTTCCCGGCAGCCGCAGCCGGTTGCAGTCAGCGCTCCGCCGGGGCGGGCCCGACGGGGGCGTGTGGTCGCGGGGCGCCACGTTCTGGACGCCCAGTCGTCCTTCCGCCGGGACAGGCCCGACGGAGAGGCAAGCCGCCCGCCGCCACGTTCTGGACGCCCAGTCGTCCTTCCGCCGGGACAAGCCCGACGGAGAGGCCGGCCGCGCTGTCGGTTCCGGCAGGGCGCCGCTCCCCTGCGCGCCGGGGCGCCGAGGACTTCGCAGCCCGGCCGGCCGTGCGTTGTCACCGCTTGTGCGACGATCATGCCCTGCCCAACGGGTTGCGGGCGAAGCCCGCGCCGGGTCCTTCGTGGTTCCTCTTGGGCGAGCCTGCGACGTGACAAAAACGTCACGCCGCCACCGTACACCGACCGCACCCGCGCCGGCGGCGATGCCCGGAGACACGCCACGGTCGTCGAGACGACAGGCCGCGCTTGCCGGGGCCCGCCGGCGAGGTAGAATCACGCGGGAGTGATCGACGAGGCTCGCAGGCGGCGGCTCATCCGGGGCCTTCCCGCCATGTCAACGCCAACGTGGGTGCCGGCCGGCCCGGGCGACTGACCAGGAGAATCCGGTGGACGATCGCATGGTACCGATGGGCATCCTGGTGTTCGCGCTGTGTGCGGGGGCCTGCGCCGGCCAGGAGCACTGGCCTCGCTTCCGGGGCCCCAACGGCGCGGGCATCGGCGAGGCGGCGTCCGTGCCGGCCTCGTGGAGCGACAAGGACTACAACTGGAAGGTCCGCGTCCCCGGCGCGGGGCACTCCTCGCCCGTCGTGTGGGGCCGCCGCATCTACCTGACCTCCGGCGACTCCCGGACGGCCAAGCGGGTGGTCCTGTGCCTGGACATCGCCGACGGGCGGACCCTCTGGCAGCGCGAGTACCGCTCGAAGCCCTTCCGCCAGCATTCCCACAACAGCTACGCCTCCGCGACGCCGGCGGCGGACGCCCACGGCGTGGTCGTCACCTGGTCGACGCCCCGTGAGGTCGTGCTGCTGGCCCTGGACCCGAACGGCCGGGAAAGCTGGCGCCGCGATCTGGGCCCGCTCGTGGCGATCCACGGCGGCGGCTCGTCCCCGATCATCGTGGGCGACACGGTGGTGCTGGCCAACGACCAGGCCGACCCCAAGGCCCTGCCCCAGGTGTACAACCGCCCCGACTCGCCCGAACAGGCCGGCAAGAGCTGCCTGACCGGCGTGGACCGCAAGACCGGGCGGCCTCGCTGGCAGGTCCCGCGCCGCTCCTCCCAGGCGGCGTACTCCACGCCCTGCCTTTACCGCCCCGAGGGGGGGCGCGCCGAGCTGATCTTCAGCAGCACGGCCAACGGCCTCACCGCGGTCGATCCGGCCACCGGGAAGGTCACGTGGGATCTCGGCGGCGTCTTCACGGAGCGCTGCGTCGGCTCGCCGGTGACGGCGCCCGGGCTGGTCATCGCCGGCGACGGCTACGGGACGCGCGGGACGCACTTCGTGGCCGTCCGCCCGGGCTCGCGCGCCGAGGGGCGCAAGGCGGCGATCGCCTACGAGATCAAGAAGCCCGTTCCCCTGGTGCCGACGCCCCTCGTCCGGGGCGAGCGGCTGTTCCTCTGGGGCGACCGGGGCACGGTCGCGTGCCGCCACGTCGCGACCGGCAAGGTGATCTGGCAGGAGCGCGTCGGGGGGTCGTACTACGGCTCGCCCGTCTGCGTCGGCGATCGCCTGTACTGCATCGCCAAGAACGGCGAGGTGGTCGTGCTGGCCGCGTCGGACAAGTTCCAGCTCCTCGCCCGCGTGCCGCTGGGGGAGCCGAGCTACACCACGCCGGCCGTCGCCGGGGGCGTCATGTACCTCCGGACCCGCTCGCACCTGTTCAGCCTCGGGGGCGGCAAGCCGTGAGACGAACCGTCGCACGGGCAGCGCTGGCATGGGCGGCCGTCTGCCTCGGGGGCATGGCGGCCCGCGGGCAGCCGCTGTTCCCGACGGGGGTGAAGGGCTTCACCGCCCACGGGGGTCAGTGGGCCGTGCGCGGCGGCGTGCTGTCGGTGGACGGCGGGCCGGGGCCCAAGCTGGTGGCCGACGGGGTGGAGCTCGCCGACGGCGAAGCGGGCGTCGAGATGCGCTTTGCCGACAGGCGGGGGGGCAACGCCGGGCTGATCGTCCGCGTCCGCGAGGCCGCCGAGGGCGCCGACGCGTTCCTCGGCTACGAAGTCGCGCTCGACCCGGCTCGCGGCATGCTGCGGCTGGGACGCCACCGCCACAACTTCACCCTCCTGCGCGACGTCAGGACGGACGTCCCCGTCGGCCGCTGGATCCCCCTCGTCGTCCGCGTGAAGCAGCGGCGCATCGAGGTCGACGTCGCCGGCAGGAACGTCCTGAGCCACGTGGACGACCGCGACGCCCTGCCCGCCGGGGCGGTGGGCCTGCGCCCCTGGATGCGCCCGGCGGACTTCCGCAACCTGTGGGTCTCCGCGTCCGGGCGCAAGAGGGCGATCCCGTTCGTCCAGCAGTCGCCGGGCGCCCCGACGGACCCGGGCCCCTCGCCGGCGTCGCTGCCGCCCATCGCGCTGATCACGCGCCACCCGCTCAGCCGGCCCAACGCGATCGCCTGCGACATCTGGCAGAGCCGCCCGCGCCGCGGCGGGTGCAGCATTCGGATCTTCGACCCGGCCCGGCCGGAGCGACCGGCGCGGACCATCTTCCGCGACGACGGGGGCTGCATCTACGACATGAACGTCTCCTACGACGCCCGCACGCTGCTGTTCTCCTTCCGCCGCAAGGACGAGCCGCACTGGCACATCTACCGCATCCGCGCGGACGGCGGCGGCCTGAAGCAGCTCACCCACGGCCCGCACTACGACATCAGCCCGCTGCCCCTGCCGGACGGGGACATCCTGTTCGTCTCCACGCGGCGCGGGGGCTACACCGTCTGCCAGCCCGGGCCCGCCAGCAACCTCCACCGCATGGGACCCGACGGCAGCCGCGTCCGCTGCGTGAGCATGAACACGCTGAGCGACTTCAGCCCGCAGATGCTGCCCGACGGGCGGGTCCTGTTCACCCGGTGGGAGTACATCGACCGCGACCTGACCTACCGCCAGAGCCTCTGGACGCAGAACCCCGACGGCACGGGCTACCAGCTCTACTTCGGCAACACGATCCGCGACGTGGGGACGTTCTGGCAGGCCCGCCCGCTGCCGGGGCGCTGCGACCGGCTGGTGGCGACCTTCGCGCCGCACCACGGCTGGCCGCACGGCGCGATCGGGACCATCGACACGCGTTACGGCCTGGAGGGCCCGCGGGGCAAGGGTTTCGTGTGGATCTCGCGCGAGCCGCGCCACGTCGGCGACACGGCGCACGAGTGGTCCTTCCGCGACCCGGTGCCCCTGAGCGACACGACCTTCCTGGTCGCCTACGGCGGCGGCGGGGCGAGGCGGTTTCGCATCTGCCTGCTCAACGCGCGGGGGCAGGGGCGGCTGCTGTACGAGGACCCCGTCATGGGCTGCTACAACCCGCTGCCCCTGCGGCCCGTGCCCGTCCCGCCGGTCGTCCCGTCCCGATCCGAGCGGGCCGCCGACCGCCGCGGGACGTTCGTCCTCCAGGACGCCTGTGCCCGCCTGGCCGGCGTCGGCCGCGCCCGCGTGAAGTACCTTCGCATCATGGAGCAGGTCCGCAAGAGCGAGGACCTCGTCGGCCGCGCGTACGACCAGTCGCCCGTGATGAGCTACGGGACGTACTACGCCAAGCGGTGCTGGGGCACGGTGGAGCTGGCGGCCGACAAGTCCGCCTGCTTCCGGGCGCCCGCCCTGCGGGAGATCTACTTCCAGCTCCTCGACGCGGACGGGCGCGAGCTTCACCGGATGACGTCGGCCGCCCAGATCATGCCCGGGCAGACGCTCGGCTGCATCGGCTGCCACGAGCCGCGGGAGTGGGCGCCTCCGCCGCGTGGAGCGGCCCCGCTGGCCCTGCGGCGCGAGCCGGTCGAGCCGCGAGCGTTTCCCGGGCTCGTCGACGGGATCGTGGACTTCCCGACGGTCGTCCAGCCGGTGCTCGACCGCCACTGCGTCCGCTGCCACCGCGGCGCGGACCCCGCGGGCGGCATGGACCTCACCGGCGACAAGACCCGCCTGTTCAGCATGGCCTACGACCACCTGCTCGGGCGCAGCCGCTCCTACCGCCAGCACGACATGGCCACCGGCGAGATGCTCCCGCGGGAGAAGGCCAGGCCCAAGCCCCTGGTGCACTTCTTCTGGCTGCTGCGGACGCCGACGGGCGTCAACCGGCCGCTGTGGACCGGCTCGCACGCCAGCCGCCTCCTGGAGCACGTCGACACGAAGCACGCGGGGCACGCGGTCCCCCTGGCCGACCGGCAGCGGATCTACCTGTGGATCGACGCCGACGTGCCCTACTACGCGACGTACGCCCACAGCCGCCCGAAGTCCCCGGGGCGGCGCGACCTCTGCACCGACGCGGCGACCGGGCGCCCGTCGGCCTGGTTCGCGCGCGACTTCCTGGGCGTCTACGACCGGCGGTGCGCGTCGTGCCACGGCAAGTACCCGCACCCCAACGATCACGCCCGCATCTGGGACGGGCGGCTGGCGTGGATCAACTTCTCCAACCCCGCGCTGAGCCCGGCGCTGACCGCCCACCTCGCCAAGCCCGCCGGCCGGGGCATCGCCAAGCCGAAGGACGGCAAGAATCCGCCCGTCTTCCGCGACACGTCCGACGGCGACTACCGGACGATGCTCCGGGCGATCGAAACGGGCAAGGCCCTCATGCTCGCCCGCCCCCGCGCCGACATGCCCGGCTTCCGCGGCGCCCGGAAGGAGCCCTGAACCGACGCCGTCCCCGGCGCGCCCGCGGGCGTTGGGCTTGCGCTTGTGTGTCGGGTCAGTTGCGCTCCACCGCGTGCAGGCGTACCCCCGCTTTCAGGAGCTCGAGCTGCCGCTGCGGCTGCGGGGCGGGGCGCGCGGGCGGGACGGCCGTTGTGGGGTCGAGCTTCGACAGGATCCTCTCGATCCGCAGGCTGATCTCGGGATCGGGGTTCTCCCTGTGCCGCTTCAGCAGGGGAACGATGCCGGGCCCCAGCGCCAGCAGCGCCTGGGTGGCCGCCTCACGGTCCTTGTAGGACGCGGTGCCCAGCCGGGCGATCAGCGCGAGGACCTTCCGGGCGATGGCCTCGGGGGGATCGACCGTTGAGCGGGCGAGCGCCGCGATCTCGGCGACCTTGAGCTTGACCGTCGGCCCGCCGGGCGTGATGGCGAACGTCACCGCGGCCCCGGCGAGGCGGCCGCGGAGAACGCTCCCGTTCCAGATCGTCACGACGACCTGGCCGGGCTTGTCCGGGTCCGGCGCGATGGTCCGCACGCCGGCCGGGCGGACGGCAACGTCGCCGCCGGTGGTACGAAGCGTCAGCCGCTCGTCGGCCATCGTGCCGAACAGGCAGTCGCCGCTTTTCAGCTCGACGGTGGTCGCGCCGGTGGGGACGACGGGCTCGACGGCGCGGTCGATCCGCCGGACGGCGTCGCGCCCGACCGTCGTGCGGGGCCCGAGGCGGAGCTTCAGGGTCAGCTTGGCGGGCAGGAGCGTCCCGGACAGCGCCGAGCCGTTGACGAAGCAGGCGCGGTGGGGCCTGTCGGCCTTGCCGGTGGCCTCGACGGACCGCACGCCGGACGCCGGCAGGGGCACCCTGCCGTGAACGGTGAGGAGCTGAAGCTCCGGGCCGGCGCCGGCCAGGGCCAGTCGCTCCCCGCCGGCCAGGCTCACCATGGTGCCGGCGGGCACGGGGGCGCAAGGCTTGTCTTCGGACACGCGGTAGGCGAGCTCACGGACGTCGTCCCAGGGCACGCGGAGCGTCGAGCCGCCGGCGATGCGGATCTCCACGGCCGGGCCGGCGAGCTTGCCCGCGAGCACCTGCCCGTCGGCCAGGACCAGGCGCGGGGCGGCGCCTTCGGCGGCCGGGGCGGTCGTGGGGATCACCGATGCCGCGCCGGCGACGAAGCCGACCACTCGACGGGCCGGCACGGTGACCTTGCCGAACGACGTCGCGACGGTGAACTGCGCGGTGCGGATCTCGCCGAGCAGCACGCTGCCGTTGGCGGCGAGGATGCGGTCGGCACCGGCGGCGCGGGTCAGCTGCGGCATGCCCGGTCCGGACCCGGCGACGAGGGCGATCTCGGCGTGGCTCAGCGCCCGGTTCCAGATGGCGACCTCGTCGATGAGCCCGGCGAAGCACTCGTTGTTGCCCCGCCCGATGTAGGCGGGATAGGACGAGGCGCGTGCCCTCGGGAGGGAGGTGATGTCGCCGTTGTAGGGCCTGCCCTTCGCCTCGCCGGGGAGCATCATCCATCCGGCGACCTTCCTCGCCGGCCTGCCGTTGACGTACAGGCGGACCCTCTTGGCCGTCACGTCGCGGACGGCGGCGAAGTGCACCCATCTGCGGGCCTTCAGCATCTCGATCGCGTCGTCCGCCATCAGCGAGCCGTAGGGGCGCCCGTTGCTGCCGGCCATGCCGTAGGCGTACCGCAGCCGCCCCCCCAGCCGCAGCAGCACGGAGAACTCCCCCCCGTAGGCCTTGTGGAAGGGGTTCATGTGCTTCTGGATCGTGTCCGCGCGAAGCCACATCGCGACGGTCTGGTCGCCTGTAATCCGCAGCGCGGGGGAGTTGGCGATCTGGACGTAGGCGCCCCTGCCGTCGAGCTGGAAGCAGCGGCCGACCCTACCCTTCACGAACGTCACGCCGCCGACGATTCGCCCGTGGTTCGCGCCCGCGGAATCCCTGGGGGTGCCCTCCCCCGCCCAGTAGCCCACGAGCCCCTTCCGTGGCAGACGAGCCATGCCCGGCGGCGGCGGGGGAGCCCCCGCCAGCGCGACGGCCGCCACGATCGATGCCATTGTGTGCATCTGATGTCCTTTCGGGCTCCGTCGCGGGGCGCGCACATCCACCCCTTGCCGACAATGATGGCCCACGTCAGGTCGGACGCTTCCGGCTCGGAGAAGTTCCGCCGCCGTTGGGCCCCGTCAGCGCTTTGCCGCCGGCCGGAGGAGGTACCAGACCGTCCCCTGGTCCAGGCGAAACGCCGGGCCCTCGTCGGTCGCCCGGGCGGCCCGCGGCGCGCCCAAAGGCGCGCCCGCGCCGTCCAGCGGCACGAGCTCCATCGGCCCATCCGCCAGGCGCCCGCGAAGGACGACGCGCCCCGTGACCGGCTCGATCCGCATGGGAAGGCGGCCCCAGCTCAGCAGCGTGTGGCGCTTGTCGTCCCGGCGCATGGCCGTCGTCGCCGTGCGGGCGCCGGCGGTCAGCAGCATGCGGCCCGACTTCGCCAGCGGCTCGCCGTCCAGGCTCGTCAGGACGATCGAGCAGAAGGCATTGTCGACCTCGGCCGCGAAGTTCGCCAGCACCCGGCGCTTTCCCCCGACGTGGCCGATCGCGGCCTGCGTGCGGGCGGACTCGACGGTGACCAGGGCCTGCTTCTCCCGCCGGCGCCACGTCAGCTCCCCCGTGTCGGAGACGATCGGCTCCGGGACGTCGAACGTGGGGTAGTCCCGCCTCTTGCGCCCGAACGAGCCGATCCGCGTGGCGTGGACCAGCGGCAGGGCGCGCGAGAAGCCCGGCGTGAAGAGCGGCCGCTGCGCCGACGACATTCGGACGCCCTCGATGACCTGCTCCGTGGAGTAGGAGCGGGTCATGACCTTGCGGGCCGGCCTGACGTCGCCCCGGTGGAACATCGCGCCGCACGCGGCGAGCTGGCTCATCTTGACGGGGTCGCAGCGGATGTCGAAGTGGCCGGGGCGTCGCGTCATCCACTCGGCGGGGTCGGCGTGCTCGAAGGTGTAGAAGAAGATCCCGTCCCAGTCGTGCAGCAGCGCGTAGGCCGCCAGGATCGGAATGCCCTCGCAGGCGTACTCGCTGGGGAAGGGGTGGTTGACCTCCGAGACGGTGTAGGGCTTGCCCGCCACGGCCGTCCGTGCGAGCTGCACGACCGTCGAGTTCAGCGGGTCGTTCACCATCGGCGTGTTGGCGATCCAGAACCCGCGCTTCTTCGTCTTCGGGTCGCGCGTGTAGCGGGGATGCTGCCAGTAGACGTGGCCGTCGACGACGTCGAGCTTCGCGGCCGACGACACCAGCGGGTAGCCGGTCTTCCAGTGGTTGTGGTCGCTCGTGCCGACCACCGGGGCCCGGACGCCCAGCCGCTTCAGCAGGCCCGCCATCCGCTGGAAGTAGGCGTCCTCCAGCTCCATGTAGAACGTCGCCTCGGCGGCGAAGCGGTCCTTCGACGCCTTGGCGAACTGCTCGGGCTGGAGGCGCGGGACGGGGGCCTCAGCCGCAACGCCTGCTTCCTCGCGCCAGCGCTTCAGCGCCGCGGGGGGGTGACGCTCCGCGAGCTGCGCGTTGTACTTGCGCGTCAGCAGCTCCGCGTAGTGCGCGGTGATGTCGCTCCACGTGCCCGGGCGCTTCGCCGTCTGCTTGCCGCGCAGCCGCCCGGCGAACCACGACTCGACGATGGAGTTCTCGTTGAGCAGCTCGACGATCATGACGGCCGGCTCGCGGCGGTACTCCGCCTTCGTGTACGGGTTGCGATGGGTCAGGAGCTGCTCGGCGTACTCGCGATGCAGCTCGGCGATGCGGTCGTCGAAGTACTGCAGGGCCTTGCCCAGTCCCAGGTACTCGTGGTCGGCGACGCCGTCGGCCTGGCGATAGACGCGCCCGACGTTCAGGTTGAAGTTGCTGTAGATCCCGCGCCGCTTGAGCTGGGCGACGAAGTGGTCCAGGCGGTCGAGCTGCGCGGCGTCGAGGCGGCGGGTCGTGTCCGCCCCGTGGGGGAAGATGCTGGCGTCCCGCCCCCAGGCCGAGTCCAGGAAGTGGAACCGGACGCAGTTGATGCCGAACCGCGCGAGGTGATCCGCCACGGCGGCGGCGTCCGCCTTCTCCGGGTAGCACGCCCCGCCGGTGAAGTTGACGCCCCAGATGCGGACGCGCTTCCCGGACGGCGTGACGAGGTGCCCGTCCTTGACCCGCACGAAGCCGTCCTTTCCGGCGGGCTTGTCGAGCAGGTCGGAGAGGTTCACCAGCGTGCGGCCGTTGTCGCGCCAATCGATCACGAAGGGCTTCATGGGCTCGTCCCTCGCGTGTCCGGCCACACAGGCCGACACGCCCACGGACATCGCTGCCAACACGCGTGCGGCGTTTCTCACGGCACAGGACCTTTCCTTCCCCGCCGTCGTGATGCCCGCCCGCCTCGGCGCCCGGGGCTACGTGGTCTTCGGCTTGGGCGTCCTGCGGTGGCCGGCGGACTTGAGATCGAGGATCGGCGTGTCGTCGAAGGCGTCGATCCTGTCGATCGTGACCATGCCGCCCTCGACCGAGAGGACCTTGCACGTCGTGAGGGCGATGAGGTTCGGGCGCACGGGAGAATGCGTGGCGAACACGCCGGTCAGCGGGTTCTTCCTGTCGCCGCGCGGATGGACCTTCAGGATGCGCCGCTTCTCGGGCGTGTCGTTCTTGTGGAACCACCAGACGACCACCACCTGCGAGCAGTACTCCAGCCGGTGGAGGGCGGGGACGTACTGCTCGAAGATCTCCAGCCGGACGGGCTGGCCCTTCTTGTTGTGGACCCGGCCGACGGGGTGCACCTTGTAGACGGCCTTGCGGTAGTCCTCCGCCGCCGTCTCCGCGCCGGCCAACTCGGCGCCGGCCGCTCCCAGGGCGCCGCACGCCGTCAGGCTCGCCCCCGTGCCGATGAAGTCACGCCTCGAAATGCTCATGCCATGCCCTTTCGATCAGTCACCTTCGGGGGCTTGTCCTCGCCCCCCGGCGGGGGACGCTCCTTGGCTCCGCCGAGGTCGGCGGGGATCCTCATCCCGCGGGCGCTTGCGCCCGGCGCTGCCGCGGTCCCGCTTGCGCTGGGCCTTCTTCTTCCTCCGGGCGGCGGCTTCGGCCTCGGCGGCGGGGCTCCAGCGCTTCGGCCCGCCGCCGAGCGGCTCGGCCATCCGGTCGAGCCAGGCGTCGTGCAGCTTCCTCAGCTCGGCGACCTTCTCCGGGCGGCTTCTCGCGAGGTCCGTCGTCTCGCCGACGTCGGCAGCCAGGTCGAACAGCTCGACCCGGCCCTTCTGGCCGACGAGCTTCCACGTCCCCGAGCGCACCGCCCACTTGCCTTCCCACCCGCCCGAGCTCCAGAACAGGTGGTCGTGGAGCTTGCGGACCTGCCCCTTCAGGGCCGGCAGCATGTCCTTGCCGTCGAGCGGCTTCTTGGCGGGCATGGGCAGGCCCGCGGCGGCCAGGGCGGTCGGCAGGATGTCGATCGACAGGACCGGCACGTCGCAGGTCGTCCCGCCCGCAAGCCGCTTCGGCCAGGAGACGACGAACGGCACGCGGATGCCGCCCTCGTAGTCCTGCTGCTTGTAGCCGCGCAGCGGGGCGTTGTTGGCGTGCATCGCCTTCGCGCCGCCGTTGTCGGTCAGGTAGATCAGCAGCGTGTCCTCGAAAAGCCCCCGGCGCTTGAGCTCGCCGACGATCCGCCCGACGCCGTCGTCGAGGTGCCGGATCATGGCCATGAGCGTGTCGCGCACCTCGTCGCCGGTCTGGCGGCGGATCTCGTCGGCCGGGGCCTGCGGCGGGGCGTGCACCGCGTTGTAGGCCACGTACAGGAAGAAGGGCTTCGCCTCGTGCCGCCGGATGAAGGAGACGGCCTCCTCGGTGATCCGGTCGGTGAGGTAGCCCTTGTCCTTGATGGGCTTCAGCCCGCGGTAGATCGGGTGGTCGGGGATGTTGAGGTCGAAGTAGTCGTGGGCGCCGCGGCCCATGAAGCCGTAGAACTCGTCGAAGCCCCGCCGGACGGCGTTGTACTGCGGCGTCAGGCCCAGATGCCACTTGCCCAGCGCGCCGCAGACGTACCCGGCGGGCTTGAGGTGCCGGGGGAAGAAGACCTCGTCGAGGGGCACGCCCGAGCCGCCCTCGCCGCCGGTGTAGACGCCGAAGCGCTGCTGGTGGCGCCCGGTCATCAGCCCGGCGCGCGTCGGGGAGCAGACGTGCCCGGTGGTGTAGCCCTGCGTGCAGACGACGGCCTCGCGGGCCAGGGCGTCGGTGTGCGGCGTGTGGACCTCCTTCGGATGGCGGCGGTTGAAGCTGACGTCGGCGTAGCCCTGGTCGTCGGAGAGGATCACGACGATGTTGGGGCGGCGCCGCTTGCCCGCCGCCGCGGCGCCGACGAGGCGCGGCATCGCCCCCGCCGCCGCGCCCGCCACGAGCCCCCTGCCCGCCAGGGACAGAAACTGCCGTCGACCCATCCGCCCGCGCTTCGTCGCCACGTTCGTGCTCCTTGCCGTCGGCCGTGCGGCCCGGCGCCCTACAGCTCCCAGCCCTTGCGATACTCGCGCCGGAGGTAGCGGTTCGCGGCGGGGATGTTGGTGATCTTCAGCTTCGCGTCGTCCCATTCGACCCGCGTGCTCAGGCGCACCGCGATGTTGCCCAGGCAGGTGGCCTCGGCGAGGTGCCGGGCCTCCTGGAAGCTGCCGCGAGAGGGCTTGCCGCCCCGGAACGCGCGGATCCATTCGTCCGTGCCGCTGACGATCCGGACCTTGGGGACCTGGATGGCGGCGGCCTGGCGCATCTTCTTCTCGGGGAGGATGCGCGGCTTCTCGTGGAGGTAGCCGGCGAGGATCTTGCCCTCGTCGCCGACGAACATCACGCCGCGACTGGGCATCTGCTTGCCCTCCGCGGCCAGCTCGTCGGGCGTGGGCGGGCGCATGCCGCCGTCGTACCAGAACACGTCGCAGGGGGGCATCTCCCCGCGCGCGGGGAAGCGGAAGCGGATCGTGCTGGCGTGGGGGAAGGAGACGTCGTTCTTGACCGTGCCGCTGCGGTAGTCCCTCACCTCGCAGGTGAAGCTGGCGCAGGCCTCGGCGCTGGTGGGCGCGCCCAGGTCCAGGGCCCGCCAGTCCATCCAGAGCCCGTAGTTGCCCATGTCGGCCAGGCAGCCGCCGCCGAAGTCGTACCAGCCGCGATACACCGCGTGGGTGTACCGGGGCGAGTACGGCCGATGCGGCACGGGGCCGAGCCACAGGTCCCAGTCGAAGCCCTTGGGGACCGGCGGGTTGTCGGCCGGCAGGTGCGGCGAGCCCTGCGGCCAGATCGGCTTGTGGAGCCAGCGATGCACCTCGCGGACCGGCCCGATCGCCCCCTGCCGGATCCACTCGCGGATGGTGTAGATCTCCGAACGCTCGATCCAGGCGTGCAGGTGGGTGGCCCGGCCGGTCTTGCGGGCGGTCTCCACGGCCAGCCTCGTCTCGTACATGATGTTCGAGATCGGCTTGTGCGTCGCGGCGTGCTTGCCCTTGCGCATGGCGGCGATGGCGATCGTCGCGTGCAGGTGGTCCGGCGTGACGATGTGGACCGCGTCGAGGTCCTTCTCCTTCTCGAGCAGCTCGCGGAAATCGGCGTAGGCGCCGCAGCCCTTGTGCTCCCCGGACCGCTTGCCCCGGCCGTAATGCGCCTCGACCGCCCTCCGCCCGACCTCCCGCCCGCCGGGAAAGCCCTTGCCGCCCCGGCCTCGTCCCCAGCCGATGTAGTCGCTGCTCTCGGTGTTCGGGTCGCACACGGCCACCACGCGGACGTCCGGGCGTCGCAGCAGCCCGGGCAGCATCCGGAGCCCCTGGAACCCCATGCCGATGCAGGCGAGGTGAAGCGTGTCGCTGGGCGCCACGCGCCCCGGCCCGCCGAGCACGTGGCGCGGCACGGCGTGGAACACGAAGGGCGCCGACGCGGCGGCCTTGACGAAGTGGCGGCGGTTCATGCCTCTCGGCGGTTTCATGCGTCCTCTCCTGTCACAGGGGCGCGCCCTGTCTCTTCTGCGTTCCCCGGGCGTCGCGGCGGGCATTATACCGCGCCCGCCGCGGGCTGCCCGAGAAAGCCATGCGGGCAACGCCGCCCGGAGCCGCTATCATACGGAGCACACAACCTACCGCACACGAGCAGACGAGAAGGAGCCGGCGATGAGGAAGCACGTTTTGACGATCGCCGGGCTGATCGCCGT
>CAZXOC010000215.1:826-13082 GCA_964642165.1 uncultured Planctomycetaceae bacterium | reverse complement strand
CTAGTGCGCGAATCCTTACTCCCATCATCGGCCATTCGACCTCACCGTCTTCACCCCTCAATGGACATGAGCCGACTTTTTTTGGCAGACGGTTACGTCCTTAAGTCAATGGCATTCCAGCCTGTCCCCTTTTCGCCCACCTGCCGGCAAGCGCTCAGGATCTATCCCGACGCCGATCCGGCATCCTGATATGCATGACTTACCACTGCTCCGCGATGCGGGCCTTGTCGTTGACCGACGTCTGGTAGTAGTAATGGCTGCACGGGATGAAGATCTTCTTCTCGACGATTTCGCCCTCCAGATGCTTAATGAACGCCGCCACTGTGCCCCTGGCCATCTTGCGCGGGAACTGCTGGGGAGAATCGTAGAGCTTCTTCTCGAAAACAGCCTGCTTGCCTGCCGGCGAGGCATCGAACGCCACAATGGTGATCCGGTCGGTCTTGCGGGCCTTCTGGACGGCGGCATGCGCACCGAGCCCCGACGGATCGTTGATGGCGAAGATGCCGACAATATCCCCGTGCGGCTGCAGGATGTCCGTGGCTACGGTGTACCCGTCATTGCGGTTGCCCTTGCCGGACAGCTCCGTCACGATCCTCAACTTGCTGTTGTGCTTCTTCAGGTATTCCTTGAACCCCTGGACCCGGAGAATGCAGGAAGTGACTTCGGGGTAGGAGATAATCGCAATCTTCCCCTGGTCCCCGGTCGCCTTCATCATGCTTTCGGCGGCCAGCATGCCGCCCTGGAAGTTGTCGCTGCCGATGTGGGAGACGATCATGTCCGCGGCCTCGGGATCGGTGACCTGGACGTCGTACGTGAACACGGGGATTCCGGCCTCGTGGGCCTTCTTCACGCCTTCCCCCGCCGCCTTGGAATCGACGGGGTTCAGGAAGATGGCGTCGAAGCCCTGGGCGGCGAAGTCGGCAAGTTGGCTGTTCTGTTTCGCCGGGTCGAGGTTCCCGTCGAGGCTGACGACCTCGTAGCCGTGTTTCGCGGCCTCTTCCGTCATCACATTCGCGATGAGCTTGAAGAAGGGATTGGTCAGGTCCATGCACGTGACACCGATCCTTCCCTTCGGTTGTGGTTTGACGGTGTTGCTGTCGCTTGGCTCCCTGGAACAGGACAGGAAGAAGGACAGGGCTATTACGGCGACAGTGAGCCAAGTTGCTCGCGTCGTGTTCTTCATCGTGCTTCCCTTTCGTGTTCGTGCCCGGTCAGAAGTTGAGCTGTTTCCTGAAGAAAGAGCTCAATGCGGCGCCGCTGCGTAGCTTATCCAGCAGCACGGCGCCGAGGATCACGCCGCCCAGAACCACCTGTTGGGTGTAGCTTTCCATGCCCAGAAGGTTCATTCCATTCTGAATCACGGAGATGATGAATGCCCCGATCAGGGTGCCGAGAATCCGCCCCGAACCACCGGCCAGACTGGTGCCCCCGACCACGACGGCCGCGATGACGTAGAGCTCGAACATCACCCCCATGTTCGGCGTTCCGGTGTTCAGTTGGGACGCCTGGATGCATCCCCCGAGGCCGGCGGCCAGTCCACTGACGACGTAGACAAACACGATCACGGACTTCACCGGCACCCCCGAAAGCCTCGCCGCCTGTTCATTGCCGCCCACCGCATAGATATACCGGCCCAAGCGTGTGTGCGACATGAAGACGTGCGCAATCAGATAGAGCGCGGCCAGAAGAAGCGCCGTGTTCGCAATCCCGAGCGACCGTCCCTGTCCGAGCCAGGACAGCGCCTTGGGAACCTGATAGATCGAGAACCCCCCGGTAATCATGAACGCCAGCCCGCGCGCCATCATCATGATGCCGAGGGTAGTGATGAACGGCGGGACCTTGAACCGGGCAACGACGAACCCCCCGAAACCGCCCACCAGACCGCAGGCCAGTATGCCGGCAAGGAACCCCACCGCCACCACCCAGGCGGATGCCTCCAGCCCGCCCAAATGCTTCATCGCTACGGTGCCGATCACCGCGGACAGCGCGATCAGACTGCCCACGGAGAGATCGATGCCGGCGGTGATAATCACCATCGTCACGCCGATGGCGATCACGGCAATAACTACGATCCGGTCCACGATGGCCAGCAGGTTCTTGTGTTTGAGGAAATCCGGCCAGCGATAGGACTCAGGGACAAGCAGCTTGTGCCCCGCCAGCGACGGGTGTGTCTCCGGGATCCGCTCGAGGACCCGCCACTTGGCCACATCCCTTGCCGTAACGATAGCGGCCAGTGCCTGATGGTCAGCCTCGAGCTCGTCAAGGGCCAGGCGCGCGTCCCGCGGCGACCCGACCACCGTGCGGGCGTTTGCGAACCCCGCAGTCCGCAGCCTCGGCCCCAGGAGTTCGGCCAGGGCAGCCGACTCCTTCTTCTTCGCCCCGACAACAAGAACGGTGTCCGCCTTGCCGCACTCCCTCGCGACCCGTTGCAGCAACTGCTCCGCTGCCGTCTCAGCGCTCGGCATCTGGTCCTCAATGGTCAGCAAGCTGAACAGCACGCACAGGGCGATCAGCACCAACACCATCCCGTAATCGCTGAGAATCCGTGCCACCATATTCGCCGTCTATCCTCTGGACCCGGACCATGACCCGGACCGGCGGGGCCTCCCAGGCTTCATCATCCGTGGTCCACGATCGTCTCGTTCGCCATGGCCATCGCCAGGATATCCTCTTGCCCGGCGTTCGCCACATCGGTGATCTCACCTTTGACCCGGCCCTCGTGCATGACGATGACCCGGTCGCTCATGCCAAGGACTTCAGGCAGTTCACTGCTGACCATGACGATGGCCTTGCCTTCCGACACCAGTTGGTTCATGAGTTGATAGATCTCGTACTTGGCGCCCACGTCGATGCCGCGCGTCGGTTCGTCGATGATGATGACGTCCGCATGACGCGCCAGCCACTTGGCAAGGACCACCTTCTGCTGGTTGCCGCCGGAAAGGCCTTCCGTGGGCTGCTCCTGGTCCGAGACCTTGATCCTGAGCCTCTCGACGTAGCCGGTGAACTCTCGGCGCTCCCGGCGCCGATCAATGAACGGACCGCGCAGGAAGCGCTCCAGGTTGGGCAGGCCGAAGTTCTCGCGGACGGAGTGTTTCAGCACGAGGCCCTCTCCTTTGCGGTCCTCGGGCAACAGGCAGATCCGATGGCGCATGGCGTCCCGGGGGCTTCGGATTCTCACTTCGATCCCGTCCACGAACACCCGTCCCTCATCCGGCCGATCCGCGCCGAACACGATCCGCATCGTTTCGGTGCGGCCGGCTCCGACGAGCCCGGCAAAGCCGAGGACCTCGCCGGCTCGAACGCTGAAACTCACATCCTGCACCGCTTTCCCCCGACGGAGCCCCTCTACCCGCAGACGTTCGGGCCCGAGCGTTGCCGCGAGCTTTGGGAATCCCGCCTCGAGCGGCCGACCCACCATCAACTCGATCAGCGCTTCCCGAGAAACGCCTTCGACGGCCTGCGTGCCGACGTGCGCCCCGTCGCGCAGAACCATGACACGATCCGCCACCTCGAAAACCTCATCAAGCCGGTGGCTGATGTAGATGACGCCGATACCGTGCGACTTGAGGTCGCGAATGATCGCAAACAGGTGCTCGACCTCCTGCGAAGTCAGCGCGGCCGTGGGTTCGTCCATCACGATGATCCGGGCGCTGACTGACAGCGCCTTGGCGATCTCGACGGTCTGCTGTTGGGCAACGGTCAGATCCCTGCAGCGCACAGCGGGGTCGAGCTTCATCCCGATCTTCCCGAACAACCGCTCGGCCTCGCGGCGCTCCTCCGAGGCCTTGACGAACCCGCACCGCACGCGTTCACGTCCAAGGAAGATGTTCTCCCGCACCGTCAGGTCCGGGATGAGGTTGAACTCCTGATGGATGATCGAGACGCCGGCCGCCTGCGCCACGGTGGGGGAAGGCATATGCCGTACCCGCCCATCCAGCAGGATCTCGCCGCGGTCCGGCCGGTAGGCGCCCCCCAGGATCTTGATCAGCGTGCTCTTGCCCGCTCCGTTCTCCCCCACGAGAGCCAACACCTCGCCGGCGTGCAGATCCAGTGACACGTTCACCAGCGCATGTACGCCGGGGAACGATTTGTCGATCCCGTTCATGCGAAGCAACGGCGCGCTGTTTGTGTTGTCGTGCTCGTTCAGGCTCATGAGGATGTAGCCGGGATTTCGCTTCGCGGCTCCTCCGGTGTCCCGGATGGCCTCCGGCCGATCCCGGCGCGCCGGGACCGTCGACCTTTCGGACACTTTTATCAGGGATCCGGAGATCAGCAAGTGCCTTTTCTGCTGGATGGCGAGATAGTCCGGCCGTTTCCGGGCCATGATGCCGCCCAAAGCGGCCTGCGTGGAGGCGTTCATCGCCGATCCGCGCAGACCCTCTCCGTCGCCTCCGCCCTGTCCGGCTGTCTTGACGGTTCTCGCCGTCATCCCGGCATCGTCTCGGGCGGTCGCAACCGTCGTATCCGCGCCAGGATCGCCCGGAACAGCCGCTTGGGCACGGCAACCTCCGCCATCTGGAAGATCAGGTATCTCGCGTGCGAAACAACCTCCGCTCCGATCTTGATCAGCCCTTCGACGCGCTCCCTTCGGGTCTGCCCTCGGCTCTGAGGCTCGGGCTCGAAGAGAGCCTCAGGGTCGAAGACAGGGCCGTGAGCAACATCGAACGGCTTCTCCCGAAGTCCCGACGTGCATCGGGACAGCCGCACCTGGTTGTCCGCGAAGGACGGACCGAACGACCTTCTCGTGCGCCGCGAGAGCAACGACAGGTTTGCCGTCCGCATCGAGGGGATCCAACTGCCCGGCGGAGCGCTGTTCACCGCGCAGAGGACGCTTGAGGTCAACCCGGGCCGCAAGGTCCTGGTCGGAAGCAGGGCCTCAAGGCACGTATACGTCCGGCGCGCCGCCAGGCCCGCCGCCCAGCCGGGGAGCCCGATCTCATTGCCTCACCCCTTGCCCCGTCGGCTGCGTCCGGCCTCTCGCCGGGTCGATCTCGTCCAGGGCCCAGGCGGCGCTTCGGCGGACGAGCGGGTCCTTGTCCTTGAGCGCGGCCGTCAGTCGCCCGACGGCCTGGGCCTCCTCGTCCGCCCTCGTCAGGATGAGCCTCGGCATGGGCCTGCTCCGCGCCGCCATCCGCCGCTCGACGCCCTTCGGCGTGGAGATGAACACCACGTCGTCGTCCACAACGATGTCGAGATCGCCGCTTCCGCACGCCTCCTCGCACGCGGCGTCGAGGACCGCACGCAATCCCTCCTCGCCCGGCGGCAGGGACGTCGCGATCTTCATGCCGGCCCGCGGGTAGTGCTCCGCCCGGATCAATGTGGACCTCTCGACGCGGGCCTTCTTCAGCTCCGGCCAGTCCACCACGAACCTCAGGCCGGTCGTCTCCCGCAGGTACTGGATCACGTCGGCGAGCTGGGCCTCGTCGATTTGCGAGAAGCGGACGGAGGACTCGATCGCGGCCAGCGTCCGCCGTCCGGCCTCCGTGCTCCCGCTCCACCTCCGCATCGCCGCCAGGCGCGCCCGCACGCGCCGTGCGGCCCGAATGCCGCGCGCGATCTCCGCCGTCGAGGAGAAGTGCAGCGGATGGACCCGCTCGATGGAGAAGCCCATGCGGCCCTCCGTAGCGGCGCAGAGCACGCACATCAGCTCGCCTGCGACCATCTTCCGCCTCGGAACTCGGACCTCTTTGCCACGCTCGACGCCCGCTTCCTGCAGGGCGCGCCAGTTCACGCCCATGCTGCAGTCGGTGGAATAGACCGCCAGCATGATCCCGTCCCTTATCTCGATCGCCGCGGCCTCGACGCGCGAGGCCTCCCGGGTCAGCAGGCGCTTCCGCACGGCGCGCCGCAGCCAACTGTTCGGGTCGAGGCTCAACCATGTGACGGCCTCGACGGCCGCCAGGCGGACGCCGCGGTTCGGGTCGTCGGCCCCGGCCTGGATCAGGGGCCATATCGCCTCCGGCTCGCCGAGGCGCCCGAGGGCGATGGCCGCCATCCGGCGCGTGTTGGGGTCCTCGTCCTTCAGGTGGGGCAGGAGGGCGGCGACGCACGGAAGGATGGCCGGTTCCGCGGGTCGAGTGGTGCCGACCGATTGGGTTCCGGCTGGCTCCCTTTGTGGAGAGCTGGCATCCTCTTGGTGGGAGGCAGCTTGCCCCTTGCCTTTCTCGGAGGAACAACTGCCGCAGGCGATCGCCGCCAGCGCTGTCAACCCTACGCAGAGCGTTCTGAGATGCGCGTGCCGCTGTCCCATCGGTCCCCCAGGGCGCGAGGCCCGCTGGACAGGCCTCACTCGGGCGTCGGTTCGTCCCCTACAGCCGCCAGAACAGCCCGCAGTCCGCGAGCGATGAGGGCAGCGCGTGGGATCTTCAGCCTCTTGGCGAGGGAGTCTGTCCGCTCCAGGAGTCCGCGCTCGACACTCACGGAGATCACCTTCGCGCCGGCGCCCTTCGGAGGCCGGCCGCGCCGCTTGGCCTTCTCCAGCCTCGCTCTCGCTTCGGGAGGAGGGGGCCCGAAGGAGTCCTCGACGAACTCTCTGTCGAATTCCGCGGTCGCCTCGGCGAGCTCGCGCGTGTTCATCTCCGTGAATGGCCTCTTTCGTTTCTTGTCCTTCATCTCCTTGCCCTACGATATCGCCTCTTCTCGCGTTCCGTCAGTGGACGAGCATGGATGACGAACACAACGTCGTCTTCGCCTGCGATGAAGACCACCTGCAGGTATCGTCCGCCTCGGCCCTGTCCCCAGACAAGCCACTTGCCGTCGCCGCGGTACTTTGGATACGGAGCCTGAGCGCCGATGACGACTTGTTCTGCTTCGTCAGGGTCCACACCGTGGTTTACCACGTGCCTGACGTTCCATTCGTGCCATCGGAAGTCCATCGCGTCCGCCCGACTTTATTATATAGTTATTTCGTCGGCAGGCAAGGGGTCGCCTCAACACGCCGCCGGTCAGGCCTGTGCCAGGTGCTCGTACGCCCGTTCGAAGAACAGCCGCCCGTCGGCGCGGGCGGGACGGGAGCGGGTCCAGCGCGGGTGGTGGGTGACGTCCACGAAGCGCTCCGGGTGGGGCATGAGGCCCATCACGCGCCCGGAGGGGTCGCAGATGCCCGCGATGTCGTCGATGCTGCCGTTCGGGTTGATCGGGTAGGGCTGGCCGGCGTCGCCGGACTCGCTGACGTAGCGCACGGCGACCTGGTCGCCGGCGTGGAGCTTCGCCAGCACGCCGTCGTCGGCCGGGACGAACTTGCCCTCGCCGTGGGCGATCGGCAGGGCGACGATCTCGCCGGCGGGCAGGAAGACGCACGGGTCGCTGTCGGCCCGCAGGTGCACCCAGCGGTCCTCGAAGCGCCCCGAGTCGTTCCACGCCAGCGTCGCGTCGCGTTGGAGCTCCCCGGGCGCGACCTTCGCCCACGGCAGCAGCCCGCTCTTGATCAGCACCTGGAAGCCGTTGCAGATGCCCAGCACGAGCTTGCCCGCCGCGACGAACTCGTTCAGCACGTCCGACAGCCGGTGGATCATCTGGTTGGCGAGGATCTTGCCCGCCGAGACGTCGTCCCCGTAGCTGAAGCCCCCCGGCACGACGAGGAACTGGCAGGCCGCCAGCCTCCCCGGGTCCTCCATCAGCCGGAAGACGTGCACCCGCTCGGCGTCGAAGCCCGCCTGCGTCAGGGCGAACTGGGTCTCGCGGTCGCAGTTCGTCCCCGCCGCCCTCAGCACCACTGCCTTCGGTCTCGCCATGGCTCCATCCTTCTCGAACCTGCTCTCTGTTCGCGACCGCCCCAGTCTACCGGCAGCGTTCGCCGATGTCCTCCGCCCGCTAGGCTCCGGGGCGCCCGGGCCGGCCTCACAGCTTCCGGTACATCCTGGACATCACTCGCCGCATGCCGGCCTTCTCGTAGAACCGCCCCGCCGCGCGGTTACAGATGTCCACGTGCAGGACCGCGTCGTCACAGCCTCGCTCCCGCAGTTGCACGAAGGCCGCCGCCATGAGCCGCGTGCCCAGGCCGCGACGGCGATGGTCCGGATGGATCACCACGTTCCACACCTCGCCGGTCCGCCGCGTCGCGAAGATGGGCGCGGAGTCCTCCGCCTGGGCCTCAACGAAGCCCACGATCCGGCCGTTCTCGGCCTCGATCACGAGCACGACCATGTCCGGCTGCTCCACCTCCTTGGCGACGCGCGTGCGCCACTGCGCGACGACGCGATCGTGGTCGGCCCACACGCGCCCGGGATACGACCGGGCCTGCTCGGCGAGGATGCCCCAGAGTCGGCTGAGCGGCTCGGTGTCTTCGGCGCGGGCCGGACGGATGCGCGCGGCGGCGGCCTGGGCGGCGTGGCGGGCGGGGGCCGACCCGCCGGTCGCAAGACGCTTGTACATCCGGTACATCACCGCCTGCATGCCCAGCCGCTCGTAGAACGCCTCGGCGCCCGTGTTGGCCAGGGCGACGTGGAGGATCGCGTCCTCGGCGCCGCGCCGCCGGAGGCCCTCCAGCGCCGCGGCCATCAGCCGCCGCCCGACGCCGCCGCGGCGACGCCCGGGCTGGACCAGCAGGTCCCACACCTCCCCCGTCCGCCGCGTGGCGTACAGGGGGGAGGAGTCCTTCGCCTTGCACAGGGCGTAGCCGACCAGTTCGCCGTCGGGGTCGGCGGCCACCCGTGCGATCGTGTCGTCGCCGTCGAGCAGCTCGATGAACTTCTTGCGCCAGTGACGAACGGCGTCCTGCGACCAGCACCAGACGTCAGCGTCATACGCGCGGTGCTGCTCGGCCATCACCGACCACAGCCGCGCGACGGCGTCGGCTTCGTCCGCCACAGGCGGCCGGATTGTGCAGTCGCTGTCCGTCATGCGTTCCGTTCGCCCGAGCCCGGGCGGCCCACGACCTCGCCGACGTCGATCAGGTACATCTGCCGGCCGT
The DNA here is from genome assembly GCA_964642165.1 of uncultured Planctomycetaceae bacterium. Classification (GTDB taxonomy): domain Bacteria; phylum Planctomycetota; class Phycisphaerae; order SM23-33; family SM23-33; genus CAYRVX01. The sequence continues at coordinate 4,171 of CAZXOC010000215.1, read as the reverse complement.
CGCCGCCGTGCGGCGAGTCGACGCAGAGGAAGCGCCCGTCGCGGCTGCTGCGCGGGTGCAGGTCGCAGCGCCACTCGCCGGTGTACTCCGGCGGCGAGGGCAGGGCGGCCAGGTCGATTCGCCGGTCCTCACCCGGATGGTACAGGTAGAGCTGCTGGTTTCGCTGCTCGGCGGTGTGGGGGTAGGAGTCGTTCACGATCCACCTGCCGCCGGGCAGGTACGTGCAGTGGCCGTCGGTGGCCATCGCCCCCGGCCCGACCGGCTGCGGCTCGGCCTCGCCCCGCTCGTCGAACAGGTAGAACGACCCACCATGGGGCGGGCGGTTCGCCCAGCCGAGGATGTGGCCGGGATCGCGCCAGATGAAGTGCGACATCCCGCCGTGGTCGTCGATGATTCGCAGGTTCCCGCCGTCGGGGTCGGCCGTGAACATCCGCGTCCGCCGCCGGCCCTCGCCCGAGCCGTCCGCCGCGACGGACCGGTGCAGGAAGATGAACCGCGAGCCGTCCGGGCTCCACAGCACGTGGTTGACGTAGTGCTGGCGGTCCTCCGCGGGGAAGTGCGCCTGGGGGATGGCCGCAATCTCGGCGATCGAGACGATCGGCTCGAAGTGCCCCGTCTCCAGGTCCAGCCGGTAGATGCCGCTGTCCTCCGGCGCCAGGTCGCCGCGGTACGGGTCGTCGCCGGCGTAGCCGTAGCCGGGCCGCAGGCGCCCCATGCGGAAGAAGTCGATCCCCAGGGCCGTCTGCCCGTCCGGCGAGATCGTGTAGATCGGCCGGCCCAGCGTGCGCTGGTTGTGCGTCTCGACGTCGAGGACGTGGCAGACGAGCCGGCCCTCGAGGCGGTCGTTCCAGACGATTTCGCTGTCGGAGCCCGGCCGCCACTGGAGCATGCATCCCTGCTGCCAGCACCAGGCGTTACTGGTGCCCAGCTCGGTCCACTCGTCGCCGGCCTCCAGATCGACCATGCCGACGCGGACGTGGTCGTCGGCCGTCGGCGAGCGGTGCTCGAAGTCCACCCGCATCCCGAGCACGAATCGCCCGGCCGGGTCGAACTGGTCCTTGTCGTAGTAGCCGAACCAATGGAACCCCGGCCCGCGCGTGATCGGCCGGATGGGGGCGGATTGCGCTATCTCTTCTGCCACGCGTTAGCCGCTCTCGTTGGGGACCACGGATATCACGGAGACCACGGAGACGACATCATTGCTGGGATCTGCGCGCGGAGGCAGGGGCGTTGGGAGGCGCTTCTGCCGCCGTCCTGGCCGTGGTCCGCCATGTCGTCCGGCTCCTCAGTTCGCAATGCGCCGGATGCCCTGCTTGAGCATCCGGGTGTTGAAGTTCATCAGCAGGCCCAGCCGGTGCCCGGTGCTCTTGAGGTAGCTCAGAAGCTGCCGCTCGTGCAGGACGGTGAGCTTGTCGATCGCCTTCAGTTCCACGATGATGCCGGGTTCCACGATCAGGTCCACTCTCTGGCCTGTGATCTCCAGTTGCTTGTACACGATCGTGACGGGCACCTGCACGTGAACGGTGAAGCCGCGGAGGTTCAGCTCGTGGACCAGGGCCCGCTCGTAGATGCTCTCCAGCAGCCCCGGCCCGAGGTGCCGGTGCACCTCGATCGCCGCACCGATGATCTCTTTCGCGGCCTGCTCCAGCTCCTCGGGAATCGGCTCCGGCTCCCCCACGGCGCTATTCCTGCCTTTCCCATCTTCCGACTTTTCCCGATCCCGGCACTCTCCGCCCTCTTCGTGGTCTTGGTGGCCTTTGTGGTCTTTGTGGTCTTCGTGGTCTCCGTGGTCTCCGTGGTCTTAGTGGTTTCCGTGATCTCCGTGGTCTCCGTGCTCCCGCCGCGCCGCCTACCAGTCGAACGTCTCCTTCCACGCCGCCTTGGCGTCGGCGGTGGGCAGGTCGATGAGCGTGCCGGCCTCGCCGCGGAGGACGACGCGCCCGGTGTCGGTCACCTTGCCCAGCTCGGCGAAGGGGCAGTCGCGGACGATGCGGAGGAACGCGTCGTAGTCGTCGGGCGCGACCTCCACCAGGAACCGTCCGGCCGACTCCGCGAAGAGCTTGGCGGCCTCGCCGATGGCGCCCTCGGTCGGCACGGCGGCCAGGTCCAGCTCCACGCCGAGGGAGCCGGCGAAGGCCATCTCCGCCGCCGCGACGGCCAGCCCGCCCTCGCTGAGGTCGTGGCAGCAGCGCACGCAGCCGCCCTCGATCGCCGCCTGGAGCGCCTTCATCACGCGGGCGTTGGTCTCCAGGTCCACCGGCGGCACGTCGTTGCCGCTCTGGAGGCCCTCGACGATCAGGTAGTGGCTGCCGCCGAGGTGGCCCTGGGTGCGGCCGAGGAGGAAGACGTAGTTGCCCGCCTCCTTGGCGTCGGCCGTCACGCAGCGGCGGGCGTCGTCGACGACGCTGACGGCCGAGATGAGCACCGTCGCCGGGATGGCGATTGTCTCGCCGCGTTCGGTCTGGAACTCGTTGTTGAGCGAGTCCTTGCCCGAGATGAACGGCGTGCCGTAGGCCAGGGCGGCGTCGCGGCAGCCCTTAGCCGACTGCACCAGCGCGCCCATGCGGTCCGGCTTGGTGCAGTTGCCCCAGCAGAAGTTGTCCAGGATCGCGCAGCGCTCCAGGTTCCCCCCGACGGCCACGTTGTTCCGCAGCGCCTCGTCCACCGCGTGCAGGGCGCTCTGGTAGGGGTCCAGGTCGCCCAGCTTGGGGTTCATGCCGCAGGAGATGGCCAGGGCCCTGTGGCTGTCGAGGACGGGGCGGATGACGGCGGCGTCCCCGGGGCCGTCCTCCCCCGCGCCCACCAGCGGCTTGACCACGCTGCCGCCCTGGACCTCGTGGTCGTACTGGCGGATGATCCACTCCTTGCTGGCGATGTTCGGGGCCGCCAGCAGCCGCCGCAGCGTGTCGTTGTAGTCCTCCCTCGCCGGCGGGGCGGGGCTGGGGCGGTCGAGCTTCTCGTAGAGGGCCTCCTTCATCGGGCGCGGGCAGCCGCCGTGCAGGAACGCCATCTCCAGCTCGCCGACGAGCTGGCCCTCGTAGAACAGCCGCAGAACCTCGCCCTCCGTGCCGTACTGCCCGATGACCGTCGCCTCGACGCCCTCGCCCTCGAAGATCTCCAGGATGCGCGGCACGTTCTCCTGCGGCACGGCCAGGACCATTCGTTCCTGGGCCTCGGAGATCCAGATCTCCGCGTAGCGCAGGCCCTGGTACTTCAGGGGCACGCCTTCCAGGTGGACCTCGGCGCCGAGGTGCTCGCCCATCTCGCCGACGGCGCTGGAGAGCCCCCCGGCCCCGCAGTCGGTGATGGCCGAGTAGAGCCCCTCGTGGCGGGCCTGGACGATCG
>CAZXOC010000215.1:0-816 GCA_964642165.1 uncultured Planctomycetaceae bacterium | reverse complement strand
GTGATGGCGTTGCCGATCTGCACGGCGTGGCTGAACTCCGTCTCGTGGACGTGGGTCAGCTCGCCGCTGCTGAAGGTCGCGCCGTGGATGCCGTCGCGCCCGGTCCGCCCGCCGACGACGAGGATCGCGTCCCCGGCCGCGGGCTTCTTGAAGCACTTGGCGCGGTCCATCAGCCCCACCGTGCCGCAGTAGACCAGGCAGTTGCCGAGGTACTTCTCGTCGAAGTACACCGCGCCGTTGAGCGTGGGGATGCCCATCCGGTTGCCGTAGTCCCTCACGCCGCCGACCACGCCGCGCATCAGCCGCTTGGGGTGCAGCACGCCCGTCGGGACGTCCTCCAGCGGCATGTCGACCGGCCCGAAGCAGAAGATGTCCGTGTTGGCGACCGGCTCGGCGCCCAGGCCCGTGCCCAGCGGGTCGCGGATGACCCCGCCGATCCCCGTCGCCGCGCCGCCGTAGGGCTCGATCGCCGAGGGGTGGTTGTGCGTCTCGACCTTGAAGCAGGCGGCGTGGTCGTCGTCGAACTCGATCACCCCCGCGTTGTCCGTGAAGACGCTGATGCACCACGGCTTGGCCAGCCGCTCCGTGACGCCGAAGATCGTCGTCTGGATGAGGTTCTCGATCCGCTCGACCTCGCGTCCGGCCCGGTCGCGCACGAGCACGTCGCTGCGGAACGTCTTGTGCACGCAGTGCTCGCTCCATGTCTGGGCGATCATCTCCAGCTCGACGTCGCGCGGCTCGCGCCCGATGCGGCGGTAGTAGTCCTGGATCGCCTTCATCTCCGTGACGTTCAGGAACATCTCGTTGTCGTCGGAG
>CAZXOC010000214.1:0-13156 GCA_964642165.1 uncultured Planctomycetaceae bacterium | reverse complement strand
AGCAGGTTGGGCTCGGGGCGCTTGCCCTCCATCGTGCCGATGAGGTGCCCGACCTGCTTGACCTCGATCTCGTCGCTGTCCAGCCACTCGTTGATCTGGCGCTGCATGTTCTCCAGAGGGGACAGGGCGATCTTGGAGTGGAACAGGCGGTAGCGGGTCGCGCCGGCGCCGTTGACGTTCAGCGAGCGTTTGTACTCGGTCTTTTCCTCGGCCTCGGCGGCGACGCCGAAGGTCTTCAGGCCCCCCTCGCCGAGATCCTCGGATCCCTCCGGTTCCACCAGGCGGATGGGCTCGTTGTCGCCCTCCAGCTTGAGGGGCTTTTCGTCCGCGTCCAGGCGGATGGGCTCCTCGTCCGGCTCGATCAGGCTGTCCTCTGCCATGGGTACTCTCCTGCGTGATCGGAAAACGGGTGCGGCAAACGGAATCCGGGATGTTATTATAGGCGGCCGCCCGGCGGGGTCAACTCGCGCCGCCGGGCGGCGATCCCGTCCCCTGGTGGAACCGATGCATGGCGAATCCGACAAATCGGTGGCACGTTGACGCGGCCGCGGCCGCCGGCTCGCGCGGCGGCGGCGGCACGGCGGCCCCAAGGCAGTCCATGAAGAACGACAAGCTGCTCATCCTGGCGATCTTCGTCGTGGTGGTCGGCGCGGTGGTGGGCATCCAGCACTTCCGCCCGTCCGGCGGGCGGGGGGGCATCCGGCGCCAACTGCTCGTTCCCCCGGCGCCCGTCCGGCGCGTGGACGTGGCGCAGATGCGGGGCTTCTCGCTCCAGCTCCAGAGCGCCTCGCCCAGCCGCCCGTACGACAAGTACATCGGCGAGATCGCCGACGCCGGGGCCAACACCATCTGCCTGGTCGTCGCGGCGTACCAGGAGAACGGCGGGTCCACCAGCATCTTCGTGGACGCCCGGCGGGTCCCCACGGACGAGCGTCTCGGCCGGCTCATCGCCCTGGCGCGGCGCAAGGGCCTGCGCGTCGTGCTGATGCCCATCGTCCTGCTGGACAACCCCCGCGCCGGGGAGTGGCGCGGCCAGATCGAGCCGAAGGGCTGGGCCAAGTGGTGGGACAAGTACAACGGCTACATCCTCCGCTACGCCCGGATCGCCCAGCAGGGCGGCGTCGACGTCTTCATGGTCGGCTCGGAGCTCGTCTCCACCGAGAAGGACCACGCCCCCCGCTGGCGCCGGCTCATCCGCGAGGTCCGCGGCGTCTTCAAGGGCTGCCTGAGCTACTCGGCCAACTGGGACCACTACCGCCCCGTCTCCTGGTGGGACGAGATCGACATCGTCGGCATGACCACCTACTACGACCTCACCAAGGGCAAGCAACCCACCGTCCAGCGCCTGCTGGCGAGCTGGCAGCCCATCCGCCGCGACGTGCTCGCCTGGCAGCGGACCATCAACCGCCCGATCCTCTTCACCGAGGTCGGCTGGCCCAACCAGGTCACGTGCGCCCAGTACCCCTGGGACTACACGCGGAACCCCGACAAGCCCGACCCCACCGCCCAGGCCAACTGCTTCGAGGCCTTCTTCCGCACCTGGATCCGCGAGCCCTCGGTGGCGGGCTTCCTCGTCTGGGAATGGCGCAACGCCCCCGGGCAGGACACCGGGCCGAAGGACACCGGCTACGTCCCCTGCGGCAAGCCGGCGATGAAGGTCATCCAGAAGTACTACCAGATGCCCGGCGCCGAGCCGAAGGCCACGCGCCCGGCCGCGTCGCAACCGGCCACGGCACGCAGCGCCCCGGCCACGGCCCCCGCGACCCGCCCGGCGCCCGCGCCGGCCACGGCGCGGAACTGAGCCGCGACGCCCGGGCCGCCGTGCCGCCGGCCCGCCACCTCGCCACGGGCCTCAACGTCGGAAAGGACAGCCGATGAACGCGCCTCGCGTTGCCTCCCCCCTGTCGCTGCTTCTGCTCGTGGCGATCCCCGTTCCCCCCGCGACCGCACGCCCCGCGGCCCTCCCGCCCAAGGCCTACGGCCGTATCGAGCTGATCCGCGACCGCTGGGGCATCCCCCACGTCTTCGCCGACACGGACGAGGGGGCGATGTACGGCCTGGGCTACGCCTGCGCCGAGGAGCGCGGCTTCCAGATGGTCCACTCGCTGCGGATCATCCAGGGCCGCCTCGCCGAGCTGATCGGCGACGCGCCGAAGCTCCGCCGCCGCGAGACGGCCGTGTCGAACGACCGCAAGATGCGCACGTTCGGCTTCTACCGCGCGGCGAAGCGAGTCGCTGCCAACCTCGACGCCGAGACGCTCGCCCTGCTGCGGGCCTACTGCCGGGGCGTCAACGACGGCTTCGCGGCGAATCGCGGCACGCGCCACCCGCTGTTCGCCAAGCTCGACGTGGAGCCCGAGCCGTGGACCCCGGCCGACTGCATCGTCTCCTGGTGGCACCTGGCGCAGTTCTTCGCCACCGACGGCACGCGGGACCTGCTGAGCTGGCGGAACCTCACGGGCGCCGCCCCCGCGGGGCGCCCCGGGCGAGGCCCGCGTCCCAAGCCCGGGCCGCTGTGGATCGACGAGGAAGCCGCCGTCGTCCAGCGCGCCGACGTGAGCGACGAATGGGTCCGCCGCGTCGAGGCGTTCTGCGGCCGGCACCTCCCCCCGGCGACGACCCGCCCCGCCACCGGGCCCGGGGGCCCCAAGTTCAGCCACGCCTGGGTCGTCGGCAGGCGGAAGACCACCACCGGCTCAGCCGTGCTGGTCAGCGACCCGCAGACCCCCGTGCGGAATCCGTCGCTCTGGCACGAGTTCCACATCCGCGGCAAGACGTTCAACGCCCGCGGCGTCGGCGTGCCGGGCTCACCCGGGCTGCTGATCGGCTTCCACGAGCACGTCGCGTGGGGCGCCACCGCCCTCGGCGCCGACCAGGCGGACCTGTTCCGCCTGAAGACCGACCGCCGGCGCCCGAACGAGTACTTCTTCGACGGCGCGTGGCACAAGATGACCGTCCGGCGCGAGACGATCCGCGTCCGCGGCGCCCGCCCCGTCGAGATCACCGTCCGCGAGACGCGCTTCGGGCCGGTCGTCACGCCGTTCGCCTTCGCCCGGCCGGGCGACCCGGAGGTCGCCCTCAAGCGCGTCCCCGTCTGCCAGGACGACACGGAGACCATCCAGGGCCTGATCGCCATGCTCCGCGCCCGCAGCGCCCGGCAGTTCGGGCAGGCCTTGGCCGGGTGGCACTTCCCGAGCTGCAACGTGATCTTCGGCGACCGCGAGGGGCACGTCGGCTACTGGCTGACGGCCGCCGTGCCGATCCGCTCGGCGCGGGAGCCCCACCACGGCCGGGCCGCCATGGACGGGACCCGAAGCAACCACGACTGGCAGGGCTTCGTGCCGCACGACCTGAAGCCGCACGTGATCGACCCGAAGCGCGGCTGGATCGCCAGCGGCAACCATTCGCCGGTCGGGACGTTCTACCGCATCCCGCTGGGGATCGTGACGGGCGCGGCGGGACATTCCATCCGCTCCTGGCGGCTGTACGAGCGCCTCGAGGCCCGGCAGCGCTTCAAGCCGGCCGACGTGCTCGACATCCACTACGACTGCGTCAACCCCGCGCGGCGAGACATCGTCCGCATCGGCTACCACCTGCGCGACGTGCGGAAGCGCGAGCTCTCGCCGGAGGCCCTGCGGGCGCTGAAGCACCTCGAGCCGTGGTACCGCGCCGGGGCGAAGTCCGACCTCACCGTCCCCGGTGCCGAGACGGCCGTGGAGCTGAGCACGTTCTTCCGCTTCATGGCGACGCGCCTCGCGCTGAAGTACGGCGGGGGCAACTCGGGCCTGGCCCGCTTCCTGCGGGACACCGGGCGGCGGCTCGCGGCCGACCCCAAGGCGCCCATCGAGCCGCTGGCCCGGGAGTTCGTCGACCACGCCCTGGCCACCGCCTGGCGGGCCTCGCAGCGCAAGTACGGGCCGGAGCCGAGCACCTGGCCCCAGCGGGCCCGCGCGCAGGTGCGCCGGCGGCGCCTCGGGTGGTTCGTCAGCCTCGACGGCTTCGGCACGCTCGACGCCGGCGGCGACCTGGGCCACCCGGCCCTGGCGTGCGTGGACGCGGGCACGATCCGCTCCCAGGGGGGGCAGTCCTACACGCAGTACGTCCCCCTGCACGACGTGGACGCGAGCCTCAGTGTCCTGCCCCCCGGCCACGGCGACCGCGCCGCGGACCCCCATCGCACCAGCACGATGGACCTGTGGGCCACGGGCAAGCTCCACCCCGCGCCGCTGTCGCGCAAGGCCGTCGAGAAGATCGCCGCGACCACGCGCGTCCTCTCGAAGTAGGCCCTCGCCGCCGGCCCTTGCGCGGGCCGCTCTGCTATATTTCGCCCCCGTCAACGACTACCATGGCGTGATGCTCCGAGCGATCCCGGTTGCCATCTGCTGCGCCGCCGCAATCGCCCCCGCGGGGGCGCTGCGCGATCTCGCCGTGGACGGCAACACCGCCTGGGCCGTCGGCGACGCCGGCGCGATCCTCCGCAGCGACGACGCGGGCCGGTCCTGGCGGCGCCTCCAGCCGCCGCTGAGGGTCAACTACCAGTCCGTCTACGTCGGGCCCGGGCAGGTGTTCGTCTTCGGCGGGCGCGCCGTGCCCGGCCACCCCACCGGCGCCGGCCTGCCGGCGATCCTCCGCACGGCCGACGCCGGCAAGACGTTCCAGCTCATCTCGGGCGGCCCGGCCGGGTGGCTCTACGGCGGCTGCTTCGCCGGGCGGACGGGCGTGGCCTACGGTCAGGCGAGCTACGCCGCCGGCGGGGGCGTCCTGCACACGATCGACGGCGGGGGCTTCTGGGCGGCCTCGTCCGTCGCCAGCCGCGGCTTCTGCCTCGACGGGGACTTCACGTCCCCGCGCTACGGCTACGTCGTCGGGCAGGACCACCGCATCGTCAGCCTGCGGAACCTCGCCGAGCCGTTCTTCCATCCCCCGCGGGTGGCCTCGCAGCGGAGCCTTCGCGCCGTCCGCTTCGCCGACGGCGGGCGCTGCTGGTGCGTGGGCGACGACGCGGCGATCTTCCAGTCCCGCCCCGGCCGCCAGCCGTGGGACCCCGTGACGCTGACGCTGCCGCCCGGGGCGAAGCGCTGCGCCGACCTGGAGGCCGTCGCCTTCGCCTCGCCCAGGCAGGCGTGGGTCGCCGGCGGGCTGATCGGCGTCGTGCCCTTCACGACCAACGGCGGCGGAAGCTGGCGGCTCCAGCCGGCCCCGCCCGGCGGCGCCCTGCACGCCCTGGCCTGCCTCGACGCCCGCACGCTGCTGGCCGCCGGCGACGGCGATCGCGTCTGGCGCAGCGAGGACGCCGGTGCGAGCTGGCGGCTGGTCCACGGCCGGGAGAGAACGGACGTGCTGTTCGTCCTCGCCGCGGGCGAGACGAGCTGCTACCCGGCGATCGCCGCCCACGCGCGGGCGGGCGAGTCGGTGGCGGTGGTCTACGCCACGCACCTGCCGTCGGGCGACGGCACGCCGCCGGACCAGCCGCTTCGCGCGGCCGCCATCGAGGCCGGCGCCGGCGGCGTCAGCACGCTGAGCGAGTTCCCCTCGATCGTCCTCGACCCGACGGCCGGGGGACTCGCCGAGGACGACATCCTCCGCCGCTGGTCCGAGCCGCTGGACATCCGCGCCGAAGGGGAAATGCGGCGGCAACTGGCCGCAGCGATTCGCCTGTACCGCCCGCGGGTCCTGGCCGTCGGCCCGGACGGGGCGGGCGCGCGGGGCCCGGCCGCCGAGAACCACCTGGTCTCGCGCCTGGCCCAGCAGGCGGCAAAGCTGGCGGGCGAGCCGGGCGCCTTCGGCGACCTGGCCAAGGCCGGCCTGGCGCCCTGGTCGGTCCGGCGCGTCTTCGTCGGCCTGCCGGGCAACGAGGTGTGGGCCGCGCCCTGGCAGACGCCGCCGCCCCGCGACGGCGAGCGGCCGGCCGTCGCCTTCGACACGACCCGGTTCCCCCACGGCGAGGAGCTGCCGCTGGAGCTGCTGGCCCAGCGGGCGGTCTGGCGGCTGCCGTTCGCCGGCCTGCTCGACCGCCCGGGCCCGGCCAGTGCCTACCGCTGCGACGGCGTCGAGGAGCGCCTCCGCCTGTTCACGAGCCGCCTCGGCACGCGAGGGCGGCTGCTGCTGACGCCCGGCACGGGGGCGAAGCGCGCCCTCGCGGAGGCGACGTATCTCCGCGCGGCCATCGCGCGCGGGCAGACCTACGCCGCGGCGAGCGACCTGGTGGCGGCCCTGGAGAAGGCCGAGACGCCCGACGCGGCCGCCCTGCTCGCCGACCGCCTCCTGCTGGCCTGGCGGCGGCTCCTGGCGGAGGGCAAGCTCATCGAGGCCGACCGCGTCCTGGCCGCCCTGCTCCGCAAGGGGCGGCACCACCCGCTGAGCCAGAAGATGGACGTCCTGGCGCTGGCGGCGTCGGTCTCCCGCGAGTGGCAGGCGCAGCTCCGCGGGCGGGGCCGCCCCGAGCCGATGAAGGTGGAGCGGCTGCGTCGAGCGGGCGCGGGGTTCGCCCGCTGGGCGGCGTGGAGCCTCGCGCCGGCCGGACGCATGTTGCACGCCAAGGTCCTCGTCGCCACCGGGCAGTTGCCCGCGGCGCGGAAGGTCCTGGCCCGCCTCTCGCGGGAGCCGTACGACGACGCGTGGCGGCGCTGCGCGCTGCTGGAGCTCGCCACGCCGGCGACGGCGGACCAGGCCCTGCTGGGTCGGCGCCGGGCCGTCGCGGCGGCCGTCGCGCAGCGCGGGCGAATGGACGGGCGGCTCGAGGAGGACTGCTGGCGGCGCGTCGCGCCGCTGGCGCTGCGGGCACCAGGCGCCCGCGCGAGCGAGTCGGCCGGCGGGCCGGCGGTCCAGGTCGTCCGCTCGGTCGCGGGGTTCGTCCTCTTCGCCTTCCGCCTGCCGCGCGCGCCGGGACGTCACTGGCGCGTCACCGTCGCCATCGACGCCGACCGCGACGCGTGGACCCAGGTCCTGCTGCAATTCGACACGCGCGGGCGGCAATCGGCGGGGCTCGCCCTGCGCCACGGCCCGACGGCCGATCTCGGGCGGCGGGGATTCCAGCTCGCCGGGAATCGGGTCCGGGACGAGTGGACCTTCGAGCTCGCCGTGCCGCTGCACCTGTTCGCCACGCGCCCACCCGACGCCGACCTGTGGAGCTTCCAGGTCCGCGCGACGGCGCGGGAGATGACCGACGAGGAAACGCCGTACTACTTCCAGGCGCAGGACGACCCCCGTCTGCTGCCGGAGCGCTACGGGCTGCTGAAGCTCCCCGCGGCCGCCACGCCGGCGCCGCCCGCGACCGGCCCGGCGCGCGACCGGCGGAACGGCCGTCCTTCCGGCCGAGAGAGAGGAAACGTACTATGAATGCGGGGATGCCGATGTCGTTTCTCATGGTGCTGCTGTTCGGCAGCGGGCCCAACGAACTGCTCGACCTGCTGCCCACGCGGGAGTACTGGCAGGCGCAGCAGGTGACGGTCTCCGCCGAGGCGATGCTGGCCGAGCTGAAGGAGCCGACCGCCCGGCCGCCCGACATCGCCGCGCTGGTCAAGGACCTCGGCGCGACGCGCTACGCGGTGCGCGAGGCCGCCCAGAAGAAGATCCTGGCGGCGGGTCCCGGCGTCGTGCCGCAGCTCGAGCCGCTGCTGAAGAGCAGCGACCCCGAGATCGCCGCCCGCGCCCAGGACATCATCCGCCGGCTGTCGGGGCAAGTGCAGTCGCGGGCGATTCGCCGGCTGATGGCCATCCGCACGCTGGGCGAGCTGAAGCACCGCCCCGCCGCCGCCGTGCTGAAGCGCCTGACGGCGTCGAAGGAGCTGTTCGTCGCCGAGTACGCACGCCGCGCCCTGGCCGCCATCGAGGGCCGCTCCCTCGCCCCCCCCACCGTCGCGCCCGAGCGCCTCGCCGAGGACGTCGCCCTCCTGCCGAAGGAGTGCTCGCTGGTCTGGCAGTACACGTTCGCCCCGGGCGGCGGCGTGCTGGACTGGCGCAAGGCGCTGACCGGCCTGGGCCCCATGGTCGGGAACATCGACGCCAACCAGGTGATCCAGCAGCTCCTGCCGAAGATGGTCGAGCTGGCGGACAAGCTGGGCAACGTCCGCGTCGAGGCCTTCACGATGGGCGTCAGCGGCAACGTGAGCGGTCGCGAGGGCTTCGTGGTCATGGTGGCCCGCGGGCAGTACGACGCGAAGAAGGCCGCCGCCGCCCTGAAGGAGCTGATGGCAAGCCAGCGCGGCGAGACCACGAAGATCGGCGGCCTGGACGTCTACCTTCCCGACAACGAGTTCGCCGTGATCCTCGCGTCCAACGAGCGGGTCGTGGGCGTCGCCGGGCCCCGGCACGAGCAGATGCCCCTGGAGGCCGTCGCCAAGGCCATCGCCTCCGGCAAGGGCACGCTGGCGGAGAACCGCGAGCTGGCCGCCATGATCCGCGCGGTGGACAAGACCGGGCCCATCTGGGGCGTCGCGAAGATGACCGAGGTCTACCGCAAGTCCCACCCGATGCTGGCGCCCGTCACGGCCGCGGCACTGAGCACCAAGATGACCGACAAGGGCCTGTCGCTGGTGCTGACCGCCCGGGGCGAGGACCCCAACGAGCTGGCCACTGCCGCCGAGCGGTTCAACACGGAGGTCCGGGAGGTGGCCGAGCAGATGGCCAAGGCGACCCAGGCGATGCCGCCCATGCGGCCCATGGTGGACTTCGTCCGCAGCCTCCAGGCCAAGCCCAGCGGGCAGGCGGTCCGCGTCACGGGCAGGTTCGCCGGCTCGGTGGCCGCGGCCGCCATGAGGCTGCCGACGATGCTGTTCCTCGGCGTGGCCGCACCGGCGGCGAGGGCAGTAAAGGTGGACAAGGCCGCCGCCGTCCGGGCGGAGCCTGCGCCGCCTGCCAAGCGGGGCGCGACGACCCGCCCCGCGCCGCCCAAGGCGCGGCAGCGCTGACGGACGCAACCGGCCAGCGGGCCGGGGCCCCTACCGACGCCGGCCCAGCAGACGAAGCAGCAGAAGGAACAGGTTGATGAAGTCCAGGTACAGCCGCAGCGCCCCCAGCACGGCGGCCCTCTGCATCACCGCGCCGTCCTCCGTCAAGCCGAGCCCGATCCGCTTGATCCGCTGCGTGTCGTAGGCCGTCAGCCCCACGAAGACGGCGATCCCCACGTACGTGATGATCCAGTACAGCATCGTGCTGGCGAAGAAGAAGTTCACCACCGAGCCGATGATCACGCCGATCAGCAGCATGAAGGCTAGGTTGCCCAGGCTCGTCAGGTCGCGTTTCGTGAAGTAGCCGTAGAGGCTCATCGCGCCGAACGTCCCGCCGGTCACGAAGAACGTCGTGGCGATGGAATGGCGCGTGTAGAGCAGGAAGATGACCGACAGCGTCAGGCCGTTGAGCCCCGCGTAGAGGAGGAACAGCGCCGACGCCAACGTGGCGGGGATGCGCTGGATCGCGGCGCTGAGCACGATGACGAGCAGCAGCTCGCCGATGATCAGGCCGATCAGCACGGCGCGGTTCCCGAAGATCAGCCGCAGCATCGACTCCGAGTTGGCGACGCCCATCGCCACCGCCGCCGTCAGCACCAGCCCCATCGACATCCACCCGTAGACCTTCGCGAGAAACGTGCCCAGTTGCGTCCGCGTCTCGGCGTATTCCAGCGGCCTGTCGTACATGGCTTGCTCCTTCGCGGGCGGCAGGTCTCTCCGACCCCGCCCGATCCCGAGCATTCTGCCCCGTCCCTCCCGCCGCCGCAACGGGCCTGGACTTCCGGCCGCCCAGGCTGCGTGCCACGTCGCCTCGTTTCACGGTGCGATCTCGCCCTACGCCGTGAACCAGATGGGGCTGGACCACGCCAGCTCGTCGTCCGCGGCGTGGATGCGGGCGTAGTACCACAGCAGCTTGTCGGCCGGGGGCTGCTCGTCCGTCCAGGTCAGCTCGAACTGCTTGCGGCCGGGCGCGGCGCGGTGGACGACCTGGTTGTTGCGGAAGATCACCAGCTCACGGATGTCGCGTTTGGCGACCGCGCGGACGGCGAAGCGAAGCGCCCCGCGCGGGCGGGGGAGCTTGTCGCCCATGATCGCCTCGCCGCAGCGGACCAGCAGGGCCATCTTGGCCCCCGACGTGCCGAAGGTGTGTCGCGCGCGGATGGCGTCGAAGATCGCCCTGCGCGTCAGCTCGGGCGCCCAGACGCCCACCTTGCCGTTGCCCCCGCCATGGTCGGGGCTGGCGATCACGCCGATGACGATGCCCCGCGCCCACGCGTCCTGGAGGTAGAACCGCCGGAACGGCGCGCCCTGCGGGGCCTGGCGCGGGCAGCCGAGGTGCTCGTACGACTGGCGGGCCTGGAAGATCTCCGCCACCGGCTGGAGACGCTCGTCGTGGAAGCTCCAGTCCGTCGGCGGGTTGCCGGAGCCCTTGCCCTTCCAGTCGGCGAGCTGGTGCGGGATGCACAGGAACTCCACGCCCTCGAGCCGCTTCCACAGGTCGCCCGGCGAGATGTCCCCGTCGAAGGCGTCGTAGAAGCGCCCGTGGTGGGGGTCGAGGAAGACCACGTTGTGGTGCCCGTAGCGGCGCGGGGCCTCGGGTCGCGGCCGCCCTCCCCCGGCCGGGGGGTTGGCGCTGCTCGTCCACTCCTCCCCCAGGAAGACGACGAACCGCCCGGGGTCGTGGTTGGCCCGCGTCTGCTCACCGTTGAAGGCCCACTGGGGCGGATCGAAGTTGTACCCGTGGTCGGTCATCGCGCAGAAGTCGAGGCGGTCGATGTCGCGCAGGTTGGCCAGCAGGTCGTGCCCGGGCGGGTTGCCGCGGCGCTGGCAGACGCTCAGGTCGGTGTGGTCGTGCAGGTCGCCCCAGAACAGCGTCAGCTCCCCCCCGCCGTGGCGGACGCGTTGGCGCGGCAGGTCGGCGGCGACGAGATCGAGCTTCGCCGCGAGCGAGAACTCCGTCGGCGGCATCTCGAGCGGCTCGGTCGCCGGCGGGGCCGGGGCGGGGGCGTCCGCGCCGCCGAGCGGCCGCAGCTTCAGCCCGCTGGGCCAGTCCGGGTGGACGCCGCGCTGCTCCCAGGTGCGCGGCAGGTCGTCGTACTGGCAGGCGGCCAGGCCCGCGCCTTGCTCCGCGCCGGGCGCCCCCGCGGGCGCGAAGGCCATCGCGGCGGGGCGCCAGCGGCCCTGCTCGTACATCAGCATCCGCGGGCCGTTCCACCGGCGCCCGCTGTAGCACCAGGCCAGCGCCTGCCAGCCTTCCTGCTGGCCGATGGAGCGCCGGGCGCTCAGCCACAGCCGCCCCTGGGCGTCGAAGGCGATCCGCGGGCGCATCAGGAAGCTGCGCGGCGGGCTGACGCGTTCGAACAGGCCGAGCGGAGCCCGCAGCGTGCCCCCGTCGATGCGCGCGACGACGACGCGCTGCTCGGAGAGGAAGTTGAGCTTCATCTTCGGGTAGCTCTGCGCCTGCCAGGCCATCCAGAGCTGGTCTCGCCAGGCGGCCAGACACGGGTGGCGCTCGATCCGCGCCCCGCGCGTGAGGCGGCGTTCGGCCCGCCAGCGCCCGCCGCGGTGCTCGGCGGCGTAGAGGTCGGCCGACGCGGCGCGCAGCGAGTCCCACGCGGCGAAGAGCGATCCGTCCGCCCGCGCGACGACGGCCGGGTTGTAGCTGTTGTGCTCCGCCGACGAGAGGCGCCGGGGCTCGGTGGCACCGTCGCGGGCGACCCACGCGGCGTAGATGCCCCGGGCGTCGCCGGCGTTGGACTCCCACAGCACGCAGGCGCGGTCGCCGACGACGGCGACGGCGGGGTTGATGTTGCTCGAGCCGCCGGCGTCGAGGTAGCGCAGCTCGGGCGGGGTCGCGCCGGCGGCGCGCCGGCCGGGCGCCGCGTCCACGAACGCCACGGCGACGCGCCAGCGGTCGTCCTGCTCGACGGGAAAGGCGACGACGCAGCCGGCGCGGCGCGGCGCGACGGCCGGGGCGGCCAGGCCCGTACGCCCCTTCGGCGCGAGCGTGCAGACGCACCGGCGCTCCGTGCCCTCCAGCCGGTCGACGCGGACGGACGGGCCCACCTTGGGCCGCTCCAGCGACGCCAGCCAGAACGTCCCCCCCGCGTCGCACGTCAGGGCCGGAAAGTCCTGCACGCACGCCGGCCAGTCGTCCTCCCAGGGCGTCTCCAGGACGGTGACGTCGTCGATCCAGGCCCGCCCCGGGCGGCTCTCGCCGTAGGAGGTGGGCGCGACGATCTGGAGGACGCCCTTGGCGGGCGCCGCGACGCGGTAAGAGCACATCACGTGCCGCCAGCGGTTGCCGAGCGGCCGGAGCCCGCCGATGCGGGTGCGGCGCTTGCCGGCCCGGGCCCAGACGGCGCAGCCCGTGCCGCGCTCACCGCGGATCCAGAACGACAGGTGGAGCATGCGCCCCTTGCGGCTGTCGAAGGGGATCTCCAGGAACCGCGCCCGGTTGGGCTCGCCCACCTCGCCGACGACGCATCGCCGCCCCCCGTGGGCCGCACCCGTCACGAGCTGGTGGTGCGGCATCTCGGGGAGGGGCTGGCCCTCCTCGAAGCCCGTCTCCAGCAGGACGCGGAGGTCCCGCGCGGCGAAGGCCTGCTTGAGCTCCTCGACGGACGCCGCAGCCGCCCGTCGCGCCCAGGTGAGCTGGAGCCCGGTTGCCGCGCCGGCCGCCGTCGCGCGCGCGAGGAACTCGCGGCGGTTCATCGTGCCCTCGGGCGCCATGTTCGCTCCTCTCCCGGCCGGCCGGGGCGCGGGCTCTCTCGCGCCGCGGGCCATGGGCCGGATCCAGGGCATATTCTATCCGCCGGGGCCCAGGCCGGCCCAGGCCGTTCCCCCGGGGCGCACGGGGGAACCCCGCACGGCACGGCGTGCGCGCGGCGCGGGCCGCAGCGCCGTGTCAGCCGCTGCGGCCCGCGGTGGGTCTCGCGTCGGTCAATGGAGCTTGCGTCTTCGTCTCCGCAGGCCGGCCAGGGCGCCCAGCGCCAGCAGGGCCAGCGTGGCCGGCTCGGGGATCATGCCGCCGCCGGCGGGAACGGAGTTGCCCATACTGCGCTTCACCGCGATGTAGTCCAGGTAGTTCACGTCGCCGTCGAAGTTCAGGTCGCCGTCGAACCAGTCGGCGTCGGCCGAGCCGAAGGCGCGGCGAAGGGCCAGCACGTCGCCCCGGGCCACCTCGCCGTCGAGGTCCACGTCCCCGT
>CAZXOC010000213.1:8857-13156 GCA_964642165.1 uncultured Planctomycetaceae bacterium | reverse complement strand
GTGGCGCTGGAGGTGGACGACCCAGTCGGGCGTCTCGGCCAGGTAGGCCTCGAGGTGGCGGCGGCGGGTGAAGTAGTACAGGGCGTTGAGGCCCTGGAAGAGGACCGTGCCGAGCAGGACGCCGCCGTAGACGGCCCAGGTCAGGATCCGGTGGAGCTTGCCGATCGGCGCGAGCGTCGGTTCGAGCATGGGCTCCCGGGCGATGTCCTCGGCGTAGGGCGCGGGGCCGAAGTGGCTCCGGGCGATCATCCACGCGCAGTAGCCGGCGATCAGGACCATCAGGGCGAGCTGGTTCCAGCCGAGCACGCGCGGGCCGCGGCTGTCGAAGCGGCGAAGCAGCCGCCGCCCGCGAAACTCGTTCCACGTCATCAGCCCCAGGGCGACGGCCATCACCAGCGCCGCGACGTCGATCTCGCCGAACAGCGGGCTGAGCAGGGCGAACAGGAGGGCGAAGCCCGCGAAGATGCCGATGGTGATGCCGTTGAACAGGGCCATCCTGCCGGCGCCGAGGACCTTCTTCGCGCGGCGGCGGGCCTGGTCGAGCTGCTGAAGGTGTTCCGGCGACAGCGGGGCGCTGCCGTCCTGCGCGGCGGCGGGCGCCACCGGCGGAGCGGCCGGGACGGGCGGCGGGCCCGCCTGCGCTGCCGGCGAGGGCCAGGGCGGCGGCGATGCTTCTGACGACGGATCGCGGACGTCGGGAGCCGTTCTCATGTCCTGCATATCGTCCGCTTCGCGGCGCGACTTGCGGCCGTCGCCCTTCCGGATCGCCCCGCCCCGAGCGCCGCAGTTCACGTCCGCTTCGCCGGCCTCCTGCGCCCGCCGCCGCCGTAGTAGGGATAGCGGTCGAACTTCTCGGCGCCTCCGACGACGCGCGGGTCGCTCGTCTCCTTCAGGTAGGCCGTCAGCTCGGCCGAGAGCTTCTTCCGGGCGGCCTGGTGCTCGGCGCGGGCGGCGACGTTGGTCAGCTCGAACGGGTCGCCGGCCAGGTGGTACAGCTCCTCGCCCGGGCGCTTGCCGCAGGCGAGCTCGAAGAGCGGCTTGACCTTCGCGTCGCCGCGGTGGTCCAGCAGGTACGTCCTGGAGGGCGAGCCGTCGATGTCGCCGTACCCGGGCGGGTCGCCGGCCGGCCAGCGATCCGGGGCGAAGTTGCGGACGTACAGGTACTCGCGCGTGCGGATGGCGCGGCAGGGATAGCCCACGCCGCCCTCGCGGCGGTTGGTGTGGCGTTCCTTGCCGACGACGACGCGCCCGCGCTTCGGATCGACCCGTCCGCCGCGCCCGCCGGTCAGGACGTCCAGGAAGCTCCGCCCGGTCATGCACGCCGGGGCCTCGCAGCCGGCGGCGGCCAGGAACGTCGGGGCGAAGTCGGTGAAGCTGACGAAGTCCTCGACGGTGCGCCCGGACTTGACCTTCGCCGGCCAGCGGACCGCCAGCGGCATGTGCGTGCCGTAGTCGTAGAGGTTGCTCTTGGCTCGCGGGAAGGGCATGCCGTTGTCGCTGGTCATCACGACGAGCGTGCGATCCAGCTCGCCGAGCCGCTCGAGCTGCTTCAGCAGGGCGCCCACCTGCGTGTCGAAGCGCTCGACCTCCACGTAGTAGTCGAGGATGTCGCTGCGGACCTCCGCGCAGTCCGGCAGGAACGGCGGGACGGTCACGTCGGCGATCTTCTTGCCGCCGCGGACGCCCGAGCCCTTGGCATAGCCGCGGTGCGGGTCGTAGCTGCCGAACCAGAAGCACATCGGCGTGCCCGCCGGCCGGGCCGCCAGGAAGGCGGCGAAGTCCCGGTACCGCTTGCCGGCGGCGTTCTGCGTGCGGCCGCCGGGCTGGTCGCGCCCCGGGCCCCACCCCTTGCGGGTGAAGCCCACGTGGTAGCCCGCCTTCTCGAGGATCTCGGTGTAGACCGGGAACTTCGCCGGCAGCGTGCTCCAGAGGTTCGCGCCCTGCTCCAGCCGGTAGAACATCTGCCCCGTCAGGACCGACCCGCGCGACGGCGTGCACGACGGGGCCGCGCAGTGCGCGCGGGCGAACAGCACGCCCTCGCGCGCGATGCGGTCGAACGTCGGCGTCCGCACCACCCGGTCGCCGTAGACGCCCGCGTGCGGCCAGGACCAGTCGTCCGCGATGCAGAAGAGGATGTTGGGGCGCCGGCCCGCCGGGGCCTTCGCGGCGCTCGCCGCGCGCCAGGGGACGGACGCCCCGGCCGCCGCAGCCGCCCCGGCCCGCAGGAACGCCCGCCGCGTCATGCCGTTCTTCGTCATGGTCCGATCTCCTTCCCGCAGCCGGCCCGGGCGCCTCGCGCCGAGCAAGACGGCTGGCGGTCATCGCTTGCGAATGTCGTAGGCGAACAGCTTCTCGGCGTGGCGAACGTACAGCCGCCCGCCGCAAACAACCGGGTGCGCCCAGTACAGGCCCCCGCCCCCGCTCGGCAGACGGAACGAGCTGACGACCTGGAAGCGATCCGGCGTGGCCTTGACCAGGCTCATCGTTCCCTTCTCGTCCAGGCAGTACAGCATGCCGTCGGCCCAGGTCAACGAGCCCTTGCCGCCGGCGTTCCAGGCGGGCTTGCCCGTCATGAAGTCCAGGCAGAACCACCCCGCGGCCTGGTGGCCGGCCCCGTAGAGGTGCCCGTCCACCCGCACGACGCCGCCGTGGTGGTTGTCCATGAGCCGGCTGCTCCAGACCGTTTCGGCCTCGATGCCGTCCGCGACGCGCCGCAGCCGCACCACCAGGCTGCCCTTGCCGTACCCGGTGGACGCGAAGACGTGGCCGTTGTGGAAGATCGGGTCGGTGGCGCTGTTCTCCCGCCGGTTGCCGTGCGCCACGCTCCAGAGCAGCTTGCCCGTGTCGGCGTCGAGGCCGAACAGCTCCGTCGAGCTCATGCTCAGGATCTGCCGGAAGCCCCCGAAGCTCGCCAGCAGGGCCGAGCAGTAGCCCACGGATCCCTTGATCCGCGTGTTGGCCCACACGAGCTTGCCCGTGGCCTTCTCCAGGCAGACCATGTAGCCCCGCGCGCCGCCCGGAGAGGCGATGACCCGGTCCCCGTCGATCAGGACGGACTCGGCCAGCCCGTACTTGGCGACCTTCGCGTCGAACTGCCGGAAGAGGTCGGCCGCCCAGATCTCGCGCCCGGTCCGGGCGTCGAACGCCGCCAGGCGCCCGCTCTCGCCGAGGTGGTAGACGCGGCCGTCGTCGCAGGTGGGCGTGCTTCGGGCGCCGTCGTAGGACATGGCGTGGCGCATCGTGGACTGCCAGGACCGCCCGTTGAGCTTCTGCCACGCCGGCTTGCCGTCCAGGTCGAGCGCGACGACGTAGGTCCGCTTGCGGACTATGCCCGCCGTGTAGATCCGCCCGCCGGCGAGCGTCACGGAGCTGTAGCCCTTGCCCACCCGCGACGCGGTCCACAGCAGCTTCGGGCCTCCCGGGGGCCACGCCGTCAGGAGCCCGGTCTCGGCGGACTTGTTGTCGCGGTTCGGCCCGTGGAACCGGGGCCACTCGTGCGTCGGTTCGCCGGCTCCCGGCCGGCAGACAAGGCAGCCGGTCAGAACGGCGAGGACGGCGTGCGTTCGCATGGCGACTCCTGCTGCTGGGGGCGAGGGCGACGATCGCGCCGGGCCCCTACTCCTTGATCCGGACCAGGTTCGTTCGAGTCAGCGTGGTGCGGCGGCGGGACCCGGGGGCGTTCACCAGGTGCCACGCCGTGTACTGCTCGGCGTAGAGCTCGCTGGAGGACATGCCGTCCACGCACACCGCGACGTCGAAGCCCCGCACGGCGGCGGCGGTGGCCGTGTGCAGCACCGCTCCCTCCGCGGACGTGCCGACGATCACGACCGTCTTGACGCCCCGCTTCTTCAGCAGCGACTCCAGCTTCGTGCCGTGGAACTTGTCCACGCTGGCCTTCACCACGGGCTCGCCCTCGCGCGGGGCCACGGCCTCGAGAATGGTCTCCCGCGAGCCGCCGCGCGTCAGGCTGTAGGCGACCGGCATGCCCGCCGCCCGCGCCCGGGCCAGGAGGGCGGCGATGCGCGGCACGGAGGCCACCGCCCGGGGACGGCGCTGCCGGTTCGTCGTTCGCTCCTCGATGTCCAGGATCAGCAGCGCCGTGGTCCGGGCGGGCACGTCGACGGCCCGGGCCTGCGGCGCCGGCGGCGCCTTGACCTTGTCCCACACGTCGAGGACGGACGGGGCCGCGGCGGGGTCCGACGACGTCGTCGCCGCCGCCACCGCCAGGGCGCCCATCGCCAACACCACCACCACGCCCGCACGCCACAGCCCGCCGCCCGCCGCGAAGTCCATCAGCCA
>CAZXOC010000213.1:0-8757 GCA_964642165.1 uncultured Planctomycetaceae bacterium | reverse complement strand
CCCGGCCGGCTCGGCGCTGGCGTCGGCGCGGGCGACGAAGTAGGCTGCCGGCCCGGGTCCACGCGGCCCGCGGCCCGCGGCAAGGAGCGGCAGCTATGAGTTCGTCACCCGCGATTCGGTACGAGTTCTCCGGCGAGGTCCCCGTCGTCCGGGAGGCGGACGTGATCGTCCTCGGCGGCGGGCCCGGCGGCATCGGCGCGGCGGTGATGGCCGCCCGCGCCGGGGCGAAGACGCTGCTCATCGAGCGCTACGGCTGCCTCGGCGGGATGGCCTCGATCGGCGAGATCCACCCGTTCATGCCCAACCACGTCGCCGGGAGGTGCCTCGACCGCCCCGTCTACGTCGAGTGGGTGCGGGCGATGCGGACGTACCTCTCCGGCGCCGCCGCCGCCGCGCCGTCCGACGAAGTCGCCACCCGCGACGACCGGGCGATCAGCAAGGACGCCGCCATGCTGGCGGCCGAGGACCTCTGCCTGGCCGCCGGCGCCGAGCTGCTCTACCACCACACGCTGGCGGATGTGGTGGCCGCCGGCGGGCGGATCGACGCGCTGGTGCTGCTGAGCAAGTCGGGCTACACGGCCGCGAGGGCCGCGTGCTACGTCGACTGCACGGGCGACGCGGACCTGGCGGCGAAGGCGGGCGGCCGGATCGAGCTCGGCGGGCCGAGCGGCCACTGCCAGCCCATGTCGCTGTGCTTCAAGCTGGCGGGCGTGGACGCCGCGCGCATGCCGGACCGCGCGGGGATCTCCCGGCTCTACGACGACGCCAGGCGGCGCGGCGAGATCGACTGCCCGCGCGAGGACGTGCTGATGTTCGGCTGGATCCGCGACGACGTGATGCACTTCAACACGACGCGGGTGATCCACCGAAGCGGCGTCGACGGGGCACAGCTCAGCGACGCGGAGGTCCAGGCCCGCCGCCAGCTCCGCGAGTACCTGGCGTTTTTCCGCGCCCGCGTGCCGGGTTTCGAGAGCTGCTGGGTGTACTCGGTGGCGCACCAGATCGGCGTGCGGGAGAGCCGCCGCGTCCGCGGGCGGGCGTACCTGACGAAGGACGACTTCACCGCGGCGCGGAAGTTCCCCGACGCCGTCGCCCGCGTGCGGTACAACATCGACATCCACAACCCCGACGGCACGGGCACGGAGCACCTGGCCCTGCCGGAAGGCGAGTGGTACGAGATCCCCTACGGCTGCCTCGTGCCCGAGGGCGTCGCCAACCTGCTGATCGGCGGGCGGCCCATCTCCGTCGATCACGCCGTGCACAGCTCGATGCGCGTGATGCCCCCCGCGTGCAGCGTGGGCCAGGCCGCGGGCCTGGCGGCGGCGCTGGCGGCGCAGCGCGGCTGCGAGCCCGCCGACCTCGACGGCGAGGAGCTTCGGCGGACCCTCGTCGAGATGGGGGCGAACCTGTAGCCGTGCGGCGCAAGGCGCGCCTCAGAAGGCCATGCGCTGCCAGCCGGGGAGAGGGCTCGGCTCGAGGCCCAGGATCTCCCGTAGCGGTCCCGCCGGGCCACGTGGTCGGGCGTCTCCTCGAGGACCGCCTCCTGGCCGCCGCCCAGCAGGCCGGTGCTCGCCCGCACGCGGCGGCGCCGGACGTGGTCGAAGCCGAACGCCGTCAGGTCGATCTCCCCCGGCGACGCCCCCTGGGCGCGCCGCTCCTGCCCCAGGCTGACGCGCGGTGAGATGGCGGCCAGGCTGCTCTGCCGGGCGCTGCATTTCGGCCGGGCCGTCACCTGCCTGCGCGACAAGGCTATCTTGATGGCATCCCGTCCTGTCCCCTACCGTTGACCACCCGCTTCGAGCCCTCCAGCAGTCCATCGCCTCATCATTTTTCCTCGGCTGCTCTGAGCCCATACATCCGATTGCCGATCCGACGCGATGCATCGACGATCTCCTGGTATGGCGTATCGCAGATGTCGACAAACCCGATCTGGTAATTCTCGCCGTCGCCGCGACCGGTGATGTTCTGCTCCCGGTATTGGAACCAGTGCGCGCCGACGATGTGCGGGTGCTTCAGCGCCTGCGTGAGGTAGTGCACGTAGGCATGGGCGCGTTGCTCCTGGTTCGACATGCCCCGGAGTCCCGGATGGATCATGCCCCGGTCCAGCGCGCCGAAGTGGAACTCGCCGATGATCATCGGCACGTCGACACCGTCCAACATGCGAATGTCGGCGGGCGAGAAACGATAGCGGTTGATGCTCACCACATCGCAGTGTTTCGCCGCGGCCGCAATCAGATGCGGCTTGCTTCCGTGCGGCTCCATGTGGCCATGCAGGCGACTGCCAAGGTAGAGCTTGTTCGGGGCGACTCGCTTCACCTCTTCGCTCACGATCTTGTAGTAGAGCTCGGCGTTCATCCCGCGACGCCAGGATATCTCGTTGTCGACGAAATAGCCGATACACCATGGATCCTCGCTGCTCTTGCCTTTCTCCTTCGCCAGCCGCTTGCGCAACGCCTCGCGCAACTTCGCCGGATTCCGAATGTGATCCACGACCGCCTCCTTGCCCCAGCCGCCGTAGTTGATCGCCAGGACGTATGGCTGCCTGATCGCCGTGTAGGCTCCGGGGTCCGACCAGTTGCCGACCGTGTTCATGCCCCAACTTCGCAGGCGACGATGGACAAGATCGACTGCCGTGTCTTGCCAGCGCGGCCCGTACTTCACACGCTGGTTCGCCTGGGCGAAATCCGCTCCGGTTTTCCAATGGGAGCCTTCGGGCAATGCCTCGAAATATCTCCTGCGGTCTCCCGTCCTGGTGCGGGCCCTGAAACGGACGCAGTCGATGCCGTGCGACCAGAACAGGTGGCCTTCCGGATCGACCAGCCACCATTTGCCGCCGTTCTTCTCGACGCGGAAGTGCCCCGCGGCCTTCAGCGTCGGTCCCTTGAGCCAGCCGCCGTACCTGCTCCAGTTCGCGGGGCCCGGGTTCTTCATCAGATCATCGGCTTCCCCGGCTGCGAATCGCTTCAGGTCCCCTTTCGACTTCACCTTGCCCGGCCAGTCGCGGTGTTTGAACTGGCCGAAGCGGTCGACGAAGGGGAAGAACGTCTTGACCTTCTCCGGCGACAGCGGACCGTACCTGCCGACGGCACGAATGGCCCGGACCTCGATCGTCTGCCCAACAGACACACCGTCCAAATCGCGCAGCGTGACCGTCTTCACCGCCCGCGGATCGAAGGCGATCCAGTGGAACATGTGCCCGCCCGGCACGCCGTTCATGCCGATGAACTGCGTCTTGCGGCGATCCGTCAGCGTCTTGCGCAACATGTGAATGATCATCGTGTCCGTCTTGCCCGCGGGCACGTGCAGGAAGCTGTTGGTCCAGGGCCGGCTGTTCAACTCGCCGGTAAGCGTCACCGGCTTTGCGCCGACGTTGCGCACATCGACGGCCACGGCCACGTAGTGGTACAGGTTCCACGTGCCTTCCGGCGCCGTGAGCAGGACGCCCGTCCCGGGTTTGGGGAAACTCACCGTCAGGCCGGTGCCCGTTGTCACCCGTGCACCCAACGCTTTCACGTGCGCCTTCCTCGTCGAGAAATCCACCAGGACCTCGTTCGCTGCTTCCGCTCCGCAGAATCGTCCCTCCGCGGCGAAGGTGCACCGAGCGATCGCTGCGGCTGCGAGTACGGTCCCGGCCGCTCCCAAGTATCCGTTCACCTTATCTCCTGAGCTGAGATTGCCCACGTGAGAGACCTCATGAGCTCCGGGGCCGCCGGCTCCGCAGGCGACGACCCGGTCATGGGGCAGCGCGGAGCACGGTCCCGATCGACGCGCGGAAGACCCAGGCCGTGTCGAGCGCCGGGAAGAAGTTCGCGTCGAATCCGCCGAAGTAGACCTGCCGGCCGGCGTCGGCCGGGAAGGGCGAGACCACGAAGGTTCGTGGCGCCACCAGCTTCGGCTTGCCGGGCGCCCAGCGACCGTTGACTTCCTTCAGCCGATAGCTTCGATCGGATTCCCGAATCAGGTACGAGCCACCCGCATACCAGCCGAAGAACGTATCGCCGCGATACTTCTTGTTCCTTCCCCCCCGTTCGATCCGGCCCTGCACGCCCATGACGTGCACCGTGCGTCCCGTCGCGGGGTCCTTGAGCGGCATCATGTCGCTGTAGGCGGCGATGATGCTGCCCGGGACGGCAGTCCCCCAGCTCT
Organism: uncultured Planctomycetaceae bacterium; assembly: GCA_964642165.1. Taxonomy (GTDB): domain Bacteria; phylum Planctomycetota; class Phycisphaerae; order SM23-33; family SM23-33; genus CAYRVX01. The sequence goes on along the minus strand of CAZXOC010000213.1, from coordinate 4,611 downwards.
TTTGCAGCAGTTGCCTGATCCGCAGTTCGACGGTCGCCTTGTGATGGTCGTCGGGATCGATGCGGAGGATGCGGTCCGTATGCGAGAACAGGATCGACTCGCCGGACCCGTGCGGCGACGGCACGGCAGTCAGGCCGCGGATTCCTCCAAGCTCCCAGTGCTCGCGGGTGCTGTCGGAGTAGACCTTCGCCCAGGCCGGCGACGGCCCGTCCTTCCGGCGATAGACCGCCACGCCGGCCGAGGCATAGAGACTGCCGTTGGCCTCGACAAACGCCATCGGGCGGATGGCCACGGGCCCGAGTTCGGCTCTTCTGTCCCACCGGATCTTGCCGGGCTGGCTCGCGTCGAAGACGCCGCTGTAGATGCCCAAGGCGCCGGCGGCGACGAAGATGCGGTCCACTCCGGTCCGCCGATCGCGATGGACGATCAGGGCGCGCGTCGAGCGTCGGCGCTTGGGGTCGCCGTGCAGCGTCGTCCTCATCCAGGTGTTGCTGCCGTCGTCGCGAGTCCAGACGCGGGACTCCCGCCGGCCGCCCTGAACGTCGGATGCCGCCAGCAGCAGGTTCACGGGCGCCGCGAGGGCCTTGCCGTCCCCGTCCGTCGTGAACGTCACGGATTTCAGCGCCGTCACGCGCAGGTGCGGCGGGCCCAGGGCCAGGTCGACCCTCCAGGTCCCATCCCGTGAATCCAGGACGAGCACCTGAGACCAGGGGATGCTCCTGTATCCCCGCGTGTCCATCCAGTAGCCGTTGCCGGCATACAATCGCCCCTTGTGCGCGACCAGATGGACGATCTCTGTGCCCCGAATCGGCTTGCCGGTGGACTTGTCGACCATGCCCGCCTGGAAGGACGGCTCCCATCCGTCGGGGGTTCGGGACTGGGCGAGGGCCGCCGCCGCGGTGCAGATGATCCCAAGCAGTAGAAGGACGAGGGCCCTCTTCATTGCGTTGCGCCTCATTTCTCGATCGCGTCGTAGACGATGCCCTTGACGGCGAGCTCGACCAGGGGCGAGTAGGGCATGGTCTGTTCCAGCGTGACCACGGCCAGGCCGTCGGCGGGCGAGATCCAGAAGTGCGTGCTGGCGGCGCCGCCCCACCCGCATTCGCCCACCTTGCCGAGCCCCTTCCGGAGGCCGGCTCGGACGCGGACCGACAGCCCCAGCCCGAACCCGACGCCCGCGCGGTTCGCGCCGAGACTGACGCCCTCAGGAAGCTGGTTCGTCGTCATCAGCTTCACCGTTTCGGCCTTGAGCAGGCGGACGCCGTGCAACCGGCCTCCGTTGGCGATCATCACGAGGAAGCGCATGTAGTCGCGAGCGGTCGATACCAGCCCGCCTCCCCCGGACAACTGGGCGGGCGGCTTGCGGTAGCGGCTGCGCGCGGGGGCGTCTCGGAGCGTGAGCTTGCCCCGGCCGTTGCTCGCGTAGTTCGCGGCGAAGCGGTCGAGCTTGCCGTCGGGGACGTGGAAGGCCGTGTCCTTCATGTCCAGCGGCTTGAAGATGCGCTCGGCGAAGAACTCATCGAGGGGCTTCTTCGAGACGACTTCGACCACGCGGCCGAGGACGTCGGTCGAGACGCTGTAGCGCCACTGCTTGCCCGGCTCGTAGGCCAGCGGAATCCCGCCGAGCTTCCTGCACATCGCGGCGAGGCTGGAGTTGCGGTCCAGGACGTTGGCCTTGCGGTACATCCTGTCGACGGGCGTGTTGCCGAAGATGCCGTACGTCAGCCCCGACGTGTGCCGCAGGAGGTCCCGGACGGTCATCTCGCGCCGCGGCTTGAGATGGCCCTCCTTGCGGTAGACCTTCAGGCCCTTGAGCTCGGGGATGTACCTGGAGACCGGGGCGTCGATGTCCAGTTTGCCGTCGTCGTGGAGCATCAGCGCCGCGACGGAGGTGATGGCCTTCGACATCGAGTAGATCCGCACGATCGCATCGTCGCGCATCGCCTTGCGGGCCTCGATGTCCATCTGCCCGTACGACTTCCGCAGGACGACCTTGCCGTGTCGCGCGACCATGACGATCGCGCCGGCGAGCCCCTTCTTCGCGATCAGCCCGTTGACGGCGGCGTCGACCTTGGCCAGCTTCCCGCCCGACATGCCGACTTCGGAAGGCTTGACCTCCGGGAGTTCCTTCGCACGGGCGGCTGTGAACGAGACGGCAAGCAGTAAGACCCAGGTGCGAATCATGCTGTGCTTCATGCTCTGCTCTTCCTTCATCGATGAGACTGTGGAACCGGAAGTTCGCCTCGCGTCGCCCTGCTGCTCTGCGAACTAGCTTGGCCACGAGGCACGAATCGGCGTCCCAGATAAGCTCCGGGCCAGGGCCGTCCTTGGGCATCAGACGTCAGCGTCCCTCCATCTCGGGAGGCCAACGGCTTCCGCGGTGGCCGGCGGCCCCTTCGGGCTCCATCTGCCCGCCGGGCCGTGATTGTAACCGAAACGTCCTTGATCCGGGCGTTCGAACCCGCGGGCCATGCCTGCGAAGCGGATTCTGGGCGGGACCGATGCGCAACGGCCTGGCCATGCCGGCAGCCTATCCAGAACCAACCGCCGACGGAACAGAAGAGTGAGAAAGGAAGACCGGACCCGAATCCCGTCGACGTAAGCCGCAACGCATTGGATCAGTAGCCGGTTACGTAGCACGTGGCGGGGTCCTCTCCTCCATCGGTGCTGCTCCGCTCGGCGTTTCGCGACGCGGGGCCCCACCCCCCCCGGCGGCGCGGGTTGACGGTCAGGCCGACCCGTTCCGTGCCCGGCCTCCATGCCCGCAGCCAGCGCAACGCATCCATGAAACGGACCCGGTCCGCCGCCGCCCTCGCCGACCCGACACGCCGACCCGTGCGCCGCCCCCCGCACCCCCGCAGCCGCAGAACGCAGCGCCACCGCCCCGATGGCCGCTCAGGCAGACATCTCACTGAACGTATCCCACGACGCATCGCAGCCCGGAAAACCAGCCCGTCCCCGATCCGTCTTTCGCTATGGCTTCCTTCAGACGACGCCTCGCGACGACGCGCTTGCCGGTCGCTTGCCCTTCACCGCCATGGGGTTGGGCGGAGGACTTTCGCCTCCGCCCTGGCAGGCAGGCTCGGCGCACGAAAAACGGGGCGGCCTGCTGAGCAGGCCGCCCCGTGATGCGCTCTTGTCGCTCTTGCGTCCTTGCCGGTTATGCCCGGCGACCGTTCGACAAGCTCACGATCTACGACGCCGACGCGCCAGCAGGGCCACTCCGCCCAGAGCCAGAAGGCCCATCGTGGCCGGCTCGGGAATGATATCCGACATACCATACAGGGACAGCTCGGTCGCAGCCGGATCACTGGTGTACTGACGCCAAATCCAATTCGTAGTAACGCCTGACTGCCCCTGGCCGACCTCGCCGGTCAAATTATCCAAACCGCCACCGTTTGCATTGGGTTTCCCCGTGCACAGGGTGCCATCCCAGTATGTGCCGGTAAACGGCCAATGCGATTTCGTAGTCCCGTATTCGTCCTGGTCAATGATATGCGCAACTTCCCCGTCCCATAAGTCTGCGTTGTTGTCGGCTACGAGAGTAGTACCGTCGACAAGGTAAACTGGCACGCCAACGCCGTCAACCGCCGGATTGGTACCGGTGTTGTCTCTTGCGTCCACTAGAGATGTCGAGCCGAGGACTTTCCAGGTAGCGTCGCCTAAGCCGGCAGCGTTGGCGAGGTCTTGTATGTACGCGTTGTACTCTTCGATAGTACTCAACGTGCACCCTGGATCGGTGCTGGTGATAAAGGCGAGGCGATAAGGACCAACGCCAGGGTCGACAAGGTCCGCCTGTGCCGGTCCTGCGAAGACCACCAGCGCCACAACCGCCATTAAGCCAATAGCTAAGTTCCTCATGATGCTACTCCTGTCCTTCACTTCACATGCCCCAGCGAAACGTACGTTCCTCCACATGGCCGCACGTTCTGGCGTGCCGGCATGCTGCCGACACCCCAAGCCGAGCCGGACAAGAACGCTACGGTCCTCGTCCCGTTCGGCATCGGGTACGTCATGAATAGGATATTCTACCACATTCTCGCGAAACGCCAAGAGAAATCATCAATTTGTCCGCGACAATTTGCGATGGTTTTCCGACACGCAGAAACGCCTGATCGCTGACCTTTCTTCTTGACGCCCTTGGGAATGACGTATCTGGCCTGCGAAACAACCTTCGCTCCGATCTTGATCGGCCCTTCGACGCGCTCCCTTCGGGTCTGAGCCTCAGGGTCGAAGACAGGGCCGTGAGCAACGTCGAACGGCTTCTCCCGCAGTCCCGATGTACATCGGGATCAGCGACCACTACCTCGCAGTCGTTCGGCTCTTGCCGGTGACCTTCCCGGTGCCGTACGGCAGTCCGGGCATGTCATTGGATGTCGCGGGTGGCAGGGATTGGCCCTTCGACAGGCTCAGGGCAGGCGAGGCGTAACGATTTGGGCGTGGCGGAGTTGTCAACGAAGGACGCCTCCTGGCAATCCCGGGGCGCCGGGATCGCCAGGAGGCGCTTTTGTCAAAGACAGCGGGCGATCCGCCTTCGCTGAAGCTACGGCGGACAGGTGAGATTTCGCTTCGCGGCGCCTTCGGCGTGAACTCACGACATTCACGTTGGCA
>CAZXOC010000212.1:0-13171 GCA_964642165.1 uncultured Planctomycetaceae bacterium | reverse complement strand
CCGCCGGCGACCGGTGCGGCGGGCCCGCGGCGAGCCTTTCGTCGTTGACGGCCTGGAGGGCGCGAAGAAGGCCAGGGATTGGCACGAGGAGTGGCGATGACCGACTACCCGACGTTCCGGGCGTCGGGCTACGACGGCGGCTCGGGGCCGACCGAATCTCTGTGCGGGACGCTGACGGACCGGGTGAAGGGCGCCGGCATGCGGTGGGACACGGACAACGCGGCGTCGGTCATGGCCTTGGCCAGCCTGTACCGCAGCGGCCTGTGGGCCCCGTACCGGGAATCGCAGCGCCTCGCCGCCTGAGGCCGCCAGGATTTAGCCTCGTACACGGGGGAAGAACGACCTCATTTGGCCCTTGCGGAATTCTGGAAGCTGTGGTATGCTAGGGAGTAAGCGGGGACGGTGTCGATTCGGCCCGCCCAACCTGTCTAGCGTGGAGGGCAAGGTCGGTTGGTGCCCTGAGAAACTCGGTGTCCGTAACGGAGGCAGGACCGGTGAACCGCTACCGAATCGCCGTCGGGAGTTGCGTCGTTGCACTTCTTCTTGGCTTGGCCGGAGCCCGTGGGGCGGTCATATACAACTGGACCGCGGTGGGCAGCAACCTGCCATGGAATGACGCGGCCAACTGGGACCAGCCCACGCCGCCCGGGTCGCTGCTGAACGGCGACGGCGCGCTCGATGACGAAGTGATCCTCATCAACCAGAACACGACCAAGAACCGAAACATCCGCATCAACGACTGGGACGTGGGCACGATCGGATCACTGGCCATCGGCGGGGGCAAGAAGAACACGACGCTGGAATTGCGCGAAAACGACTCGAATCTCGACGTGACGGGCGACCTCATTCTGGGCGGCGTGGACGGCACGAATCAGCGGGTGGGCAACCTGACGGTAGGCCGGTCGGGCAAAAGTTCGACGATGACGATCGGGGGCAACGTCATCAGCGGCAGTACGGCCGACAATGACATACTTCTCAACGCCACCGGCGGCTCCCTGACGATCGGGGGCAGTATCGACTCGGTGGGCGTTCACGAGATCGACCTGAGGATCCAGCGGGGCACGTTCACGTGGACGGGCGCCGAGGCGTATGTCGAGGAGTTTGACCTGATCAACACGGGCAATGCCGACGTGTCGAGTGCTCTTACGCTCGGGCCGGGCCAGACGCTGGTGGCCTCGCAGCGCAGCGACATCGGGCGGAATTCGTCCAACGCGAGTCAGCAGAACAAGACGACGACCGGCACACTGAACATCCTGGGCGGAACGGCGAAGTTCATTAACACCGGCGAGGCGCTGGTGCTGGGCAACGTGGGGACCGATCCAAGCGGGGGCACGACGACGGCTGAGGGCGTGATCAACGTGGGCGACGCGGCGAATGCGGGGACGCTGATCGTCGACGGCGAGGTCAAGCTGGGTCCCTCCCAGAACGATACCAGGGCCGGCTTCCAGAGCGCCTCGGGCACGCTGACGATCTCCAACGCGGCCTCGGTGGTCACGATCGCCGGCGGGATCGAGATGGCGGCCAACGGGGACGAAGCCGGCTCGGCCACCGCGGTGGTCACGCTCAACGACGGCCTGCTGACGATCGGCGGGCATCTCGAAGACGCCAACAACAGTTCGACGATCAACCTCAACGGCGGGGTGATGCACCTGACCACCCCGACGGCGATCACCAAGGGACGCGCGGTGGATGTCTTCAACATGGAAGACGGCGCGACGTTGAAAATGACCTTCTCCGGCGCGGCGCTGCCGCTGACAGCTCCCGCGATGGACCTCGACGTGAGCGTCGGGGCGGGCAATGCGACGCTCGACATCGAGCTTCCCCCCGCCAATGGGGCGCCCAGCACGGTCGACGGGGTCGAGTGGGACGGCGGAACCGGCACGTGGGATACCACGGCGACCAACTGGGACCCCGATACCCTTCCGGCCGACGCCGCCAGTGCGATTTTCAAAGGAGCGACCTACACGTTCCTGCAGACCGGCGGGGCGGCCATCGCGAACCAGGCCAACATCGAACTCGACGCCGGCGATACGGACTGGGCGATCGACCTGACTGACCCGAACAAGGTCCAGGCGACCTACGCCGGCGAGACCCAAGGCTTCGGCGCCGTCGTCGCCACCATCAGCGACCCCGACGACGTGGTCACCCGCAACACGGACCTGAACGTCAAGAGCGCCGCCGGCGAGGCGGCCGACGCCAGCCAGATCGACATCAGCGACGGGAGCCTGACGCTGACGGGCGGGGCCAACCTGATTCTCGGCGCCGGATCGGGCAGGGGTAACGTCAACCAGAGCGGCGGGACGGTGACCATCGGCGGCGACCTGAAGTTTGGGGGCGGAAACGCCACGGACGGCGGCGGGACGTATCACGTGACCAACGACGCCGTGCTGACCGTTACGGGGAGCGTCGTCGAGACGCATCCCGACATGGCCACAGGCGGGCTGTACATCGACAGCACGTACGTCACCCTCGGTGGCGCGGCCATCTCGACGGACAACTTCCACATCGGCCAAGCTCCCGCACAGACGGGCTCCTACACGCTGACAAAGGACCTCGTGTGCACGGGCACGCTGTATGTCGGCAATGAGGGAACGGGCACGCTGAACATCACCGGCGGGACGGTGACCCACACCGGCGGCGAATGGCGCCTCGGCTCCAGTGCGACCGGCATCGGCGCGCTGAGCATCACCGGCACGAACCCCGTGGTCGTCAAGCAGAGCGGCGGGAACTTCGAGACGGCTGAAAACGGCACGGGGACGGCCGTGTTCGACAACCCCAACCTGGTGTGGTACCAGAACACCAACAATTTCATCGTCGGGCAGGGCGCCACGTCGGCGGCGTCGTTCACGCTCGAGGCGGGCATTGTGGACCTGCGGGGCGAAGACGGAACGCAGATCGGCAATCTCAACACGAACAACGGCACGAGCCACACAATCGATCTCAACGGTGGGCAGATGCTCATTGGCGGCCTGTGGCAACTGACCGACGACGACAATGCGACGCTCGTGGCGACCATCGACGGGGCTACGGTCCGCGTGGGCATGAACGACGGGAGCGGCCTGGCCTATCGCAACAACGGCACGGACACGGTGAACTTCAAGAGCGGCCTGCTGGACCTGACCGGGGGGGTGATCGACGCCGATACGACCGGCACGAACGAGTTCAACTGGACGGGCGGCACGCTGATGGACGTCGCCCAGTTCCAGGGGAGCCTGACCCAGGGCAACGCCGACGCGCCCAGCCTGCTGATCATCGGCGCCTCGCCCGGTACGATGGACGTCACGGGTGATTACGCGCTGGCCGCCGCCATAGCCAATGCCTCCGCGCTGGGAATCGAGATCGCCGGCGACGGCACGAGCGGGGCGGGCATCGACTACGACAAGCTGATCGTCGTCGGCACGGCGACGCTGGACGCCACCAGCAGCATCCGCCTGATTCTCGATGGCTACGCGCCGATCGGCGGAGAGACTTATGATATCCTCGACGCGAGCGCCATCGTCGTGGTCAACGGCAGTGTCGGCGACCTGTTCGACACGACCGAGGCCGGCCTCGTCGCGGGCCTGGTGTGGGACCTGAATTCCTTCCAGACAGACGGCACGGTCCGGGTGGTGCCCGAGCCGGCCACACTGATCCTGCTGGGGCTGGGCGGGCTCGCGGTGCTCATCCGTCGCAAGCGGAAGTAAGCGCCTGCGTGCAACCGAAGCGCTCTCTCGGGCGGCGAGGCGGCATCGACCCCTCGCCGCCCGCTTTATGTCCGTCGCGCCCGCCGGCGACCGGTGCGGCGGGCCCGCGGCGAGCCTTTCGTCGTTGACGGCCTGCAGATCGCCGGTGATCGGATGGGCCGACAGCAGCACGCGCGGCTCGAGGGGCTCCAGCGGGGGCCCTGGCGGCCGGCGAACGGCGTGGCCACGATGCTTGAGGCCGACGCCGCGCGGCGGTACGGTGGTACCGCCGGCCTGCCGGACGACGTGAACCATGAACCTGAACGAACCGCCTTTCTCGGACTACGGAGCCGCGTCGCGCGAGCCCTCGCCCGTGCGGCGGATGATGGCCGAGTTCGCCTCCGACTTCCGCGACGGCGTCGACGTCAACCTCGGCGTCGGCTACGTCAACGAGAACACCATCCCGCGGATGCTGATTGCCGAGGCGACCGCCGCCGTGCTCGATCTGCCGGACCTGTACGAGAAACCCCTGAATTACGGGGCGTCGAAGGGCTACCAGCCGTTTATCGACGCCATCCGCCGGTACCTGATCGCCAACCGCGTCGGAGGGCTCACGGGCGACGTGCTGGACCGCCAGGAGATCGTCATCGGCGTCAGCGGGGCGACGAGCCTGCTCGAGGGCGTCGCGCAGGTCCTTCGCCGCGGCATCGTCGTGACGGCCGACCCGATGTACTACATCTACTGCAACTTCCTCGAGCGCCTCGGCTGGGAGATCCTGCCCGTCCCGGAGGACGGCGACGGCATCCGCACGGACCGGCTGGAGGCCGGGCTCGACGCCCTCGGCGAGCGGGTCAGCGACGTGCGCTTCTTCTACGTCGTGACGGTCAACAACCCCACCGGCACGGTGCTGTCCAACGCCCGACGGGCGGAGCTGCTCCGCGTCGCGACGGACCTCTCGCGCCGGACCGGCACGAGGGTGCCGCTTCTCTTCGACAAGGCGTACGAGGAGCTGATCCACGACCCGGCCGTCGAGCCGCCGCGCTCGGCGCTGCCGGACGACGAGCTGGGCATCGCCTACGAGATCGCCACGGTCTCGAAGATCCTCGCGCCGGGGCTGCGGATCGGCTACATGATCGGCCCGGACTCCCCGCTGCTCCGGACCGTCGTGCAGCGGGTCAGCGACATCGGCTTCAGCGCCCCGCCGATCAACCAGACGGTGGCCGCCTACATGCTGGACCACCACATCGCGGGTCAGATCGCGGCCGTCAACCGCGGCTATCGCGAGAAGGCCCTCGCCGTCGGGCGGTGGATCGACGAGCGCCTCGGCGCGGAGCTGGCGGACCGCACGGGCGGCAGCGCGGGCTTCTACTACTACCTCACCTTCCGCGACGTCGAGACGCACGAGGGCTCGCCGTTCTTCCGGTACTGCTCGCGCACGACGGGCGAGCCGGCCGTCGACGGCCCGGCCGACGACCGCAACCCGCGCGTGATCTACATTCCGGGCCAGTACTGCGTGCACCCGGCCGGCGAGCTGGTCCGCGTCGGCCGCCGCCAGCTCCGCCTGTCCTACGCCTACGAGGAGCTGCCCGCCATCGAGCGGGCCATCCGGCTGATGAGGCAGGCCGTCGATTACGCACGCGCGGTCAGGTAGTATGGGCGGGGGAAGGCATCTGCGCCCGCGACGTGGCCGCAGCCGGGCCGCACCGAAGAGCGCGCGCGAAGGGCCGTGAAGAAGCTGGACGAAATCGCGTTGGAGCCGAACGACCGCGCTGCGGTGGAGCAGGCGGCGGCCGTCCTGCGCGAGGTGCTCCCCGTGGACCGCGTCGTGCTGTTCGGGTCCAAGGCTCGCGCCGAGCCGACGGGAGGCGAGTCGGACATCGATCTGCTGGTGCTGACTCGGCGGGCGATCTCTCCGCAGGAGAGGCGCGAGGTCATCCACGCGTTGTTCGACGTCGAGCTCGCGAGGGACGTGGCAATCAGCCCGTTGATCGTGCCTTCGAGGGATTGGGAGGACGGCGTCTACCAGGTGCTCCCGATCCGCCGGGAAGTGGAAAGGGACGGCGTGACGGCATGACGCCCGGCGAAGCACGACAGCGTGCCGTCGAGGCCATGAAGGGGCTGCTGTAGGCGGGTCGCGCGGGGGCGCGACGTGGCGCGCGTTGCGGGGGCGCTCTTCGCGGCGGCACGTTCCAGCCATGCGATGCCCGCGCGGATGGTGCCGAAGACGTCCCCGCGCCAGCCGTGGCCCCCCGCGTACGTGGCCAGCCTGGTGACCGCGCCATGCTTGCGCAGCTCGGCCTCGGCCAGGCGGGCCTGGGCGATCGGGATGAAGTCCTGCGGGGAATGCAGCAGGTAGTAGGCGTGGCCCCTGGCGCGGGCCAGCGGCGGCAGCGCCCGCGGGTGGAAGACGGACATGGCCACGAACGTCCCGGTCACGCAGCGCTTCCTGCGAAGCGAAAGGGCATAGCAGGGCGGGCCGCCGGACGACCAGCCCAGCGCGAAGACGAAGCGCCCGTCGATCCGGTGCCGCCTGGCGACGTCCCGCACGACGGCCTCCACGTACGCCTCCGTGGAGAACTTCATGCCCGGCCAGGGCTGCATCTCCGTCGGCCAGACGAGCCGCTTCGCCTGCCTGGCGTCCCAACGTCGGGCGATCGGCTGGACGGCGAGGTACTCCCGCGACAGCGAGCGCTCGCAGATGCGCCGGACGAACGGGTGGAACTCCTTGCCGCCGTTCCCGCCGGGCAGGACGATCAGCAGCCGATAGCCGCGAGCCGGCCGCCGCGAGCGGACCCTCGGGCCGATCAGGAAGTACGGCTTGTTCGGATCGCCGGCGGCCTGGAGCAGCCGGGAGGGGACCGCCGCGCCGCCGGACGTCGCCCGGGCGGTCTCGCCCGCCGGCAGCGGGGCGCCGGCGAGCAGCAGCGACGACGCCAGCACACAGCCGCCCCATCGGCTGCCCGGCAGCTGACCTTGGCTCCGTGCCATACTCGCTCCCTCCTTCGGGTGCCGCTGGACGGGGCGTCACTGAATGGGCGGCACGGGGACGGCCTTGCCCTGCTGCTGGGCGCGCCGGGCGGCGTCGGCGTAGACGCCGTAGAAGGGCACGTTGCCGTCCAGCCAGACGTAGAGACGGCGCAGCTCGGCGTCGCGGAGCTTCGCGCGACCGGCCCGGGCGTGCGCCTCCAGCACCTTCGTCAGCCGGCTGGCGTCGGCGCCGCAGGCGCCGGGCTTGGTCAGGTTCTGGCGGATGCTGGCCCCGCCCCACTCGTACCAGCGGAGGTACGGCCGCAGGCTGGCATAGGACCGCGTGAACTCCCCGGCCGCCTCGCCCGTCAGCACGGGGCGCTTCTTCGCCTCGCCTCGGCCGTCGTGACAGCGGACGCAGTGGCGCTTCAGGATCGGCTGGATCAGCCGCGCGTAGCAGAAGGGCTTCGTGCCGTCCGGGCCGGGCTTGAGCGCCAACGGGTCGCGGCGCCGGGCCAACGCGGCGCCGGAGCGCGGCGCGTCGGCGCGGGGCTCGTGGCAGCCGACGCACCCCCGGCGCTCGCCGGGCTGGAGGTACGTCACGCTTCGCATGGTGTGGACGGCGCGCCCGGCGGCGTCGACCGCCTGGAAGCACAGGGCCTTCCGGGCGGGCGCCCGGAAGCAGGCCGAGCCGTCGGCTTCCACGGGCACCTCGCCCACCAGCAGACGGGCGCTTTCCGCGTTGGCGTGGCCGATGCGCGGACGGTTGTTCGTGTGGGTCCACGTCTTGGGCAGCATCTGGAAGACGCGCAGCGCGCGTATGGGACGGCCGTCGGGCAGGCCGAACAGGCCTCGCCGAACGTCGGAAAGGACGAACACGCCCTCGTCGCCGGCACCCTCCTCGAGGCTGCTGGGCACGACGGGCGGCTTCGGGCGCGGCGCCAGCGGGATCGGGTACATGCAGGAGATGCCTTTCTCGCGATAGAGCAGCTCCAGGTTGCCGAAGCGGTCGAGGTAATAGAGCCCGGTGGGCACGTCCTTCCGCGTCCGGGCGCTCATGCCCGGCAGGGGGTCGTGGCTGTAGGCCAGCAGGAAGTAGTTCTCGGACAGCGGCCAGGGGCTGTGCACGTAGCTGTCGGGAAAGCCCGGCGCCTCGGGGAAGCAGATCCACGGGGTGAGGACCTCGAGGGATTCGAAGCGGTCCTCGCCGGACGTGCGGTCGAGGGCGACGCGGTCGGGATCGACGATGACGAGCGAGCCGCCCACGTCGGCGTGGTGGGCGCCGGCGAGGAAGGCGATCTTGCGGGAGCCGGGAATCACCCGCGGCTGGAAGCAGGCGTTGATCCGGCGGGTGTAGTTGCCGAAGACCGAGACGGGCCCCGTGCCGTCGGGATTGGTGATCCAGATGCCGTGGAAGTTCGCGGCGGAGCGGTCGACGTAGTCCCAGCGCGTGTAGGCGATCCGCCCGTCGTTCAGGACCGTGGGGTGCCACTCGTTCGTCTCGTGGAAGGACAGCGTCCGCACGCCGCCGCCGTCGGCGCCCATCCGGTGCAGCGTGTAGACGGGCAGGGGCTCCCAGTCGTTGTTGCAGCGCGTGTAGCCGCCGCGGCGGGTGGACAGGAAGGCGATCCCCCCGTCCGGCAGGGGGCACGGATCGAAGTCGTCGTTCGGGCCGTCGGTCAACTGCCGAACGTTCCGCCCGTCGGCGCCCATGGCGTGGACGTGGAAGCATCGCCAGCCCGTCCGGGGGCGCCGGGTGCGACCCCGCCCGAGGCAGGCGAACGCCATCCAGTCCGGCGAACGGTACTCCGGCGTCCGCGCGCCGCGGTGGACGAAGGCGAAGTACACCGTCCGGGCGTCGTAGGAAAGCGACAGCGTCGTGTACGTGCCCTCGCCCGGCCGACCCGCGGTGAGGTCGCGGACCGCCAGCGACCGCCCCGGGCGCCGCAGGACAGCCACCCCGCCGCCGGAGACCTTGTCGTACCAGTAGCCGTGGTACTCGTGCAGCATCTGGCAGATGAAGCGCCGGCGCTTGAGGAACAGGATCTCCTTGCCGGCCAGCAGGGGGTTGGCCAGCGCCGCCCGGCGCGTCAGCCAGCGGAGCTGTCGGTACAGCGCGGCCCGAGCGGGCCCGTCGAGCGACGCCGCTTCCTTCGCCTGTTGCCGCAGGCGGGCGAGCTCGCCGGCGTGTCTCGTCAGGTCGGGCGCGCCGTCCATGGCCGCCATGTCGGCCAGCAGCAGGCGCCCGCGCCGCAGGGCGTCCCGAAGCGCGGCCGCGCTGTCCGGCGAGCGCCCGTAACGCTTCTCCTGGGCCGCCCAGTCGGCCTCGACCATCGTGCGCAGCTCACGCGGCTCCCGCTCCGCGGCGAGGGCGGACGTCCCGGCCGAGCCGGGCAGGAAGCCCGCCCCGACGGCGCACAAGGCCAGCACGCTTCGTCGAACCATCGGTCGTGTCCTCGTCGTCCGGCCCGGTGCGGGGGCGAAGCTACTCGCCGAAGGCCTGTCGATACCACGCGTGCATTTCCTCGTCGCTGATGGCGGAGGTTCGCCCCTCTTCGAACTGGGCGTCGACCTTCTCGCGGATCGCGACCAGCCGCGGGTCGTCCTTGGCGAGGTTCGTCCCGTACCTGGCGTCGACCCAGTGCTTGACGCCGGCCGCGCCGCTCTTGTCCGTGATCGCCACGCCCACCGGGCGGTTCAGGATGCCCTTCGTGTCGAAGCAGTTGTAGATCTCTTCGCTCTTGATCAGCCCGTCGGCGTGGATGCCCGCCCGCGTGGTGTTGAAGTCCCGCCCGACCAGCGGGTAGTCGTGCGGGATCTCGTAGCCGATCTCCCTGCGGTAGTACTCGGCGATCTCCGTGATCACGGCGTACCGGACGCGATCGCTCTGCCCGCGAAGCTGCGCCGCCTCGATCACCATGCCCTCCAGCGGCGTGTTGCCCGTCCGCTCGCCGATGCCCAGCAGGCTCGTGTTGCAGGCGGCGCAGCCGTACAGCCACGCCGTCGCGGGGTTCACCAGCACCTTGTGGAAGTCGTTGTGCCCGTGCCACGACAGCAGCTCGCCCGGCACGCCGGCGTCGTGGATCATGCCGTGGACGAGCTTGGGCACGGAGCGGGGCAGGGCGGCCTCGGCCCAGGGCACGCCGTAGCCCATCGTGTCGCACAGGCGGATCTTGACGTCGATGCCGGATTCCTCCCGGAGCTTCATCAGCTCGATGGCGAAGGGCACGACGAAGCCGTGGACGTCCGCCCGCGTGAGGTCCTCGAAGTGGCACCGCGGGCGGATGCCCTCGTCCAGCGCCTCGCGGACCACGTCGAGGTACTGGTCCATCGCCTGCTTGCGCGTCTTGCGCAGCTTCAGGAAGATGTGGTAGTCGCTGCAGCTCGTCAGGATGCCCGTCTCCGCGAGGCCCATCTCCTTGACCAGCTTGAAGTCGTTCCTGACCGCGCGGATCCAGCCGGTGACCGCGGGGAACTCGTGGCCCAGCTCCCGGCAGCGGTCGACCGCCTCGCGGTCCCTCGCGGAGTAGACGAAGAACTCGCTCTGGCGGATCAGCCCCGCGCCGCCGTCGAGCTTGTGCATCAGGCCGTACAGGTCGACGATCTGCTGCACCGTGTACGGCGGGCGGGCCTGCTGGCCGTCGCGGAAGGGCGTGTCCGTGCTCCAGGCCTCCTCGGCCGGGGCCATCGCCACCGGCTGCCCGTCGAACAGCACCCGCGGCAGCTTCTCGTAGCTGAACAGGGCGCGGAACAGGTTCGGCTCGGTGACGTCCTGCAGGGCGAACTGCCTCTCCGTGTCGCTCATGTCACTCCTTGTCGCCTGGGCGATCGCTCCGGCCCCGGCCGCGCGCCCGTACCGCCGCGGTCGCTCCCGGGTGGTGTCGTGCCCAGCGGCCCGGCCGACACCGGCCTGACATGCCCAAGCCCATGCCTCGAGCGCATCATTCTACCCCATCCCCGCCCGCCGCCGCAATCGCCTTGCCCGCGCGCGACGCCGGGCACAACCGCGCAATCCCCCCGAGCGGGGAGCGCGGCTGCATCTCGCTGTGGGGGCGGAGCAAGACGCGGCACGAGCTGTTCGCGGAGCACGTGGCCGGCTCGGAGACCTGGGTCGAGACCCACGGCTACGCCCGCACCGTCCACGAGTGGTCGCAGAAGCCCAGCCGCCCGGACAACCCCTGCCCGCCGACTTGTCCGGTGTAGCCTTGGCGAAACCGGAAGTCGTCCCGCGAAGGCGGGACCGGCCCGACTGCCTCGTCGGCTGCGCGGCCGCGGCGACCATGTGCGGCATCAAGTCTCCGGGAGAAGGCGCGGCCTTCCGACAGCGGAAGCGCTACACGCAAGACGACTTGCGCCGTCGGTAGCCGGGGTCGCTGCCTGCGAAGTAGCCGTCATGGAAGCCATGGCGAGCGTAAAATTAGTATTGAAAGGAGCTTGCGTGAGCGCGCCAGAAAAACCGAGATTCGGGCTTGACAGAATGCCAGTTAAGACCGATACTTATCTATGGTGGACGATCGCGCACGGCTTAAGGGTATCCCACCCTCGTGCGTGAAAGGAAGCTCAGAGGAAGGGCGATTTCCCTGACGAGGTGACGCGCAAGCATCTCTGACAGCAGGGGAATTGGAGACACGCCCCGATCTGGTTCTTGCCATGTAACTATGGAACTGAGACTCCTTAGGGTACCCTAAGGAGTCTTATCTTTTCCAAAGGAGCCTAGGCATGAACACGGACCGGGAAACTTACCTCAAAGAACTGTCTCGGATCATCACGCAGAACTTCCGCCCCAACGATTCGAGCGGGAGCATGACCGTTGCGAAGGTTGGCCTGTTGACCCGCCAGGTGCTGCGCACGGGTCCGGGGGAACATGGCTTCGCGAAGCTCAAGGACGCTTTGCTCGAGCTTGAGCGCAGAGGGGAGATCAGGACTGGTCTGAACTCAAAGCAGGCGCTGGCGATTTGGCTCCCTGGGAGTTCCTCAGAGCCCAGGCCCTCGCAAGCCCGCGCTTCGGGGGTTCCCGCGTCGAGGCCATTCCGGCCTCTCAGGAAGCCGCTTTGGCTGGCATTCGTTGTCGAGTCGCCCGTCGGACGTCGCTTCGTGAACAAGCGGACCGGCGAGGTTCTCCTCGGTCAAGAGATGAGCCCCGAACCGGACGACGAGTGGATCGAGATTGAGAAGATTCCTGATGCCGAAGAAAAGGCCGACGCCAGCCAGTTCATCGAAGAAGAGGGGCTGCAGGAGGAATCTCGGCTTAGGGACGCCCTGGCCTCTGAGTACTGGTACAGCCAGTTTCCCGACAGACTGAGGGGGCTCCGACCAGGGCTGGCGGGGAAATGGAACCGACGCCGCTCGCTTCGGGTATCCAACAAGGCCGAAGAGTGGCGGGCTCGGCACTGCATACCGGAAGAATTGGTCTACCAGTCGGAAGACCTATCCGACCAGGATCAAGCGTCCCAAGAGACTGCGTCAGCCAGAGAGCTGAGGGAGGGCTTGCTCAAAGCCGTGAAGGCGATGGAGACCGCTGAACTGCTTGAGCTGCGAATCCCGGCTCGCTACTTGGTAAGAGCGCTTCGCCCTGACCTGACCCCTCACGAGTAGCGATGCGGCGAAGGTGGCCCCATGCCAGTGCCGCATCTGCACATACTGCATCCGCCGGAGACTCGACTCCCCGGGGTAGCTTCCTGGCTGGCTGAACTCGAGGAACTGCTGCGCGACGAGCCAACGTGGGATGACTGCGTCTTCCATCGGATCGTCTACGACGAGCAGGCATCCTTTGACGTTCCGACGGCAGTTGATCTCGTCCGGCGCTCGCCCGGACCAGTCATCCTGCTACAGAAGGTCCAGACGTCTGTGAGGGAACGCTTCGAGGCCATGCTCGGGCGCGAGGCCATGGTCTATGTGATCAACGGAGGGTGTGCCGAGGATGTATGGTCAGCGTGCGAGGCGGCCCGCAAGGAATACGAGGGCGGGGAGCCGAGCATCCCCATTCGTGAAGCGATCGCTTTCCTGATCCTCAGGAAGCTTGAGCGCCAGGGCAAATGGGGCGGCACGAACAACAAGAACTTCCTATGGTCGCGCAATCTCCCCAAGGGGGGCTTTCCGAAGGATATCGTCGAACCATGCATGATCTTGGATGCTGCGGAGGCCCTTGTGCGAGCGGGGGTATTGCAGGTCAAGACAAGCCAGGGCCAGCGCAAATATGCTCTGGGTGATAAGTCGGTAGTACAGCCGATCTTGGACACGAGATCGTTCGCGTCGCAGCCAAGCCTGGCGAAGTTCTTCGGACGCGCTGCGCAGAGAGTCAGCATTCGAACGCTCGACCACAATCAGTAGCGCGTCTGAAGAAACGCAGCAACTGAGCATCTCTTCCCTTGACCCACAAGGCCCGACGACCACTGGTTCGGCCGCCTCCTCAGGTGCGCCAAGGCCGCCGAGGGGACCGCCGCCGGACACGGGAGCGACTTCCCGAACGCAGTTCCACCGGCGCGACGCGTTACTCGGT
The DNA here is from genome assembly GCA_964642165.1 of uncultured Planctomycetaceae bacterium. Taxonomy (GTDB): domain Bacteria; phylum Planctomycetota; class Phycisphaerae; order SM23-33; family SM23-33; genus CAYRVX01. The sequence continues at coordinate 43 of CAZXOC010000212.1, read as the reverse complement.
CTTGCCCGCCGGGCGCACGCCCTTGCGGATCTCCACCCACTGG
>CAZXOC010000211.1:7068-13242 GCA_964642165.1 uncultured Planctomycetaceae bacterium | reverse complement strand
GAACTCCCGACGTCCAGCTTGGGAAGCTGGCATTCTACCACTGAATTACGCCCGCGTCGGATCGAGGGTCAACCTACCACGGCAGCCGGATGCTGTCAAGCCGCTGCGCGAACTTGCGGGGCGGGGTCATTCGATGCGCTTGAGCGTCAGGTCGTCCAGGAACGCCCGGCCGGAGTCGCACACGAAGGCGATCTGGATGAACGGGTCCCACGCGCCGGTCTTGAACTCCAGGGTGACCTTCTGCCAGTCGGTCGTGCCGCCGCGCGCGACGGTGGTCCGCTGGCGGGTCGTCCAGCGGGCTTCCTTGGCCGACCACTCGTACAGGTTGCCCGTCACGTAGGCCTCGGCGTAGCTCTTGGGCTCGATGTAACGGGGGACCTCGGCCTCCTTGTCGCGTGCCTTGATCCGCTCGGCCATGAGGTCGTACTTCGTGCGGTAGCTCTTCCGCTCGCCGGCGGTCATGTTCTCGACCTTGAACCAGGCCTCCAGGAGGTACTTCGCGTGCGGCCGGAGCGGCACGGGCGGCGTGTCGGGCTGGACGGTGATCACCGGGTCGTTGGTCGTCCACGAGCCGCCGATGAACAGGGCCTTCTTGCCGGAGTGGGCGACCTCCTCGGTGAGCGCCGGGGGCTCGTCGGTCCAGGCGAGCCCGCGGATCGGCTCGGCGAGGGACACGGGTTGGGCCTCGAAGTCCTCCGTCTTGCCGACCGACAGGACCAGGCCCTTGGAGCCGACGTCGATGAGCTTCGCGCTGTCCCAGAGGTGCTTCGTGATCTCGGGGGGCACGGCGAAGAGGCGGTGGGTGGCCTCGTAGGTCTCCCATTTGGCCTCGTTCTGGGGCAGCTCGTCGGCCAGGGGAATGGTGACGTGGACGTGGTTGCGCAGGGGGTCGAGGGTCATCTGGGCGTCGCCCTGGCCGTCCTGGCGGGTGCGGCAGGGGCTCCAGCCCATCTCGCCGTCGAGGAAGACGATGAACCCGGCGTCGCGCCACGTGAACATCTTGCGGTTGCGCCCGGCCCGGGCGAACGCGAGGGTGTTGTTGACCCAGCCGAGATAGCCCGCGTAGCCGCTGCCGGGGCAGTAGACCGTGCGGTCGTAGACCCATCGCGTCGACCAGGGGATGTAGCTGTTGGGGCAGAAGACGCCGGTGAGGGCCTCTCGCTTCTCGGGGGGCTTCTTGAACCGCACGGTGGTCCTGCCGTCGACCATGTAGCCGAAGACCTCGTGCACGCGGAAGATGTAGCGTTTGAGGACCTGGACGCCGCGCGACTCCAGCGCGCGGACGAGGATGAGCCGGGGCCCGCCCTCGCGGAAGTGGTCGGTCTGGGCGATGTTGCTGCTGCCGCGCGAGGTGTAGGTGACCTTGCGGGCGATGAAGGCCTGCGTCGGCACCGTGGGCCCGCGGAGGTTGTCCCAGTGATATCGCCCCGCGCGCAGGCGCAGATTGGTCTCGGCCGTGCCGGGTGTGAAGGCGAGGAGCTGGACGTGGTCGTCGGGGATCAGGGCAACGTACCGCTCGCCGTCCATGACGATGCGCCAGGTCCGCTTGTGGAAGCCGCGCGCCTGCTCGAAGAGGAACGTCTTCTGCGTGTAGTGGAACTTGGGCTTGTAGCCGTGGAAGCGGGCGCGAACGTTGAGCTTCCGGGCCAGGTCGTCCATCTCGTCGGCCGCGGCGGGGCCGGGCAGGGCGGCGGCCACGAGCCCCAGGCACGCGACGCACAGGGCGATGTGCTTCATGTTGCGGATCCCTTCCTGCGTCCTGTGGCGGGGCGTCGATCCCACGACGGGCCCGGTGCGGGCGCGAAGGCGGCGACACCTCGCCGATCCGAGTCCTTAAACGCACCGGCGCGGGCGCGGAGCCGGAGAGGTGGGCAGGTCGCCGAGGGCCCGGCGCGTCAGCCGGGAGTCTTCTTCTTCGCGCCGGGCGCGGCGCGGCTCGCCCCGGGCCGAGCCGCGAAGCGCACGGTGACCTGCTCCCCGGCGGGCCGGCGGGCGGGATTGGGCAGCTCGACGCGGACCTCGAGCGTCATGCTCGCGGCGTCGGCCACGCGGCGAACGCGGATGACCTTTCCGCCGGCGTCGGCGCCGTCGCTGGCGAAGCGAACGGCCGCGGCGTCGCCGGGGGCCAGCTTCCGCGCCAGCGCCAGCGGCACGGGCGCGTCGATCCAGAGCGGGTCGGTCTGCACGAGGCGAAGCACGGGGGCGAGGGCATCGACGGCCTCGCCCGTCTCGACGGGGACCTGCTCGACCTCCGCGTCGGCGGGGCTGAGAAGTCGCATCCGATCCAGGGCGAGCCGCGCCTCCTGGTGCTTGACCTGGTCGAGCTGGTGGTCCAGGCGGGCCTGCTGGAGGGCCAGTTCGGCCAGTGCCTCGGCGGTCCGCGCCTCCTCCAGCTCCGATTCGGCGGCGGCCTGTTCGTCGTAGGCCTTCTGCACGCGCTTGAGGATGCGCTTGGCGCGGACGAGCTGGACCTCCGCGGCCCGGACGGCGGTGGTGTCGTCGGCCTTGGCCTTCAGGAGGGACACCTGCATTCGCTCGACGGAGTCTTCGAGCCGGGCGAGGACCTGCCCCGCCCGGACGCGCTGGCCCTCGCGGACGAGCACCTGCGCGATCTGCCCCTGCCGCGTGAAGGCGAGGGTGAGGTCCTTGCTGGGGGCGGTGGTGGCCTTGACCGGGCGGACGGAGTCGTCGGCCGGCGGGTCGGCCGCACCGGCCAGTGCGGCCAAGCACAACGCACGGATGGCTGTCGCTGTCACGGCAGGTCTCCCTGGTCCCCCTTGCCTCGGAGCCCGGAAACGCCTGAGAGCCTCCGGGCGCCCCGGAGACTCTCAGGTGAGTACGTCGTTGTCGGCCCGGCCGCGCCGGAGGGCGGCCCGGCCGTCTCGTCTGCTCAGCCCTTCGCGGGGCCCTTTCCGGCGGGCACGGCGGCCGGGGCCGGGGTCGGGGTCGGCGCCGGTACCGGGGGCGCGGCGGCCTTCTGGAGGTGCAGTTTCGGCAGGCCGCTGTCGTCCTCGGTCCGCACGACCCTCAGGTCCTCGTACTTCAGCAGCGTGCCCTGGGCGCGCTGGAGGTTGAGCGTCGCGAAGTTGTAGATCGCCAGATCGCGGGCGAAGGTCTCCTGTGCCTCGGCGAGACGGTCCTGGGAGTCCATCAGGAGCTGCAGGTAGCCGATCGCCGGCTTGGTGCCCGCGCCGAGGTTCGACTCCCACCGTTTCTGGAGGATCCGCAGGTCCTCCTGGGCCGCCAGGAGCGACTCGTACCGCGTCCGCAGCTCCCGGTAGCTCGTGGCCACCTCGCGGGCCGAGATCTTCACCTCCAGCAGCACGGTGTCGACGGTCGTCTGGATCTGGGCCAGTTGCTGGCGGATCTCGATCCGCCGCCGTCGCAGACGCGCCTTGGCGGCGTTGTTCTCGAGGGGGTAATCGAACCGCAGCCCCACCAGGAAGCCCGGATGGGCGTCCCTCCACATGTTGTCCCAGCCGTCGGTGAGGCGTCCGGCCTTGTCCATGCCGGCGATGGAGGTCCGGAGGATCAGGTCGAGCTGCGGCAGGAGCTCGTTCTTGGACATGTTCTTGCGGATAGCGGCGGTCTTAAGCTGAAGGAAGGCCTGCTGGATCTCGGGGCGGTTCTCCAGGGCGGCGGCGGCGGCCTGCTTCATGTCCACCTTCAGCTCCCGGAGGCTCGGCGCGTTGACGGGCACGAGCTCCGTCGACGCGCTGGGCAGCAGCGACGGGTCGTTGATCAGCGCCTTGATGCGATCCTCGGTGTTCTTGACGGCCATCTCGGCGCGGACGAGCTCGGCGCGGCGTTTGCCCAGGACGGCCTTGGCGTGCATGAGGTCGCCCTTGGTGGCCTCGTCCTGGCGCTTCTCGAGCTTCGCGGCGACGGCGGCCGTGTCCTGGAGCAGCTTGCGCTTCTGGACGCACAGGGCGCGGGAGAGGTACAGGTTCCAGTACGCCCGGGCGATCTGGAGCAGGTGCGACTCCGCCTGGCGGATGAACTCGTTGCGGGCGATCTCGCTGTCGAGCTTGGCGATGCGGATGAGGCTGCGGTTGTACTTGACGCCCCCGAGGCGAAGCAGGGGCTGGACCACCGTCAGGGACAGGACCGCCGACGCCTGGTGGTCCGGGTCGAAGTAGACGGAGTTGTTGCTGGTTCGCGCGAGCCACTGCGACAGCGTGACGTCGGCACCCGTGTAGAGCTTCTTCCGCAGGCCGGCCTCCAGGCGGTGCTGCCACTGCTTGAAGCGTTTCGGCCCGCCGGTCCGCAGGGTCGTGTCGACCGGCTCGTCGATGTACTCGTAGGCCGTGTCGACGAACAGGTGCGTGTCGAACTCCCCGCGCGCCTCCTGGATGCCCGTCTCGCGGATCAGCGGCAGGTCGCCGAAGACCTTGATCTGCGAGGAGCGTACCAGCGCGCGGGCGAGGAGGTCGTCGAGGGGCTGGTTGGCGGGCTTGGAGTCCTCGAAGAGCTTCGTCTGGACCTCCTGGTTCCACCACGGCTGGAAGCCGTCGGGGATCTCCACGCCCTCCCCGGCGCCGGCGAGCTTCTTCTCGGCCTCCGAGAGCAGCGTCACCTGCTTCTGGAACTCGCCGGACAGTCGATGCTGCATGGCCTGGCAGAAGGTGCGGTCCTGCTCCTCGAAGGACGCCTCGCACGAGGCCAGCAGCAGGCAGCCCGCCGCGAGCAGTGGCAGCAGCGCGTACGCATGTGTGGTCGAGAAGCGGTTCATTCTCTCGGCTCTCCTTAGCTTGGCGGGCAACCGAAGCGGCCCCACCGGCCGATGCCCGGATGTCGCATCAACAACGGTTATGTCGCATGCCGGGTTCCGCCCGGCGTCGTCACCTTCCCGTCCGTCACCTTTGGGCGGACGTGGGCGCGGCGGACAGGAACTCGAAGGCGTAGGCGTTCCAGCCCAGCAGCAGCGGGTACACGCCGGCGGCGTAGAGGGCGTTGAGCGAGCGGCTCGCGGCCCGGTTCCCGAGAACGTTCTCCACCGTGAGGTGCTCGGAAGCGAACGATCCGCCCATGATGGCCGGCTGGAAGTACATCCGCAGGTTGTAGCCCGCGTCGTACAGCGGGCTGTGCCCCGCGTACGTCTGCCGCAGGATGATCGTGTAGGGATCGATCGTGACGTATGTGTTGAAGAAGTTCGTCGACCAGTTGCCCCCCGCGTCGACCAGTGTGGACTCCGAGCCGACCAGGTTGCCGTAGCGGTCGTAGACCTCCACCAGCAGCGTGCTTCCCGGCTCGGCCGTGCCCGTGAACAGCGGCTGGAAGACACGGACCTTGGGGAACTCGATCTCCCGGACGGTGCCGCCGTAGTAGTGGTGGCCATTCGGGGGAGGGGGAAGGAGCCAAGTGTGGACCAGTGCGGGGTCTCTCAGGTCCGGCTCGATCTGGTCGGCCTGGCCTTCGTCCCACGTGCCGTGGTAGAGCGTCGCCGTGTTGATCATCAACCAGCCGCCGGGCAGGCCGCGGTTCAACCGCAGGTCGTACGTGATCACCGCGATGTTGCGCCCGCTGTTGGCGTCGTAGGGGTCGAGCGCCCCGCCCATGCCCAGGCCGGCCGTCGGGCCGGGATCCACCAGCTCGATGCCCAGCCCGGGCGTGAAGAGGTCGGCGTCTTGGAACGCCCCGCCGGCCCCGTCGGTGAAGGGGATGACCGCGCCGGTCCCGTCGGTGACGTAGAGGTTCAGTCCGGTGGTGGGGATGGACAGGCCCTTGGGGATCGTGTCCCACACGCGGACGTCGAAGACGCCCTCGTTGCTGACCGGCTCGCCGTTGAGGTTCTGGAGGACGATGGCGAAGGTGATCAGCTTGCCGCCGTAGTCGTCCGCCGGCAGGCCCCAGAGGTTGCTGTCCACCGGGTTGGTCTGCAGGTTGGCGGACGTAATCGTGCCGGCGAATCGCGCCCCGACCGTGCCCGGGGCGTTGAACACCACCGGGCCGACGGTCAGCGGGCTGAAGTCTCCCCTTGGTTCCTCGCGCGCCACCACGCCCTTGGAGATCTCCATGGCGATCCAGGTGTAGGTGACGGTGGCCTCCAGGCTGAACTCCGCCGGGATCAGCAGGGCTTGCGTGGAGGCGGTCCCGGCATTGCCGTCCGCGCCGGACAGGCCCTCGTAGTGCCAGTCGATCGTCCCCGTGCCGATGAAGCCCGACAGGTCGTCG
>CAZXOC010000211.1:0-6968 GCA_964642165.1 uncultured Planctomycetaceae bacterium | reverse complement strand
CTCGTTGTCCGCGTCGATGGCCAGCGTGCCGACGGCGGGGTTCCTCGTGAGGGGCGGCCTGGGCTGGACGTCCGGGGCGTCCTGGATGGCGCCCAAGGGCGTCACGTTGATCAGCGCGCCGACCCGCACCCAGGCCTGCTCGGCGAAGGCCGACTCGTTGTCGAGGATGTTGATTCCTCCCCACGAGTAGCCGGCCACCTGGTAGGTGACCGCCGCGAGCGTTCGGGTCCCTCCCTGGTCGTCGAACTGCGGCAGGGAGTACGTGCCTTCCGACCCGGCCGGGAGCGTCCCGCCGCCCGATGGGACCTGGACCGTGTACGTCTCCATGGACACGGGCCCGGCCTGGAGGAGGATCCGCTCTTCCAGCCCCTCGACTAATAGCCTTGCGCTTGTCACCTTTCGCCCTCTGGCTAGACGTGAATCCGTTCCGAGCCTCTGCGGCGCGCCGGCGACCGGGGCCGTGTCGGCAATCCACGACGGACATAGAGCGACACCGCACGAGCACGTGCAACAGGAACACCGGGTCGCGCAACGCGACACATCCCTTGGCCGCTGGTGCTCCTTCCGTCCATGCCAAGGTGCCCACGGCGCCCGCACGCTACCCAAAGACCGCCGGGATTGCCAGCGAAATGCGCGGAAAAATAAGGGAATTGCTGGCCCTGCCAGACCATGCGAGGAACCGCCCCCGCGCCCCAAAGACAACGGGCTGCGCCGCCAGGCACAGCCCGCAAGAATCTGCTATCCCTCGGCGGCGCGGGATCGCGCTCGCCGTGGCGATCGACGTTATCCGCGCCTCTTCCGGCGCCAGGCCACCACGGCCGCGCCGACCGCGAGCAGCGCCAGCGAGCCCGGCTCGGGCAGGAAGCCGTAGACCACCGATGCTTCGAAGTAGATGTCCGCCGGGTCCGTGGACACCTGGCTGGGCCCGGCCATGTGGAGGTAGTAGTGCTCCACCTCGCTGTCGAACGTCCAGCTCATCACCTCGCCGGCCCCGACGAAGCCGTCCAGGTTCGTCTGCGCCCCGTCCAGCACGGTGCCGTGGGCGTCTTCCCTCGCCTCCAGCACGGCACAGACGCAGTCCGTACCGACGAAGTCGGCGTTCAGCGTGACCCACTCCCCCGGGCGCTTCTCGAAGGGCACCGACGTGCCGGTCTCCGTCGGATCGTCCACGGGGATATCGCGCGGCCCGTCCCACGCGCGCGGCGGGGCCAGGACGACCGTCCGTACCTCCAGAGGCAGGACGGGGTCACTGCTGGCTGCCCCAGCCGAGGCCTCGATCCAGACCTCGGCGGGACGCACGAACTGGCTCTCGTTGTCGAGCACGGTCTGGCCGTTGAGCTGGCGTCCCAGGATCGTCAGGACGACGACCTCCAGCGTCCTCGTTCCTCCCAGGTCGTCGAACTTGGGCAGGGAGAACCCGCCCAAGGCGTTGGACTGGTGGTATCCTGCCGTCGGCGACCGGACGTAGTGGGAGCTGGCCACCACCTGCAGGCCCGGTGCGCCGGCGGTGAGGGCGGCCTCGATGTTCTGGATGTCGTTGAGCTGGTCTCCCGTCAGGAGCTGTTCCTTCGCCAGCTCGTCGGCGCCCCAGATCCTCACGAGCTCATCGACGATCGCTCCGGGAGCCGACAACGTGCACACACCGATCACCACGAGCGCCGCCAACGCGCCCCGTCTGCGCAGAAAAGACATTGAGCCTCTCCTCTCTTCATGTCCTGTTGAGCACGTGCAGGCCGCCGTCCCGAGCAAGGACGAGCCTCCTGCCTGCACACAGAGCCAGGACAACTTCCAGTATACCGCCCGTAGGCGGGCCGTCAAGCGCAAAACACGCACCACAGTGGTGTATTCCTCCGAAACAGTTTCCGTTGTGCTGTGCGGCAAATCCCGTTCCTGCTTCGAGCTACGTTCAAGCCGCCGCGGCCGGGCGAACCGGGCCGGGCACCTCGTGCCTCTCGCCGATCAGCCCGGAGCGGCCTTGCGCCGGCGGCGCAGGAGCCCCAGGCCCGCCAGGGCGAACAGGGCCATCGTCGTCGGCTCCGGCGCCTCGTCGCCATAGACCTCCATCCCGTAGATCACCGACGCCGTGAAGTCGAACAGGGGGTTCTGGACGTCCGTCTGGGCGGGCGCCACGTCCGAGATCGCCTCCTGGAACAGCGCGCTGCCGAAGTGGCAGGTGACGGACCCGTCGCCGATGAACTCGCTCAGGTCGTAGTCCGCGGCGTCGAGGGTGATGGCCTCCTGGTCGCTGGCGAGGGCGTCTCCGGCCCGGACGCTGTCGGGCCCGGCGAAGTCCGCGTTCAGGTCGCCGCTTCCGCAGGGCATCGGCTCGCTCGGGTCGTCCGCCGCCAGGATGGCCGTGTTGCTGTCGTGCGGGGTCAGCGACACCGCCATGGGGGCCAGCATCGTGTCGGCGGTGACGTGCAGGTCGCAGCCGACCCGCACCGTGGCCGGGCCCGAGTGCTGGGGGTCCTCGTTGTCCAGGACGATCCGCCCGCCGAAGCTCCTCGCCGTCACCGACAGCGCCACCCACACGAGCCGGCGCTGGCCGTTGCGGTCGTCGAACCGCGGCAGTTGGAATGTCCCGATCGCCCCCGAGGCAAAGCCCTGCCCGCCGTTGTTCACGACCGCCTCGTGGGCGATCGCATCCCCGCGCGCGGCGGTAGCGGCCAAGCCGATCAAGGGAGACAGGACAAGCACGAGCCTCCGAAAACCACCCATTCCGATCCCTCCTCCTGTGTTCCTCCGCTGCACAGGCCCCACAGAGCCGGCGGCCGGGTAAGCAGGTACAACAAGCCGCCAACGACCCCGGAACCACGTTCGATTCTACCCGATCCCGTCAGGGCGCCAAGGGGGATAATCGCGCCGGACGCGGTCTTTTTTGCCCTGTCCGCGCGGGGGGGGGCTCGCGGCGTTTGGCCGGTGCCGCGGGTCGGCCGGACGGCAGCGTCAGATGCCGAACCTCCGCTGGGCAAGCTGCCGCAGGGAACGCCACCACTGCGCGATCAGCGGCCGCGGGGGAAGCTCGAACTGCACCACCGCCCGCTGGCCCGGCAGCAGGGGGCAGGGGTAGGGCTTTTCGGGCAGGACGGTGGCCTGGAATGGCTGTGTCTCCGTCGCGGCGTTGTCGGCGGGCGGGTCGGATGCGGCGTGGGTCTCGTCGGTCGTCAGCCACGGCTGGAGCTTGCGGCCGCCGGGCAGGATTCGGCAGGTGCCGCGGAACACGGCGTCGGGACGGCCGACGAGGCGCAGCTCGACGCGCCGGTTCGCCTCGGCCAGGAGCATGCCGGCCAGGCGAGGCGGGACGTCGGCCCGCACGACCAGCTCATCCAGGTCGGCGACGAGGCCGATCCGCTCCCCGCGGTGGAGGAAGGCGCCGCCGAGGCGATCGGCCCGGGGGCACAGCCACGTGCCCCGCATGGGTGCCCGGGCGGCAAGCCCCGCCCGTTCCCTGCGGAGCAGCTCCGCCTGGCGCTCGAGGTCGGCGAGGTCCTCCTCGAGGACCTGGACGAGCGACAGGTAGCGGGCGTCCTCGGCGCTGCGGCGCCGGGCGATCCGCTGCCGGGCCTGGAGGATGTCCCGCTCGTGGGTGAGGTTCGCCCACGCCACCTCCAGGTCGCGGTTGGCGGCGCTGACGAGGACGTCGCCTTCCGCCGGGTCGGCGCCGCCCCGGACCCGCCGCCCGGACGGCAGCACGTCCGTGACGAACCCGTCGGCCCCCGCGTGGACGAACGCCAGGCGCGCCGGCTCCACCACGCCGGAGACCTGCCAGTGGTCCGGCGCGCGCAGCAGCGACAGGCCCGCGCCCGCCGCGCCGAGGACCAGGACCGTGCCGGCCAGCGCCCGCACCCGCGTTCGCGACAGCTCGGCGCTGCCGACCAGGTAGGCGACGAAGCGCCCGAAGGGCACCAGCACCCAGGCGATCGCCGCGGCGGCCGCCAGCACCGTCCCCACGAAGAACAGCCGGTCCATCAGCATCAGGAGGATCTTCACGCAGATGAACACGCGGAACAGCATCGCCGCGACGCCGTAGACGCCCAGCCAGACCGCCTCGCCCGCCGACTGCGCCGGGTCCATCGCCCCCCGAACGCCCCAGGCGAGGCGCTTCACCAGGTACCGCAGGTACAGCATCGAGCGCGACGAGAGGTTCGGGATCTCCAGCACGTCCGACAGGATGTAGTACCCGTCGAAGCGAAGCAGCGGGTTGGCGTTGAACAGCAGCGTCGCCACGCTGGCGATGAACATGCCGTTGTAGGCGGCGAAGTGGACGCCCCGGCCCCACGGCCCGGCCGCGTCCGACGTGGCCACCCACACGATCGCCGCCACCGCCGCCAGCGCCAGCTCCGTCATCATCCCCGCCGCCCCCACGATCACCCGGTGCAGCTTGCGACGCAGCGCCCACGCGCTCGAGGCGTCCACGTACGGCACGGGCGCCAGCACCAGCAGCATGATCCCGATCGTGTGCACCTCCCCGCCCGAGTGCGCCTGGCGCCCGAACTTCTTGCACGCCAGCGCGTGACCCAGCTCGTGGCAGACCTTCGCCAGGACGAACACGGCGTACATCGCCGGCAGCCTCCGCAGCAGGTGCGGCGCGCCGAGCAGCGCCTCGGCCTCGGCGCCCAGCTCGCGCCAACTGCCCAGCGCGAAATACGCCCCCGTCGCCACCAGCGCCGCCCACAGCAGGAAGCCCACCGGCGTGAAGGCCAGCCCCGCCACGCCCACCAGCGCGTCCAGCAGCCCGTCCGGGTCGAACAGCGGGATGCGGAGGAACAGGAAGTTGCCCAGGCGGCTCCGCGCCTGCCGGCGCCGGCGCTTGCGGTAGCGCTGGAAGAGCCCCTCGGCGTCGGGCGGCAGGTCGGCCTGGAGCAGGTTCGCCGCGTAGAGCTGCCCGAGCACCTGGATGGCCTCGTTCTGCGTGAGGGCCTCGTCGCCGAGTTGGCTGGTGCAGATCCGCCAGGCCTCGGCGGCCGTCCGGCGTCCGTCCAGCAGGCCCACGAACCGCTGCGCCGCCGCGTGCAGGCGGAAGAAGCTGTTGTTCACCGGGTCCTGCACGACGTGCCAGAGGCGCCCCCGGAAGTGCTGGCGATGCGTCCGCAGCGTGGCCCGCAGCCGCGGACGAAGCCCCGCCACCCGGTACCACGACTCGCTGAATGTGGGGCTCTCTCCCGCCACGGGGGCACCTGCCCGCTCGCCTACAGCCACAGCCGCAGGCGAAGCCAGTTGACCAGCCGGCGGCTCCAGATCCACAGCAGCCGGCGCCGCCCCAGCACGACGTGCGCCGCGCCCTCCATGCCGGGGCGCATCCAGGGGCGCGTCGCGTCGAGCGTCGCGCGGGCCTGGAAGATCGTGCCGCCGTCCGCCTCCTCGGCCAGGGGATGGACCCGCTCGACGACGAAGCCGATCTTCTCGCCCGGGTACGACGCCGTCGCCAGTAACCCGCGGACCTCGCCCCGGCGGCGGGCGGCCAGCAGGTCGCCGATCTGGTCGGCCGGGACGGACAGCTCCGCCCGCAGGCTCCCGACCGGCGCGATCTCCAGCAGCACCTGTCCCTTCTCCACCGACGCGCCGACGAACCGCGCCAGGTCCCCCCGAAGGACCGACCCGTCGATCCGCGCCGTCAGGCGGGCCTGCTCGATCCGCTCGTCGAGCAGCTCGATCTGCGCGTCGAGCTGGCGGGCCTTCGCGGCGGCCATCTGCGCCTCGGCCCACCGCTTCTGCGACCGCGCGGCGTCGGCCTGCTTGGCCTGCTCGAACCGCTCCGCCTTCGCGGCGTTGCGCTGCCGCTCCAGGGCGAGCGTGCGGAGCCGCGCCAGCTCGTCGCCGGGGCCCACGGCGTCGCCCACCTCGACCGACACGGACTCGATCTCGCCCGCGAAGGGCGCCAGGACCGTCTGCCGCCGCGTCGCCTGAAGGACGAACGGCGCCTCGATGCGGTACTCCCCGGTCGCCACGGCGAGGTAGACGCCCGCCGCCACCAGCAGCACCGCGGCGAGCTTCAGCCACGTGTGCCTCGGCCCGACGGCCGCCGCCGCGACGCGCCGCACGCCCGCCGCCGCCCTCGCGCCGAGCCAGCGGTCCCGCCCGTGCAGGTCCACCAGCCTCGCCGCGCACAGCTCGCACGCCAGCCGCAGCGTCTCGACCTCCTCGACGTCGAAGGGCGCCTCCGCCGCCCGCTCCAGCGTCACCACGCCGACGACCTCGCCCCGGCGGCGCAGCGGCAGCGACAGGACGGCCATCCGCCCCCCGTCCAGCGACAGCTCCCGCGCGCCGCGGTTGACGAACTCCGCCTTGCTCCCGGCGGGGTGGTAGACCTCGACGTCCTGGTCGAGGCACTCCTCCATGGCCGCCTCGAGGAGCTGGACGACGCGACTCTGGCGGCTGAAGCGCTCCGTGTGGCTCATCGCCTTCAGGCGGGCGTAGGGGCCCTCGACGAAGCCCAGGCTGACGCGGTCGCAACGCCAGCGGGCGGCCAGCTCGTTGCAGAAGGCCATCGCCGCCGCGAGGAGGCGGTCGTGCTCGTTGACGGCGGCGAGGGTGGCCATCGCCGGGCGGAGTCGCGGCGCCGAGCCGCCTCGCTCGGCCGCCGCCAGGTGCATCGCGCAGAGGCTCAGCACGGGCACACGGGCGACGAGGCGCTCGACCTCGCCCGCCAGGGCGCCGGCGTCGGCCGTCGGCCTCGTCAGCGCCAGGACGCCGCGGTCCACGCCGTCGCGGCGCAGCGGCGCCAGCACGAGGTGCCGGCGGGCCTCCTGCCCGTAGAGCTGGTCGGGCTCGTGCAGCGGCCGGGTCCGGACGCCCCCGCCGGCCAGCACGTCGTTCGCGGAGACCAGCGCTTCGGTCAGCCACGCCGGCGGGTTCCGGTCGCCCTCGGGCGGGGGCCAGACCGCCGCCACGTCCACCCGCCCGTCGCGGCGCACGGCGAGCAGCGCGGCGCCGTCGGCGTCGAGGCGGCGGCACTGCTGGGCGAGCAG
>CAZXOC010000210.1:10319-13268 GCA_964642165.1 uncultured Planctomycetaceae bacterium | reverse complement strand
CGTCGCCGGGCCCGACGTCGCACAGCAGGGCGCTCATCTCCAGGGCGGCCGTGCAGGAGGGCGTCAGGATCGCCTTCGCGCAGCCCACCCGCTGGTCCAGAAGCTCGCAGCACCGCCGGGTGACCGCCCCGTTGCCCGACAAGCGGCGGCTGTCGATCGCGCGGCGGACCGACGCCGCCTCGTCGCCGAGCACGAGCGGCATGTGGAACGGCACGTTCACGTTTGATCGCTCCTACGAGACTTCTATCGGCCGGGCCCTGGCCGGCCTGTCGCAGCGCACGCGGTCGGCCAGCCGGGCGCACCGGCGCGGGGCGCGAGCCATTCTCCATGCCGCCGCCGAGGGAATCAAATCCCGACCCGCCGGAGGAGGGCCACCGCAAGTCATCGCCCCGACGTCTCGTTCGTTCGGAACAGGTGGGGATGTGCCACATAGCACACGCCGCCGACGACCCCGAGGACGACAAGCTGGAGGAAACTGAAGAAGGACATGAGCAGCGCAGTGGGTTGGGCGACGCCGACGGCGGTGAAGAAGAAGACGAATCCGCCCTCGCGGACGCCGATTCCGCTGACGGAGATGGGGAGCATGAGCACCGCCCACAGGACTGGCAGCGAGGTGCAGTAGTAGGTAAAGGGCACGTGGGCGCCCAGCGATTGCCCGATCAGGTACACGACGAACGCGCTGACGAAATGGGTGCCCAGTGACAGCGCCAGCGCGCCGGCAGCCTTGGCGCGATGCTCGGGTCGCAGGTACTCGTGCACGACCGCGTAGCCGCGCTCGATCCGCTCGGCGAGGCCGACCAGACGCAGGCGGCGCAGCAGGCCCACGACGGAGCGGCTGAGCGTGCGGCCAAACAGGACGACCGACAGGCCGGCGCAGCCGGCGCAGATGCCCGCCACGGCGAGGCAGACGGCCGGCTCGCGGCGGGCCTCGGGGCTGACGGCCAGGCCCAACACCGCCAGCGCCGCCATCGCCCACACCCCCGCCACCCGCTCCAGCAGCACGGACGCGACGGCCACCGCGCTCTGTCCGATGTGCCGGGACAACTCGTACATCCGCACGACGTCCCCCCCCACCGTCGTCGGCAGGAAGATGCCGAAGAACTGCCCGATCATCACCCACGACGTCAGGCGCGCCGTCGAGACGTGGACCCCGCTGATGGACAGGACCACCCGCCATCGCCACCCGAACAGGAACTGCCGCAGGCAGATGACCCCCGTGGAGAGGCCGAACAACCACAGTCGCGAGCTCTCCATGGCCGTGCGAATCTCAGCGAGGGTGACGCGCCTCAGCAGGAGGACGATGGCCGTGACGCTGACGGCCCACCGCGCCGCTCGCAGCGCGACGCTCCGCCACGTTCGGCTCTTGCCGGGGTGTTCTGGGCGGTCTTGCATGGAGACGGTTCGGCTCACGCGGGGTCGCAGTCGCGGCCCTCGAAGGCAGCAAGGACGTCGCGGGCCTCCCGCGCGTCGCTCAGCCCCAGCGCCGCCAGAGATCGCCCCGACGACCGGAAGTCCTCGTCGAGCAACCTGCACGCCAAGTCGACGATGAGATCGATGTACGGCGTAGGCACGCCCGCCACGCCACCCAGGGCCGACAGCGGCACCAGCCCGGTCGGCACGTCCTCCCGCACGTAGCGGTGACGAAGATCCTTCGGGGCGCGGAGCGAGGCGTAGCCCGCGTTGCGCTGGATCGCCTCGTAGAGCGTGGGGGCCTCGATGCCGTACGTCCGGCCCAGCCACTCCCGCAGGCTCGGGGAAGGCTGACCGTAGGCGGCCGCGACCGCCGTGCGCTCACCATCCATCCGCTCGAGGTACCGCACGACGGACGGGGTCATGCCATCGATGTAGTGCAGAAAGTCCACGTCGGGCGTCTCGATCCACCCGACGTTGAGCAGGACGGGCGTGGGGTGCAGAATCGCCCCCATGTTCTGGAGCCCGGTGACGAGGGTGTTGGCCGCCGCGGTCATCTGGGGGTAGAACCGCTGCAAGAGGCGGAGGACGCGATCGGTTCGGCCGCTGGGGATCGCCGCAAGGATGCACTGCCTCTTGAGGGCGAAGACCTCGACGTGCCCCGCGTCGGTCGAGCGAGCGGTGTAGATGAAGGTCTGGGTCTCGGCGACGGTCACATCGGCATCGCAGGCGGCCCCCGCCAAGGCGCGGCGGGCCTGGAGGCTGCCGGCTGTACGTCCGGGGTTCAGGACGACGGTCTGGCCGTCGGCCAAGGCCGGGGCGATCCGCCTCATCACGTCCCGATGTGCGAAGGCAGGTACGGCGAGCATGATCAACTCGGCGCCCGCCACCGCGCTGGGGGCGTCGTCAGCCAGCATGGCGGGAAGGAACCGCCCGCGGACCTCGCCCCGGGCGAGGATGCCGGCCTGCCGGGCGATGGCGTCCAGGACCTCGCGGCGGCAATCCCAGAGGCGGACCTCCTGGCCCAACTGTGTCAGGTGGGCGGCCATGGCGAGGCCACCGTTTCCCGCACCTATGACGGCAATCTGCATGGTGCAAGCTCGCGGGCGTCGGCTCGGCGCCTCAGCCCCTGGGCCGCAAGAGAACGCTCCAGATGCGCCGCCAGGCGCGCCGCACCAGACTGCGGAATCCGTAGAGGTTCACCAGCTCGGTGAGCAGACGGGGGTAGGACAGCACGTCCTTGATCTGGGCCATGACCACCTCCCGGGTCGCCGCAATGCAGTTCCTGCCGACCTCGTCCAGGTCCCGGCTTCCCCCGCCGCCCACGTCCCCCTCGACGAACTGGCGGTAGTCCCGGTGGTTCTGGGAAACGAACATGCCCCGCTCCAGGAACAGCTCGCGCAGCCGCGTGCCCGGGTACGGCGTCGCCACCAGGAACGCGCTGACCGTGGGCTTGATCTCCTTGGCGAGGTCCATCGACTGTCGGATCGTCTCCGGCGTCTCCCAGGGCAGCCCGAGGATGAAGGTGGCCACTGTGGC
>CAZXOC010000210.1:0-10219 GCA_964642165.1 uncultured Planctomycetaceae bacterium | reverse complement strand
CCGGTCGGCCCGCGATAGCAGAACACGCACTTGTGCGGGCAGCCACGAGACGTCATCACCGACATCGAGTTCCGGCCGTGGATCGGGTTGTAGTAGCGCCGAAGGTCGAACAGGTCGTACGCCGGCCAGGGCATGGCCTTCAGGTCGGCGGCGCGGCCGACCTCCGGCGTCTGCACGAAGTGGCCTTCGGCGTCGCGGAAGGCGATGCCCTGGACGGCCGCCAGGTTCCCGCCATCGGCCAGCGCCGAAAACAGCGCCGGCGCGATCACCTCGCCCTCTCCGCGGACGACGACATCGACGAGCCCGTCGGCGATGACGTCCTCGGCGGCGGCGCTGGCGTGCGGGCCGCCGGCTACCACGGTGAGCCCGCGGGCCAGCTTGGACTCGTTCATCAGACGCGCGAACTGCGGGTACTGGGAGGTCCACAGCGTCAGCCCCAGCGCCTGGGGGTCGAATCGGCGGATCTTGTTGTCCAGGGCGGCTACCGGGTCGTCCTCGAACGCCAACTCAAGGAAACGCATGTCGTGGCCTTCCTCGCGCAGCGCCGCCGCGACGTAGCCCAGACCCGCGGGGTAGAAGCGCGTGTTCTCCTTCGAGTGCTGCACCAGGAGCACTTTCATCGCCGTCACTCCGTACTGAACGGGAGCCCCTGTGGCTCCCTCGTGGCGAGGCCGCCACAGGCCACCTCGCGCAACCCATTATACGAACCCGGCGCCGGGTCGGCGCCGGGGTCGGCGCCGGACGGGGCGGCCGGGCGAAACGCCCCCCCCGAGCGCGTCACGAGCCGCCCCCCGCCGGGCGCATGACCAACTCGACGCCCGCCGCGACGGCCTCCAGATTGTCGTGCGCCTCGGCGAACGTATCGCCCAGGCAGACGACGAAGCCGATCGGATGCGTGTCGTTCGTCGCCGGCAGGACCACGTCACCGGGCTTCTTCCAGAACCTCAGGTACGTCGAGCGGCAACGCTTCAGCACGTCGTCCGGGCACGAGAGCGACTCCACCACGCCGCTTCGCCCGGCCGTGAAGTGCCGGCTGCCGGCGTAGAGGCCCGTCCAGCGTGGCTCGACCGGGCCGATCTCGCCGAAGGCTGAGCGGATCACGTACGCCATCATGTCCACCCACATGACGCGGCGGATGATCTCGAAGACGATCGGCCCGCCGGCGAGGCGCGGCCCCACGTCGATGACCTTCGGCGTGCCGTCGCCATCGACCACCATGTCGATGTGCGTCGGGGCCGTGTCGATCTTCAGGGCGCGGATCGTCGCCTCGTTCACTTCGTAGACGCGCCGCTGGACGTCTTCCGGAAGCGCACTCGGCGCGATCACGCCTAGCGTCACGCAGTACGGCGGCGGGCCCATGACCTTGTCGGCGATCGCGATCGGGATGACCCGCCCGCCCTGCGTGATGGACTCGACGCCCAGGACGGTGCCCTCGACGAACTCCTCGGCGAGGACGCGCCCGTTGCGGGCGGCACGCATTGCGCTTTCGACGGCGGCGGGGATCTGCTCCTCGCCTCGCACGATCGTGATGCCCTTGCCGCCGGAGTTGTCGGACGGCTTGAGCAGGATCGGGGCCCGCAGGTCGTTGAAGAAGCGTTCGGCCTCGGCGCGGCAGTCGTCGCCGGAGAGCTGGCGTCCGGCGGGGATGGGCACGCCGGCGGCGGCGAGGTCCTCCCGCATCGTGTGCTTGTAGACGGCCCGCAGCGCGACGTCGGCCGGAATGCAGTCCGACGGCAGGCCGAGCGCCTCCTTGATCCGCGCGACGGTGACGATGGCGTCGTTCGTGCCGAACGTCGCCACGCCGTCGACCTTCTCGCGACGCGCCACCTCGATGGCCTCGCCGACGTGGGAGAAGTCCACGGGGTAGAAGGCGTCGGCCACGAAACTCGCCGGCGGGGCCTCGTTCCTGTCGATGACCACCGTCCGGAAGCCCATCTGGTGGGCCTGTTCGACCATGTAGGTCTGCCAGTTGCTGCCGCCGAGGACCATCAGGGTTCTGGGTTTCCGCGTCATCCTCACTGCCTTGCCGATCCCGGGTGGGTACGGTCCTTGCGTCGCCCTACAGCCCTTCCTTCTTTCGGATGATCGATCTCGACGACTTCTGAACTTCCCGCAGGATCCGAATCAGGTACTCACCCACAATGCCCAGGGAGAACAAGACGGCCCCCGAGAAGAACAGCAGCAGCAGGGTGGTGGTGGTCCAGCCGGGCACGCCGATCGCGCCGAAGAGATAGCGGCAGATGTAGTACACCGCGAGGATCAGGCTCGCCGCCGAGCTGCCGAACCCGAGGAAGCTGACCACCTGAAGGGGCAGCGACGAGTTGCTCAGGATATTGTCGAGGGCGTCGGAAACCAGGCGCCGGAAGCTGTAGCCCGAGCGGCCGTGCTCGCGCGGGTCGTGCCGCACCGGCACGTTCCGGATCCGGTTCGTCACCGCCAGCACTAGGTGCCCGACCCGCGGGCACTGTCGGCGGTCCTTGATGACCTCCCGAACGACGCTGGAGCGCAGGACGCGGAAGCTGGTGAGTTTCAGGCGCCGGTCGGTCCGGAAGACGTACGCGCTGACCCGGTCCAGCACCTTCGTCCCGAGGTTGCGGAACCAGGAATGCTGCTTGACCTCGTAAGCCCCGATGACCACGTCGACGCCGTCGTCGCCGCGCAGGGCCTCGACGAGCTTGGGGACCTCCTCCGGCGGGTGCTGGAGGTCGTCGTCCATCGTGACAACGTACTCGCCGCTGGCGTGCTCCAGGCCGCAAAGGACCGCCTTGTGCTGCCCGAAGTTACGCATGTGCTGGATGAGCTTCACGCGCGGGTCGCCGCGCCGCAGCTCCTGCATCACCGGCCAGGAGTCGTCCGGGCTGGCATCGTCGACGAGAATGATCTCGTAGTCCCCCCCGAAGCCATCGAGGGCCTTGGTCAGGCGCTCGTGCAGCTCTGCCAGGCTTTCCGCAGCCCGATAGACGGGGATCACCACGCTGGTTTCGATGGTCATCTGATCGGCCTTGCCGAGTGGCCCGGCCGCCGTCGCCGTCGCCGCGATGCGTGCGCCGTGCCGCTCAAGGCCCCTCCCGCCACTCGTTCTTGTAGACCATGTCGTAGTACTGCTGGTACTCGCCGGAGACGACGTGGCGGACCCACTCGCCGTGGCGCTGGTACCACTGGATCGTATCGGCCAGTTTCTCGGCGAACGTGTGCTTGGGCGTCCAGCCCAGCTCGCGGCGGAGCTTGGTGGCGTCGATGGCGTAGCGGCGGTCGTGCCCGGGACGGTCCGTCACGAAGCGGATCAGCGAGTGCGGCTTGCCGAGAAACTCCAGCAGCATCCGGACCACCTCGATGTTCTGCATCTCGTTGTCGCAGCCGATGTTATACACCTCGCCGGGCCGGGCCGCCTCCAGGACGCGCCCCAGGGCCTCGCAGTGGTCGTCCACGTGGATCCAGTCCCGAACGTTCCGCCCGTCCCCGTAGACCGGCAGCGGCTCGTCGCGCAGGGCGTTGTGGATCATCAGCGGGATGAGCTTCTCGGGGAACTGGTACGGGCCGTAGTTGTTCGAGCACCGCGTCACCAGCGTCGGCAGGCCGTACGTGTCGTGGTAGGCCTGCACCAGCAGGTCCGCGGCGGCCTTCGAGGCCGAGTACGGGCTGTGCGGCGCCAGCGGGGTCCGCTCCGTGAACTTCACGCTCGGCTCGTCCTCCGGCAGCGACCCGTACACCTCATCCGTCGAGACCTGGAGGAAGCGCCGCCGGGGCCACGTCTCCTCCGGCCAGGAACGCCGCGCGGCGTTCAGCAGCGTCGCCGTGCCGAGGACGTTCGTCTCGACGAAGACGTTGGGATGGACGATGGAGCGGTCCACGTGCGACTCGGCGGCGAAGTTCACCACGGCGTCGGGATCGTGCTCGGCGAAGACGCGGCCGACGAGCTCGCGGTCGGTGATGTCGCCGTGGAGGAAGCGGTAGCGCTGGGGGAAGCGCTCGTCGAGGCCGGCGAGGTTCTCGAGGTTGCCCGCGTAGGTCAGCTTGTCGAGGTTCAGGACGAGACAGTCCTCCCCGGGCGCCTCCAGCAGGAAGCGGACGAAGTTCGAGCCGATGAACCCGGCTCCACCGGTGACGAGCAGCTTTCGCAGGATCGGCTCCCTGCCGGCGCCGCCGTGGCGGGCCGCCGACGCCAGAGACCTTAGCTCATTCCCGAAACGTCATTTACGCCGCCGTTCGGCCGCGACGGCACAGGGCCCCCCTTCGGCTGACTTATACAGTATCGGGCATAGCTGGGCAAATCTTTCCGCCCGCGCGTCACTTCCCCGGGGTGACCGGGAACTTCGCCGACCAGCCGCTCGCGCCGACGAGGTGCCCTCGCCCGTCGAGGAACACGCCGGCCTGCTCCCGGGCGCCCTGCAGGAGGTGCACCCGCCCGATCCGCCAGGAGCGCGCCTTGCCCTCCCCGGCCGGCTCGGGGCCCGGCTCACCGGCCGCACCGGCGGACGGAGGGGTCGCGCAGGTTGCCTACTTCTGCACGACCTCGATGGGGATCGCCGGGAGGAAGCCCGCCGAGTAGCGCCGCTTCCTGCCCGTCGGCTTGCCGTCCTTGGTCTTGGGCACGTACTCCCGGATGGCCTCGACGATCAGGTTGTCCGCGAAGCCGACCTTCACGGCGTCCTTGTCGGCGTGCAGGCCGAACTCCAGCCCGCCGGGCGCCGCGGACACGCCGCGGAGGGACAGCCCCGGGGGCGGCTCGTTGAGCGCCAGCATGAGTCCCTTGATCGCCCGGAGGCTCGCAGCCTTGACCCGTACGCGCGTCGAGCCCCCGGCCGGGATGCGAACGGTGCGGCCGCCGGCAACCGTCATCGGGGGCGCCGACCATCGCTGCTTCGTGACGGCGACCAGCACCTCCCGGGCGGGCAGGAGATGCCGATACAGGAACGCCTGCATCACGTTGTCCGCGGCCTCGGCCGGGCGGCGGATCGCCTTCCCGTCGAGCCGGGCGACGCCCTCCAGCTTCAGCGCGACCGGACGACCGGGCGCCTTGGCCGGGGCCGTCAGTGTCATTCGCAGACGGTTGCGCCCGGCGGGGATCTGCCCGCCCTGGAGCTGGAAGCCGGACGGGGCCTTCACCCTCACCTCGATCGCGCCTTCGAAGCCGTCCCTGCGCATCGCGTAGACGCAGATCGGCACGGTGGCCCCGGGACGCGCGTGGAGGCTGGAGGGCGTCACGCGCAGCGCGAAGTCCGCCCGCGGGGCGGTCAGGTGCAGGCGGTAGGCATGCGCCTCGCTGCCGTGGTGCTGCGCGTCGGACAACTGCACGTAGTACGTGCCCTTCTTCGGCAGCTCGGCGGAGAGGCACGAATCGGCGTGGTGCGTGATCAGCCCGATCCTGTCCATGTGCAGGTGCTTGTCCTTCCGCACGTGGTCGTCGTTCCACGCCAGCACGTTGCCCGACGCGTCCATCAGGCGCAGCAGCGAGTCCAGCGGGGAGTTCAGCCGGCGGGCGAACACCTCGGCCACGATCCTGTCGCCGGCGTCGCCCTCGATGCGGAAGACGTCCACGTCGCCCGCCCGGGCGATGCGCCCGTTGACGATCCTCGGCATGTCGATCCGCTGCGCGTCTTTGCTCGTGTCGTTGGACTCGCGTTCCTCGCACTCGGGCAGCGTGTCCACGGCGTAGGGGATGGCGTTCGACACCAGCCGCCCGCCGCGGCACGACGCGTGGCGAAGCCAGCCGCCGCCGGGCCCCGTGTCGAGCGCCAGCTCCCTGGCGGCGAGGTTCCAGCCGCCGATGGTGGCGAGCGTCTCGGTGCCTTCCCGGCCGCCCAGCGGAAAGGCCCGCGTGACGAAGGGCTGTTCGCTCACGGCGATGCGGTAGACGAAGTCCTCCCGCCCGCGATAGATGGCGTCGCGGATCTCCAGCTCGTACCGGCCGTCCTTCGGGATCCTGTAGAACAGGACCGGGTCGGGGTGGAAGCGGTAATCGTCCGCGAAGGCCACCTCGCGCCCCTCGGCGTCATAGAGAGCGACCGTGGCCTGGAACCACCCGGGCACGGCGTCGGCGAGGTACGGCACGAGCCGCCGGGCGCTGGCCTCGATCACGAGCCCCTGTCCCTCCCTCGCGCGGAAGGCGAAGCGGTCGACGTCGCCCGGCATGATCTGTCCGTTCAGCAGCACGGGCAACTCGAAGGGCTTGGATTCCAGGAGCTGCCGGACCCTGGGCAGCGCGCCCAGCATCAGTGCCTTGGACGCGTCAACCCCGCCCCGCTGCCCGTTCGGCTCCAGCTCGCGGACCTCCGGCAACTGGCCGACCTGGAAGACCACGGGGCACGTCAGCCCGGCCCGGGTCCGGATCCGCAGCTCCCGGTCGCCGACCCGGGCGTCGGGGGCGACGGTCACCTCGATCAGCACGGACTCCGCGAGCTGCCGGTTGAGCTGCCGCTTGAGCCTCGGAAAGAACAGGAAGTGCCGGACGTGCATCAGCTCCCTCAGGCTCTTGCTGTCCAGGTCGGACAGCATCGGGTGGTCGGGCAGCTTCACGTCCTCGACCTTGACCTTCGCCTTCTTCATCCACGCCCAGGCCCGCTCCGCCTGGGAGCGGATTCGCGCGAGGACCTCCGGCGAGACGCCCGCCTCCTTCAGCCGCTTCTCCCGGACGTCCGCCATGCGCTTCAGGAGCACCGACCGCTGCTCCCTCTGGAGGTTGAAGATGGGCCTGACGTACCGGACGACGGACGCCCGGACGCCCCGGCCGGAGACGTAGACCTCCTGCGGGCCGCTGAGGTACTGGCCCCCCGCCGCGATCTGCACCGTGGACCCCCGCCGCGCACCGGCCGGGTAGAGGTAGCCGATGTGCGGGTCTCTCCGCACCGACTGACCCCTCGCGGTCGTCACGCAGAGGACCGCCGCCGCAAACGCCAACCTGCGCATGGAAGCCATTCTCGCGCTCCTGTCACATGATCTCTTTGAGGCGGCCGCTGCCCTTGTCCGAATTCGGCATGACCTTCACGTCCAGCCCGCGCTTGTTGGGCAGCGGGCCTTCGGGATCGATGCCGAGCAGCGCGTACATGCTGCCGAGCAGGTTCTGCGGGTAGACCGGACGCTCGGCCACCTGGGTGCCGTACTTGTTCGACGCACCGACGACGCGCCCGCCCTTAAAGCCCCCGCCCGCGACGACGGCGGAGAAGCACTGGCCGTAATGCGAGCGCCCGCCGTTCCAGGGCGAGCCCCACTGGACCTTGGGTCCCCGCCCGAACTCGCCGCTCCACCACACGATCGTGCTGTCGAGCAGGCCGCGGCCGGACAGGTCCTCCAGCAGCGTGGCCATCCCCCGGTCCATCTCCGGGAGCATGCGGCGCATCGCCTCGAAGTGCTGCTTGTGCGTGTCCCACCCCTTGTAGTTGATCGTCACGTAGGGCACGCCGTGCTCGACCAGCCGCCGCGCCATCAGGCAGGACTGCCCGAAGGTGTTCCGCCCGTAAGCCTCCCGCGCCTCGTCCTTCTCGGTCGTCAGGTCGAACAGCTTCCTGGCGTCGCCGAACATCAGGTCGTAGGCCTTCTGCTCGCACCGGTCGAACTCCCGGAAGCTCGCGGCGTCCGGCATGGCCTTGCCGAGCGAATCGAGCGAGTGCAGCAGCTTGCGGCGGCCGCGCTGGCGCTGGTCGGTAATCCCCCTGGCCACGATCCCCTCCACCGCGAAGGGGTCCTTGTTGGGATCGCCGCCGGTCGCGAAGGGCTTGTACTTCGGCCCCAGGAAGCCCGCCTCGGAGAAGCGCCCCTGCGGCTGCGTCAGCACGACGTACGGCGGCACCATCCCCTTGTACCCGTGCTCGTAGCCCTTGAACAGCGAGACGACCGCCCCCACGCAGGGGAAGACCTGCCGCCCGGGCTCGTGACCCGTCTGGACCAGGTACGATGCCGTCTCGTGGGCGTTGATGCCGTGCGTCATGCTGCGGATGATGGCGTACTTGTCGGCCTGCTTCGCCAGCATCGGGAGCATCTCGCCGATCAGAACGCCGTCCACGTTCGTCTTGATCGGGCTCTTCAACGGGCCGCAGTAGTCGTACCCCGCCTCCGGCTTCGGGTCGAACGTGTCCAGGTGCGACGGGCCGCCCCACATCCAGATCTGGATGACCGACTTCGCCCGGGCCCGCGGCGGCTTCGATTCCGCCCACAGGCGCCCGCTGCCGGCAAGCACCGCCCCGGCCGCGCCCAGCAATCCGCGCTTCATCACCTCGCGCCGCGTCGTCCGTCTCGTCTGCTGCTGGCTCATGTCACGCGTTCCTTGTGTCCATCCGGCAGGCGGCCGGGGTCAATGCCGGTACAGGAATTCCTTCGTGTTGATCAGGGCCCATGTCAGGTCGATCGTGCCGTTCCTGATTCCCGCACGTTTGCCTTGGGCCTGGAAGTACTTCTCCGCGGCGGTCCGCTCGGCCGGCGTCGGCGGGCGCGACAGGATGGTCATGTAGATCGCGTCGATCATCCGGCGGCGACTGCCCTTCGAGGCCCTCTGCAGCAGTCGCAGCCGCGGGCTCCGCTCGATCTTGTTCTGGATGCTGGTCGAGTTCAGCAGGTGAAGCCGCTGGGCCTCGCTGGGCTTGCTGTCGCGCTCCGAGTGCATCCCCGTGTCGCGCGACGGGCGGCCGAACATCTCCAGGAACTGGCTCGTGATGCTGCCGTCCTCGAGCTTGATCGTCCGCCGCTCCTCGGGGATGAACGTGTACGGCTCGGGAATGAGGCTGCTGTAGC
Organism: uncultured Planctomycetaceae bacterium; assembly: GCA_964642165.1. Lineage (GTDB taxonomy): Bacteria > Planctomycetota > Phycisphaerae > SM23-33 > SM23-33 > CAYRVX01. Next base: position 1,495 of record CAZXOC010000210.1, on the reverse strand, counting down.
TCTCCCGCGAGCCGGTGATCCAGTTCAGGGCGTCGATCAGCACCTCCGCGTCGAGCCGGCGAACCGGGTAGCAGGCGAAGAGCCTCTCGGCCTCGGCCGCGCCGGCCCGGGGGACCGGCGACTGCTGGTACGTGCTCGAGGTGAGGATCAGCCGCTGGATGCGGCGGAGGTCGTAGCCGCTGCCCACCAGCTCCCGCGACAGGAAGGCGAGGAGCTCGGGATGGACGGCCGGGTTGTCCGGGCGGATGTCGTCCGGCTCGTGGATGATCCCCCGACCCATCAGCCACGCCCAGACGCGGTTGACGATGTTGCGCGTGAACCACGGGTTCTTCGCGGTGACCAGCCAGTCGGCGAAGACCGCGCGGGGGTCCCGGCCCGGCGCGATCCGCACCGCCTTGCCGTCGGGGAAGACCGCCTTCAGCGCCCCCGACGCCGCCGGGTCCAGGTGAACGATCTCCTCCTTCCACTCGGCGGTCTTCTTGTACGCCACGCGCGAGAAGAACGCCTCCATGCCCGCCCGGCGGTCCGCGGGCCACTTCTCCAGCCGGACCCCCATGAACGTCAGGGCGACGGCCCCGGCGATCGCGGAGGGCTCCTGCCCCTGCATGGCCCGGTAGAAGTTGACCGGCGGGACGCGGAAGTTGCTGCCGCTGGAGGTCAGCAGCTCGCGGGCGAAGCGGTCGTACGGCAGGTTGTCGCGGACGGCGTCGTGGATCCAGCGGGAGTACGCCTGGACGCCGTTGGGCCACAGGTTGATGGGAAACTCCGCCTTGACCCGCAGCACGTCGCCCCACCGCTGCGACCAGTAGTCCGCGAACTCCTCGCGCTTCATGAGCTCGTCGATCAGCCGGCTGCGCTTGCCGCCGCGGCGGTCCGCCAGGAACTCGCGAACCCGCCGGGGCTCCGGCAGCGTGCCGATCACGTCCAGGTACGCCCGCCGGACGAAGACCGCGTCGCTGCAGAGCCTCGCCGGCTCGACCTTCTTCGCCCGCAGCGTCTTGAGCACCAGCCGGTCGATCGTGTTGGCCGCCTTGAACTCGGCGCCCTCGAACGGGCTCGCCGCCGGGGACCCCGCCCGGGCCGGGCTCGCGACCGCCGGGAGGACGGCCAAGGCGGACAGCGCCCCCATCACCGCGCAACGGAACATGCCGAAGCCGTATGTCATGGCTCTCCCACGCCTCTCTCTGAGATAGAGCGACACGATCTACCGGAAGGTTTAACGAAGATGTCCCCCGCCAGGTTGCGAGGATACGGGCCTGGTTCAGAACAGGCCCGCTCGGGGTAACAGTCTTCTCTTCGCCCCGAGGGGGCGGAAAGGGTTTGGCCGGGGGCGTAAGCCCCAGGCAATGCAAGCCTTATAAACAAAGCCCCGAAGGGGCGTAAGGAGTGCTCGCCGCGCGGAAGTGTTACCCTCTGCTGAACCAGGCCAGGATACGATCCTCCGGACACAGACCGTCGCCCGCCCGCTGGGCGAGCCCTTCGCCCTCCCGGCAGA
>CAZXOC010000209.1:0-13296 GCA_964642165.1 uncultured Planctomycetaceae bacterium | reverse complement strand
AGGGCGCGGCGCGCCGAGGGATCCGTCTACGCCGTCCGCAAGCGGACCCGCCAAAAAAACGGACGAGGTCCAGTGCAGGACGCGAGAGGTTTGTTTAGCGGCGGGCCTTGGCCCGCGCGCTGTCCCTCGCTACACTCTGTCGGCGCACGTGTGGACCGAAGGAGCAAATCGATGGCAGCAGAAGGCGAGCTTCGGATCGGCGTGATCGGGGCAGGCGGGCGCGGGTCGCTGGTGCGGCACGCGCACGACCCCGACGAGGGCGTGCGCGTGGTGGCGGGCGTGGATGTTCGCCCGGAGGCGCTGACGGCGTTCCAGGAGCACTTCGGGGCCGAGACGTTCGTCTCCGACGACTACCGCGAGCTGCTGGCCCGCGACGACGTCGACGCCGTCTTCGTCACGTCGCCGGACTACTGCCACGAGGAGCACGCCGTCGCCGCCGCCCGGGCGGGCAAGCACGTCTACCTCGAGAAGCCCATGGCCATCACCATCGCCGGGTGCGACCGCATCCTCGAGGCCGCCCGCGCCGCCGGCGTGAGGCTCTACCTCGGGCACAACATGCGCCACTTCCCCGTCGTCCGGAAGATGAAGGAGCTGATCGACGCCGGCGCGATCGGCGAGCCGAAGGTCGGCTGGTGCCGCCACTTCGTCTGCTACGGCTGCGACGCCTACTTCAAGGACTGGCACGCCGAGCGGGCCAAGTCCACCGGGCTGCTGCTCCAGAAGGCCGCCCACGACATCGACGTGCTGCACTGGCTCTGCGGCGGCTACACCCGGCGCGTCGTGGCCATGGGCGCGCTGACGCTCTACGACCGCATCCCCCACCGCCGCCGCGACGACGAGCCCCCCGACACGTCCTGGAGCGTGGCGAACTGGCCCCCGCTGGCCCAGACGGGCCTCAACCCCGTCATCGACGTCGAGGACGTCAGCATGATGCTGATGGAGCTGGACAACGGCGTGTTCGCCTCGTACCAGCAGTGCCACTACGCCCCGGACGGCTGGCGGAACTACACGGTCATCGGCACGGAGGGGCGCGTCGAGAACTTCGGCGACGTGCCGGGCGAGCAGACGGTGGTGCGGCTGTGGAACAACCGCGCGTACTACTACCCGGCCGCCAACGCCGAGTTCCACTTCCCCCCGCTGGCCGGCGGGCACGGCGGGGCCGACCCCCGGATCGTCGCGGAGTTCGTGCGCTACGCCCGGGAGGGCGGCAAGGTGGCGACCAGCCCCGTCGCGGCGCGCTTCAGCGTCGCCGCCGGCTGCTGCGCCACCGAGAGCCTGCGCGACGGCTCGACGCCCCGCGACGTTCCGTCCCTGCCGGCCGACCTGCGGGACCACTTCGAGGCCGACGAGGCGTAGTTCACCGCCGCGCGGGGCCGCATGCGGCAACCTACCGACCACCGAGGGCCACGATGGCCCGGGCGATCGCTGCGCGCCGGGCGAGGAGGTCGCCCGGGTCCGACGTGTACGACAGGCCCCTCGTGCAGATCGAGTCGGGCACGGCGAGGAGTCTCTCGGCCGCGGCGAGCTCGTTTCCGGCCCGGCCGGCGGCACGGGCTCGCCCGACGAGCCGGCGGAGGACGGCCAGGTACTCGTGGTCCTCAAAGCCGTCGCGCAGGGCCTCCAGGCGGATCGAGCTGAGGACGGTGGCACGTGGCCCGGGATACAGCAGGCAGCCGTCGCCGTTGTACTGGCCGAACGTCTTGGCGATCCAGCGGCTCTCGACCCGCGTGACGGGCGCGTCGTTCTTGCCCCAGCACGTGGCGGACCAGTACTCGAAGCCGTCGATCCCGAGCTTCCAGGACAGCCACCCCACGATGCGGGCGTCGATGGCCGGGTAGTCCACGAAGAGGTTCGGGTGCGAGGCGGGGTAGCAGCAGAGGTTCCACCACACCTCGTCGCCCCGGGCCTTTCTCGCGGCCGCCCGCGACTTGCCGTAGAACTGGAGGCTCACGTCCCACGTGTCGGCGAAGCCCGCCAGCGCCTCGACGCCCTTGGGGTTGTTGAGGCACTGCATGACGCGGACGTCGCTCGCGGCCGCTTTCGACAGCGCGTAGTTCCGCTTGCACGCCGGCCACATCGAAGGCGCCGCCTCATCGATGTTGTACGTGTAGGCCTTGTCCAGCCAGCCCTTCTCTCGGAGGTGGGCCGCGTAGGCCTTCACCAGGGCGGACCAGTCCTTCTTCCACGTCTCGCTGTACTGCCCGGGGAAGCCCCACTTGCCGGGCTTGGGGAACATGGCGATGACGAACGCGTTCATGCCGCGGGAGAGGAGCATCTCCCCGAGGCGGTCCACCTCACGGAAGTCGTACCGCCCGCCGGCGAGCTTCACGGGGTAGCCGGGCTTGTCCCAGGCGAAGCCGCACATCGCCATGCCGGGCGCGATGCGATGCTCGCAGAGCGTGGCGTAGATCGCCTCGACGAGCCTCCGGGCGGCGGGGCCGTCCTTCGCCAGCCCGTAGAAGGCCGGGACCTTGCGGGCGGCGTCCACGATCATGGTCCGCAGCGCGGGCGTCACCGGCAGGGCGAAGTCCCACACGGTGACGGCGAGCTTCACGGTGTGCTTCTCGCCGGCGGCCGTCGTCACGGTCACGTCGCCGCGGTACTCGCCGGCGGCCGCGCCGCGCGGGCACCGCACGCTGAGCCACATCGGCTGCACCTTGCCGACCTCCAGGTCGACCGGCCCCGGCGCCAGCAGCGGGTCGGCCCACCAGCCGGTGCGCGGCACGGAGTACTTCGGCTCCGTCGTCCGGACGTAGCCCACGGGGCGGCACGTGACGCACCGCGCCGGCAGGGACCGCCCGCCGGGTCCCGTCAGCGGGCCGACCGACACCCGCACGCCCCGGCACGGGCGCATGACGTTCATCAGCACGAGCTGGAGGCCCTCCGCCTCTCCCCGGGCCAGGGAGATCGCCGCCGCCCCGGCCGGGCGCAGCGGGGGCGCGACGAGCCGGCGGATGCGGACCGTCGGCGACGCCACGGCGACGTTGAACGAGATCCTCCCGCCGGCGATCTCGAAGCCGCCGTCGCTTTCGGACCACTCGCTGACCGCGCCGTGGGCGTCCCGCGCGCGGACGGCCAGCTTGTAGCCCTTCCCGCGTGCCGCGCCCGACGTGTTCCACAGATACCCCGTCGCCGGCGCGGGGATTTCCCTGGCGACCGTCTGCCAGCGGATGGCCCCGCGCTCGGGCCGCCCGGCGCGGACCTCGTACGTCACCGCGTCGCCGTTGAGGTCGCGCCGAGGCGCCACCTCCGACCAGCGGATCGGAAGCACGTCGCCGACGATCGCGCCGTCCAGCCCACCCGCGAGCGTCGGGGCCAGCGGCGGGACGTTGCCCGTGAACGTCCAGGAGACGGTGAGCTTCGGCCGCAGGCGCGGGATGCCGTAGTTGTTCGCCCGGAAGTACACGCCGCTGCCCGTGCTCTTCTTCGGCGGCTGCGTCTCCTCCTTCTTCTGCTGGAGCAGCACCAGCCCTCGGTTGCTCGCCGGGTCGTCGAGCCACGCCTGAACGATCTCCGGGCGGATGTCGAACTCGATCCAGCTCCCCAGCGGCGTCTTGACGTCCTTCGCGCAGCGGTCGCCGTAGACGCAGGCCGTGCCGGCCGGGCGGTCCTCCACGGCGTCCTTCGTGCCGCGCAGCGAACGATGCAGCGCGAGGGTGTACTTGAAGTACGACCAGAACTCGTCGCAGTAGTACAGGTGCACCTTCGCCGACGTGACCCGGATGTTCCCGCCGCGAATCCACGTGCCCAGAGCGTCCCAGCGGATCACGTGGCGGTAGTTCGACAGCTCCTCCAGCACCTTCGCCTCGTCGAGCTTGCCCTGGCGGATCTGGCTCCTGTGCCACGCGCTCAGCTCGCGCTTCACGTCGCGGACGAGCTTCAGCTTGCCCTCCCGGCGCGTGTCGTCCGAGCCGCCCTCGTAGCCGTGGACGCCCTGCTGGAACGTGACGGTCGCCGAGAAGGTCGTCTCGGCCGCCCGCGACGGCCCGCCGCCGCCAAACGCCGCCAGCGAGGCCGCGATGAGCGCCGCGCAGTTCCCGGTGTACTTGCTCATGGTGATGTCTCCGCGCCCTTCGGTCGTTTGCCGGATGCCGCTTACTCGGCGCCGTAGCAGAGCGTGCGGCCGTCGTGGGTCGTCAGGTACAGTCGCCCGTCGGCGACGGCGAGGCCGTCGGCGGCGGGAGGGGCGTCGAGGGCGTACTCCTTGCGTTTCGTCCCGTCGGCGGCGGACAGCACCCAGAGTCGCCCGCCCGGCGTGCGGCGGAAGCGGTCGGTCGGCCCGGCCGCCAGGAGCACGTCGCCCGCCAGGCACAGCGCCTCGACCTGGAACGGCCCGGGCACGTCCACCTTCCAGCGCTGCTTGCCGTCCTCCCAGGCGACGAGCTCGCCGCCGAGCTCCGTACGGCGGTCCTTCACCTTCGACCAGTGAATGTACTTGAACCGGAAGCCGCAGACGCGCCGGCCGTCCGGCGAGGCGACGAGCAACTGGCCCTGGTGCGGCCCGTACCCTTGCTTGATCCGCATCCAGTGCGAGGCCGTGTCGTTCACCGACAGCACGTGCCAGGTCCGGTCGAGCACGCGATTCGGCCCGCCCCAGAGCGTCCGGATCTTCCCGGCGTAGTCCCAGCGGAATCCGGGCGAGGCGATACTCCGGAGGGCCTTGCCCGTCGCCGGGTCGAACCGCGCGCCGGCCGAGCCGCCCCCCGCCAGGCGAAGGGCGCCGTCCTCGAGGACCAGCAGGTCGCTGCTCGCCGCGGGCAGGGGCTTCTGCCAGAGCAGCGTGCCCGTTCGCGGCTCGACGGCGTACCCGCGGAGGCCGCCGCCCACGGCGGAGCTTCGCCCGGCCACGAAGCAGGCGCGGCCCTGCGCCACCAGCACGCCGCCGACGACCGGCCAGGAAGACTCCAGTTGCCCGCAGGCGACGATCCGCCGGTCTTCGGGGGCGGCGCGAAGGCGCCAGACGAGCTCGCCGCTGTCGGCCCGCAGGCAGTACACGAAGCCGTCGTAGCATCCGACGAGGCACAGGCCGTCGTGGATCGCCGGCGGCACGTCGACGCGCCCGCCGAGGGTGCGGCTCCAGCACACCCGCCCCGAGCCCGCATCCAGCGCGACGACGCGGTGGGCATCGCGCAGCGCCACGACGACCCGCCCGCCGGCGACCACCGGCGCGGTCAGCCGGTCCGGCCCCAGCGGGTGCGCCGCCCACTCGTCGGCCAGGCGCCCGGCGGGGCGGCGCTGATCGTCGAGCCTCACGTCCCAGAGGCGTTTCATCTCGACCGGCACGGCCGTGGCCGCGGCGCCCGTCCGCCGCGGATCGTGGCGGAACATGGGCCAGTCGCCGTCGCCCGGCGCCGCCCGGCTCGCCGCGGGTGCCCCCGCCGGCCCGCGCTCCAGGCGAGGCGCCGGCTCGGGGCGCTTCGTTCCGCGCGGGGCGAAGGCGAGGAAGCCCCGCAGCGACTCGCGGACGCACTTGCAGCCGTGCGGCTGGCTGTAGAGCATCCCGTTGGCCACGATGACGCCGGCGCGGCAGCCGTGGCGGCCGCCGCGGAACGCGTGCATGCTGCCGTCGCGCCACTCGAACAGGTTCGGCGGGCGGGTGCTCACGAGGTACTGCTTCGTCGCGATGTCGCGAACGCAGCCCCCGCAGTAGCCGCCTTTCATCGCGATCCGGCGCACCGCCTTGCCGGTGGCGGGGTCCAGCCCGACCAGCCCCGCCTTCCCTTCCCGCCGCCACACCAGGCCGCCGACGTACCAGACGGTGTTGGCCCACGTTGCCCGCGAGGAGGCGTACTCGTCGTCCCACAGCCGCCGCCCGTCCGACACGCGAAACGCCGCCATGCCGTTCTCGCCCTTCTGCCAGTCCCGCTCCCACACGTAGACGACCACCCCCCCGGCGGTGAACAGGAGCTGCTTCTTGCGCCCCTTGCGGGGGGCCAGTGCCACCTGCCAGCGCTCGAGCCCGGTCGCCAGGTCGAGACTCGCCAGCCGCGCGTAGTCCGCCGTCGCGTAGAGCACGGCGCCGCGCCCGACGAGCACGTCCCGCGCCTCGGCCGGGTGCTCCCACCGCTCCTTCGCCGAGGCGGCGTCGATCGCGCAGATGGACGTCGGCTGCGACAGCACCAGCGTGCCGTCGCGCAGCGCCAGCCTGCCGCCGAGCGCCACGCCCTTGCGGTAGGTGGCCAGCGTTCGTCCCCCGGCCGGGTCGAGCCCCACCAGGTCCTCCCCGATCAGCGCGTAGACGCGCCCGGCGGAGGCCACCAGGTAGTTGCCGAACTCCTGCCCGTCGCGGCGCATCTTCCGGCGGATCGGGCGGCTCCACAGCAGCAGCCCGTTGTACGCGTCGCGCGCGGTGAGGAACCACTCGTGGTTGCGGTCCTGCGGGACCCTTCGGGCGTTCGAGACCTCGTTCAGCGTGACGTGGAAGACGCGCCCCCCGGCCGAGACGATCCCGCCGTTGCTCACCTGGTAGCCCGTGCCCATCGGCCAGACGGGACCGGCCAGCCAGCGAAGGCCCTGGAGCGGCCCGATGGCCGTGTCCTGTGAGACGCAGTTGCCCCCCGCGTCGTACGTCCGATGGGTCCAGTCGTCCATGGCGGGCGGGCGCGGCTTGCGGAAGCAGGCCCAGACGCCGCCTCGCCGCACCACGCGGACGCGCCGGACGCCGGCGGCTGCCAACGCCTGCCGCAGGGCGCCCTCCGTCCTCGGGATGCCCCCGCCGGCGACCGGCGGACCGTCCCTGCCCTTCGCCTCCGCCGGCAGGGAGAGCACGGCGACGCCCCCCGGGCACAGGACGCGCAGGACCTCTGCCAGCGTCAGCCCGGCGGCCGCGGCCTTCGGCAGGTCGTCCACCACGACGAGGTTGGCCACGCCGTCCGCGTACGGCAGCCAGGCAAAGTCCGCGCGGGCCACCGACGCCTGCCCGTAGAGCCCCAGGCGCTCGATGTGCCGCCGCGCGCGGGCCACGTCCCCGCGCTCCGCCGCCAGCCCGTGGACGAGGAACCGCCCCCCCGCGACCAGTTCGGCCGTCAGCGCGCCCTCGCCGCAGCCGAGATGGACACACAGGCCGGCATCCACGCCGGCGATCGCCCGAATGGCCTCGGCCGTGGCCCGGGCGCCGGCCTCCGTGTCCCCGGCCGCGCCGCTCGTGGCGGCGCACGGAGACGACGCGAGAATCAGAAGCAACAGAACGCCGCTGGTGGAGCGTCGAGGCATCGGCTCGTCCTTTCCGCTACGTCGCCGCGTCGCGTCGGGCCGGGCGCGTGGCAGCCCCCGCGCCGCCGCGAGCCGCGATCAGATCCTCCCCCCCGCCGACAGGCACATCTCCTTGAACCGCAGAACGTGCTCGACGGGCGTGTCGTACGAGACGCACCCGCAGCCCCACACGAAGTTGCCCATGCCCCGCGCCTTGCCCGCGAGCACGCCGACCGCCTGCCCGAGCTCCTCCCACGCGCCGCGCTCGATGGCCTTCGGGTCCACGCAGCCGCGAACGATGATGTCACGCCCCGCCGCCTTCGAGCGGATGAAGTCGAAGTCGGCGTTGAAGTCGCACACCACCAGGCTGCTGCCGGCCTGGAGGAAGTAGTCCATCAGCACCGTGACGTTGCCGCCCATGATGATCGCCGGCGGCGGCGTCCGGTGGCGCGCCCGGACCGCGTCGATCACCCGCCGGTTGTACGGCACGACGAACGTCTCGAACATCTCGGGCGCGATCAGCGGAATCGTCGCCCACGACTCGTACAGATACACGCCCGCGCCCCGGCGGGACAGGCGCTCGGCCTGCTCCAGCGCCAGGGCCGTCGTTCGCGCCAGCAGCCCGTGCGCGGCCGCCGGGTTCGTCACCGCGTCCAGGACGAAGTCCTCGAAGCCGCGAAGCTCGACGGCCTGGCTGAACGGCCCGCCCATGCAGGCGTAGACCCACACGTCCCGCCCGATCTCGCCGACGACGCGTCCGGCCGCCTCGGCGAGAAGCCCGAGCCGGTTGCCCGCCCCCGGCTGGGGAATCGCGATCGACCGCGGGTCGGGCGGGTCGGGGCCCGCGTGCGGATGCGTCGCCACGCCGGGCGTGCTCGGGCCGTCGTGCAGCGCGATCCGGCAGCCGAAGGCCTCCGCCTCGACGTTGTAGATGTCGATCCCCACCGTCACGAGGTCGTGGCGGTACGTCTCGTAGCCGGCGACCGCGGCGCGGGCCGTCAGGCCGGCGTCCACGCTCACCTGCGACGGCGTCCTGCCCAGCAGCGCCGCCCCGTGCTCGTAGACGCTCGGTACGAAGGGCGCACGGTCCGGGCGCTCGCCGGCCCGAATCGCGCGGAATCGCTCGATCGGCTCCATGCTGCGCTCGTCTCCGCCGGCCGCGCGGACGCGTGACGCCCGTCGCGGGCGCGTCGGCCCGATGCTACCGGCCGGGCGCGGCGCCGCAAGCGCCGAATGGGCGACCACCGACACGGCCCCGTCCTCGCGGCGGCGGGCTGGCAAGACGACCCACGCCCGTCTATCATGTAGCGAGTGCCCCCAACGCAGGAAGCGCATCGAATGGGCGAATCGGCCGAGCCACGAAAGGTCTTCGTCGCGGCGACGGGCCAGGACCAAGGCAAGACCACCGTCTGCCTCGGGCTGATGGCCGCGTTTGACGAGCTGGCCCCGCCGGTCGGCTTCATCAAGCCGGTCGGCCAGCGGTACGTCGAGGTCGACGGCGTCCGCGTGGACGAGGACGTCGCCCTCATACGCGCCATCTTCCCGTCCGACTGCAAGCTCGCCGACATGAGCCCCGTCACCGTCGGGCGGTCCTTCACCCGCGACTACATCCACGAGCCCCACCCCAGCCGGCTCGTCGATCACATCCGAAGCAGCTTCCAGAGCGTCGCCGCCGGCCGCCGCACCGTCGTCATCGAGGGCACCGGCCACGCCGGCGTCGGCTCCTGCTTCGACAGCTCCAACGCCGACGTCGCCAAGCTCATCGGCGCCGGCGTCGTCCTGGTCGCCGGCGGCGGCATCGGCAGGCCCATCGACGAGGTCCTCCTGAACCAGAGCCTCTTCGCCGACCGCGACGTCCACCTCCTCGGCGTCGTGCTCAACAAGGTCCTGCCCGCCAAGCTCGAATCCATCCGGGAGGTGGTCGAGCTCGGCCTGCGGCGCAAGGGCATCGAGCTGCTCGGCTGCATCCCGTACGAGCCCCGGCTGGCAAACCCCTCCGTCCGCCAGGTCCTCGAGGAGATCAAGGGCGAGCTGCTCAACGGGCGCGAGTCGCTCGGCAACAGCATCGAGACGGTCATCGTCGGCGCCATGGCCGCCCACCGGGCGATGGAGTACATCACCCCCGGCTGCCTGCTCATCACCCCCGGCGACCGCGACGACCTGATCCTCGCCGCCATGAGCACCTTCGCCACCGGCGACGCCGGCAGCGCGATCGCCGGCATCCTCCTGACCGGCGGCAGCCCGCCCCACGCCAACACGCTGAGCATGATCCGCCGCACGCGGGTCCCGGTGATCCTGGTGCCCGCCGAGACCTACTCCGCCGCCGCGGCCGTCATCCACCTGAAGGTCAAGACCCAGCCCGCCGACACGAGCAAGATCGCCCTCGCCACGCAGCTCATCCGCCGCCACGTCAACGTCGCCCGAATCCTCGAGCGCCTCTGAGCCCCCCGCTCGCCTCCCACGAAGCACGAATCAAGACCCGACGCCCCATATCTCCAGTTCCTTCCCCGCTTGCGCCTGCTTGGGCGACATCCTTGAGCACGTGGGTGTCAGGCCTGTAGCGGGCTCGCTCGCGGGCTCCGGCAGACGTCCACCTTCGCCTCGGATTCGGCGGACACGCCCGTTCGACGCCATCCCTCCGGGAGCGCCGGAACGGACAAGGGTCGGCGCTACAGGCGCGAGAGGGTCGCCTCGGCCAGGCGCTTGCGGATCTCGTGCTTCTTGAGCTTCATCGTGGTCGTCCGCGGCAGCGGCTCCAGGCGAACGACGACGTACTTCGGGCGCTTGTAGCCGGCCAGCGCGGCGCAGGCGCTGCGCAGCTCCCGCCGGAGCAGCTCGTCGTGCTCGCGGGCGTACTCGCCGCCCAGCGCCTCGACGTCCGGCACGACCACCGCGGCGACCTGCTCGTCCTGCGCGCCCGCCCCGGGGGGCTGCACGCCCAGGACGCACACCTCGCGAACGTGCGGGCACGCGGCGATCCGCGCCTCGACCTCCTCCGGGTAGACGTTCATGCCCGACGCGCCCACGATGACGTCCTTGACCCGCCCCAGCACGTACAGGAAGCCGTCCGCGTCCGTTCGCCCCAGGTCGCCCGTGCGAAACCACCCGTCCTCGAAGGCGTCCTCCGTGGCGCGGGGGTCCTCGAAGTAGCCCGCCATCGTGTTCGGGCCGCGAACCAGGATCTCCCCCGCGTCTCCGCCGCGCCCGGGCACGGGGCGGACCCGGACCTCGACGCCGGGGAATGGCCGCCCGACCGACCCGAGGACGTGCTCGTCCAGCGTGTTGCAGCTCACCAGCGGCGAGGTCTCCGACAGCCCGTAGCCCTGGAGGACGGGCACGCCGAGGTCGAGGAAGAACCGCGCCACGTCGGCATCGAGCGCCGCTCCGCCGCTGATGAAGAAGCGGAATCGCTCGCCCAGGACGCGGCGGACACGGCCGCGCGACCGCTCGTCGCGCAGGGCCTCCGCCGCCGGGCCCGCGCCGCCCAGCAGCGCCAGGAGGAGCTTCTGGAAGAGCCTCGCCATGGCCGGCACGATCAGCGCGATCGTCGTGCCGGACTGGCGGAAGGCCTCCGCGAGCCGGCGCGGGTTGATCGTCCCCGGATACGTGATGCTCGCCCCCCACAGCAGCGGCACGAGCAGCCCGCCCGTCTGCTCGAAGAGATGGCTCAGCGGCAGGACCGAAAGCAGGTGGTCGTCGGCCGTGCCGTCCATGCGTCCGGCCCCGCTGACGGCGTTGGACGCGATGTTCCCGTGCGTCAGGACCACCCCCTTGCTCGCCCCGGTCGTGCCGGACGTGAAGGCGATGACGGCGACGTCCTCGGGGGTGACCTCGCGGGCCCCCGGCGGCGGGAGCGGCCCCGCGCCGCTGTCCGCGGCCTCCCCATCGAGCAGATCGTCCACGGCGGCGACGCACACGCCGCCCAGGCCGTCGGCGGCCTCCGCGGCCGCGCCGAGCAGCGCGCGCGACGACAGCAGCAGGCGAGCGCCGCTGCGCTCCAGGATCGCGCGGCACTCCAGCGGCAGGAGCTTGGTGTCGATCGGCACGCACGCGGAACCGCTCAGGTGGATGGCGAAGTACGCGACGGCCCAGCCGGGGCGGTTCTCGCACAGCAGCGCAACCTGCGCCCCTTCCCCGGCGCCGCGGGCGACGAGCTCCCGGGCCAGCGCCGACGCCAGCGCCCCGACCTGGCAGTACGTGTAGCTGCGCTGGGGCAAGTCGCCGTCGCTCCGCAATGCGACGCGCTGCGGGAACGACCGCACGCCGTGCGCGAGGATCTCCGGGATCGTCGCCGGCTGCCCGGCCGCAGCGCCTGCCTCACCTGTTCGCTCTGTGGGTTCCTGCTGCACACCGTGCTCCCGTTCACGTGCCGAGCCCGTCCCCCGGCGGCGTCCCCGCCATGCGTTGGCGAGACCAAGACGCCCGCCGGGGCCGCGGAACTCGTTGCGATCGCTTCCGGGCCACATCCCGCCGGGGGCCGCGCGGAACCCGGAGGTCCCGACCCGGCGAAAGGGGCACACGCGCACATTGTACCTGCCGCGGCAGCGCCGGCCCACCTTCCGGTCTCGGGTGTGACGCCCGACCTGCCCCACCGCCCCGCGGCCCGCCGACAGGCTCCCCCCTCGCTCGTGCCCTCCCACGAATCACGAACCGAGGCCTGACCCCGATCTCTTCGCGCCCCCGGGCCTGCTGCAGCGTCCGTTCGAACAGCTCGCAGGCGTCCTCGGCCTCGAGCAGCGGGCCGCGTGGTGGGCGCACCGGACGTGCCCGTCCCGGGAGAAGCGCCGATTGCCGCCAGGACCAGCGCGCCGGTACGGATGAGCAGTCGGCCGACGTGTTTCATCTGCATAGCTCACCCCTCTCCCGTAGCCGGGGTCTGCCCCGCGCTGCCGCCGAAGCCCGCTGCGTCACATGGTGCGGCAGGCCCGGCACGTCCACCCGCGCAAGCCTTGCCACGCCCGCAAGCCTGCCACTCCCCGGCCGCCGTGTCAGAAAATAGGCATTGTGTCCCCCGATATTCTCTCTCCTCTCTCCTGCTCTCCTGCTCTCCTGCTCTAGCTGCGTGCAACCTCTGTTGGACGCAGCTTAGTTCCGGATCTCAACCTTCGGGGCCTTCGGGCGCGCGGGGCGCTTCTTCCGAAGCCCGCGGATGATCCGCACCTGCTCCTCGGTCAGGCGGATCACGTAAGGCTTGGTGGGGGCGGCCTTGCCCACCTTGAACGGCACGACCGTGTTCGTGACCTTGTGGGAGATCCCGCAGTCGGTGGCCAGGACACGGAACTGGCCCGTGCTGTTGGCGTCGACATAGAAGCTCGCCAGCCCGTCGGCATTGGTGTTGTGCGCCACGGACCACACGTTCTCCATCTTGTGCAGCCGGCGGACCGGCGCGCCGTCCACCGGCTTGCCGTCCTTGTCCACCACGCGCACCTGGGCGCGCAAGGCCTTCCGGAAGCCCACCTTGCCCAGGTCCAGTGACTCGCCCTGCTTCAGATGGACCACCCGGTTCACCGTAGCCGTCGTCCACTGGTCGTCGTAGGGCAGCTCCAACGCCAGCTTCAGCAGCACGCCCGCGGGGACATGGACCGGCTGGCGCTGGTTGAGCTTCATCCAGTGGATGTACTCGTACTCGCGGACGGATTGGTACGGCAAGGCCTTGCGGAACCGGCCGACCCAGTCCGGCTGGCCGTGCTCCAGCAAGCGCCACCTCGGGCTGACCGACACGTTCCGGCCGGCATCGGTGACCGCCAGGACCGGCCGGACGAATACCTTCGCCGCCGGGTAGAGCGGCAGGTCGCCCACGGCCGCGCGGTGCTTGCCGTCGATCTCGATCGCGTACGTCCGGCTCTTGAACGGCACGTAGTCCTTCGCGAAGGCCACCACGCTGTAGAACCGCTTCGCCAGGGGCTGGGTGAGCTCGAACCGTCCCTCGCCGTCGGTGCGCCCGGCCGCCAGCAGGCCGTACATCTTCGCGACGGGCTTCAATGCATCATGGTCCGCTGCGGGCCGGGCGGGCAGGCCGTCCAGGGCCTCCCAGTCATCGTCCGTCAGCATCGCCAGGTTGTTGTGCGCGGTTCCCGAGCAGCCCACGACGAGCGCGCCCTCGAT
>CAZXOC010000208.1:11644-13380 GCA_964642165.1 uncultured Planctomycetaceae bacterium | reverse complement strand
GCCGGCGCTGCGGGGGGGACATCAGGGCCTCGCGAGGCAGCTTCAGGCCGCCCATCAGCTCGCCGACCGACCGGGCGGGCACCCACTCGGCCATGCCCTCCCGCCAGACGGGCGTCTCCGGGCTCATGCGTCGGGCCTCGAGCATCGATCGCATCCAGCCGGTCGTCACCGGGCCGTACGACTGGCCCGAGACCGCGTAGAGCCACCGGGCCGGCTCGGTCGGGGTCGGCGGCGGGACCTGGATCGGCGGCTGAGTCATCGGCATTCCTCCCCAAGAAGCCTGGAATCCGCCCGTGGCTGCCCGTACGGTACCGCGCCGTCGGCGCCAGGCCAAGCCCCTGTCGGCGGCGGCCGGGGCGATTCGGCGTGGCGGTCCGCGCGGCGCCGGCTACAATAACGCGGCACCGCACGGGGCCCCCGTCGGGGCGCGGCGGCAGTACGTTTCTGAGGAGATGCAGAATGAAGATCGATCGGCGCGGTTTCCTTCGAGGTGCCGTCGTGGCGTCCGGCGGCGCGCTGCTCGGCTGCGGGACGGACGACCCCGAGGCGTCCAAGCTGACAGCCGGCCGGCCGAAGGCGCCCGCGAACTTCGGCGCGTACGACAGCGTGTCGCTGGGCAAGACGGGCATCACGCTGTCGCGCACGGGGCTGGGCACGGGCATGCGCGGCGGGCGGCGGCAGTCGAACCAGACGCGCCTGGGCAAGAAGAAGCTGGAGGCCCTGCTTCGCGGCGCGCACGAGCGCGGCATCCGCTGGTTCGACATGGCGGACCTGTACGGCTCGCACGGGTACCTGCTGCCGGCGCTGAAGGGCATCCGGCGCGACCGGTACGTGATCGTCTCGAAGATCTGGTGGCGTCGCGGGGGGATCCCCGAGCGCGAGCGCCCCGACGCCGACGTCGTCGTGCGGCGCTTCCTGAAAGAGCTCGGCACCGACTATATCGACCTGGTCCTGCTGCACTGCGTCACGTCGCCGGACTGGCCCAAGCAGCTGCGCCGGCAGATGGACGCGCTCGCCAAGCTCAAGGCCGAGGGCGCCATCCGCGCCCACGGCGTCTCGTGCCATTCCCTGCCCGCCCTGCAGGCCTGCGCGACCGAGCCGTGGGTGGACTCCGTCCACACGCGGATCAACCCCTACGGCGTGAAGATGGACGGCCCGGCGGAGAAGGTCGCGCCCGTGCTGCGGCGGATCCACGAGGCCGGCAAGGGCGTCGTCGGCATGAAGCTCATCGGCGAGGGCGAATTCCGAGACAGCGACGAGATGCGCGACAATGCCGTGCGCTACGTCCTGGGCCTGGGCTGCGTCGACACGATGGTCGTCGGCTTCGAGCAGGCGTGGGAGATCGACGACTTCGCCGCCCGCGTCGCCCGCGTGCCGAGACGCGCGCCGGCCCCCGCGAGCACGTGAGGCGCCGGCGGACTCAGAGCAGGTAGGCCGCCAGCGCCAGCAGCCCCAGGACGGCGAACAGCCCGATCCCGCCGACCAGCCCCATCGCGGCGTAGGCGCGGGGCAGCTTCGCGACCCACCACCACCACAGGCCCAGGTAGACCGCCGCGTAGAACGCGCCGAGCAGCGACCAGACGCCCCACACGACGAACAGCGTTCCGGTGTAGTGGACGCCGAAGAGCCTGGCGGTGAAGTGGGCGCAGGCCATCAGGAACGTCACGGCGAACAGGCCGAACAGGGCGACGGCGTTCGCCCGGACACCGCGAGGGACCCGCTCCGCCCGGCGCGGG
>CAZXOC010000208.1:3841-11544 GCA_964642165.1 uncultured Planctomycetaceae bacterium | reverse complement strand
GCCGGCGGAGCCCCGGCCCCGCCGGGCCGGGGCTTCGACAGACACGACTTCGACAGGGGAGGCGTTCGTCCCGCGGCGACGACCCGCACGTGTGCGCGTACGTTCATGCCGGGCCTCCCCCTCGCTCGGCGGCGCCCGCCGACTTGCCGCGCGCCCGCAACCTGTCGGCGATCTCGGCGGCGATCTCGTCCTGGGTCCGGCCGCCGCAGTCGATGGTGACGTCGGCCCAGCGCTGATACAGCGGCCTGCGGCGCTCGAAGAGGGCGGCGAGGGTCTCTCCGGGGGCGAGGACGACGCCGCGGGTGGCCATGTTCGTGATCCGCCGGTCCAGCTCGTCCAGCGGCAGGCGCAGGTAGACGACCGGCCCGCCGCCCTTCAGGTGCCGCATCGCCTCGTCGCGGTAGACGGCGCTTCCGCCGGTGGCGATGACGTGGCCGCGAACGTCGAGGGACAGGATGTGGGCGGCCTCGATCGCGACGAAGGCCTGCAGCCCGTCGGCATCGAGAATCTCCTGGAGCGTCCGCCCCTCGCGGGACTGGATCCACACGTCGGTGTCGAGGAATCCGCGGCGTGTGGCCTTGGCCAGCAGCACGCCGACGGTGCTCTTGCCCACGCCGGGCATGCCGATGAGCACGATGTTGCGGTCGTCGTCCACGTTCGCGCCTCGCCTGTCGGCCCGTGATCCTATCCGAGTCGAGGCGGGATGCACGCGCGGTTTGCGCCTCGCCCCCGGCGCGCACCGACGGCCCGACGCCGTCCGTGACGCCGGGCCGTCTGTGAGGCTCCCGGTCTCGGGGCCGAGGCAACGCCTGCTGTGCTACTTGGCTTGCGCGGCGGCGAGCTTCTTGGCCTTCAGCTCGTCGCTCAGGCGGTCCCACGCGGCGGGGCAGCCGCCGCAGCAGAAGGCGACCTTCTTGCCCCGGTAGTCCCGCACCAGGTTCGCCGGGTAGGTCTTCCCGGCCTTGATCGGCGAGCCCATGATCGGGCAGCGCGTGTTGGCGTAGACGCCCGTCGGGCCCGCGACGCCGGCGGTGACGGGCATCCGCCGCGCCGCGCCGTCGTGCTGGAGCTTGACGAGCTGCCTCGCCTTGGCGATGGCCGCCAGCGCCGCCTTGTGGTCGCCGGCGTCGATGGCCTTGTGGGCCTTGTCGAGGTGCTTCAGCGCCGCCGCGAGGTGCGCGTGGACCGCCGCGGGCTTGCCGGCGCAGCACGCCTTCGTGCAGGTCGCTCCGCAGGCCTTCTTGCCGGCGACGCCCTTCGGCCCGGCCGCGCAGCACGGCTTCGTGCAGCCCGCGCCGCAGGCCTGCTTCGCTGCCGCGGCACCCGTCGTTCCGGCGGCCTTCGTGAGGGCCGCTCCGCCACCGGGTCCACAACACTGGGCGCCGGCCATGCCCAACACCACGGGCAGCAGCAGCAGCCCCACGACTGCCAGGGCGGCAACGATGATCTTCGCGTTCATGTTCATTCTCCTCTCGGCCCTACTGGGTCTCATGGTCTGTTCCATTGACGTTCATGCCATTGTAGGCCCGCACCGAAGGGCCATGCGGGAGACCGCGCGGGTCGAGGCAGGCCGAAGGTAGGCGGGGGATTATCCGGGGCGTCCCGCGTCGACGTCGCCGCGGGGTCGCCGTGCGGGCACGCGGCGGGCGTCGCGCCTACAGGGTCGCGCCGATGCGGTTGACGGCGAACTCGCGGCAGCGGTTGCGTTCGGCGGCGGTTTGCCGGCCGTTGCAGACGGCCACGAGCAGCTCGAACAGCTCGTCGGCCAGTTGCGGCATCGGCGCGCCCTCGACGATCCGCCCGGCGTTGAAGTCCATGAAGTCCGCCATCCGCTCGTACGTCCGGGAGTTGGTCGCGATCTTGATGACGGGGCAAACCGGGCTGCCCAGCGGCGTGCCCACGCCCGTCGTGAACAGCACCACCTGCGCGCCGCCCGCGGCCATGCCCGTCACGCTCTCCGGGTCGTTGCCCGGCGTGTCCATGACGACGAGCCCCCGGCGCCGCGGGCGCTCGGCGTACCGGACCAGCTCCACGATGTCGCTGGTGCCGCCCTTGATGATGCACCCGAGCGACTTCTCCTCGATCGTGCTGAGCCCCGCGCGGATGTTGCCCGGGGAGGGGTTGGCGCCGCGCAGATCGCCGCCCTGGTCGCGGACGGTCCGCACGTAGTCGGCAATGCGCCCGAAGAGCCGCCGGCGGATCTCGGGGTCCGGGATGCGCCCGGCCAGCACCGCCTCCGTGCCGATCATCTCCGGGATCTCTGACAGCATCGCCGTCGCGCCCATCTCGACGAGGCGGTCGCTGACGAGCCCGACGACGGGGTTCGCCGTGATGCCGCTGAACGGGTCGGACCCGCCGCACTCCAGCGCGACCGTCAGGCCGGCGACGCCGCACGGCTCGCGCCGCTGAGCGGCGACGAACTCCTTCATCTCCCGCAGGTGCGTCGCCGCCGCGGCCAGGATGCCGTCCGCCGAGCCGATCTCCTGGATGCCGATGGTCCGCACGACGCGGCCGTCGGCGGGCACGCGCCGGGCGAGGTCCGCGGCGCCGATGTTCTCGCAGCCGAGGCCGACGATGAGCGCCCCGCCGACGTTCGGGTTGCCGCACGTCCCGGCGAGCGTCCGCAGCATCTGCTCGCGGTCGTCGCCCATGTGCGTGCAGCCGTGCTGGTGCGTGACGGGAACCACGTCCGGGTCCGCCCGCGCGATCCGCTCGACGATGGAGTTCGCGCAGGAGACGCTGGCCATCACGACCACGTGGTTCCGCACGCCGAAGGCCCCGTCGCCTCGCCGGTAGCCCCGGAGGGTCAACTCCGCCGTGTTCGCTTGCCCGGCCGTCACACCAGGCTCCTGATGTTGTGCACGTGGACGCACTCGCCGACGCGGATGTCCGCCGTGGCCAGGCCGATCGGGCAGCCGTACTTGCGGACCTCCTGCCCGCTGCCGATGGGCGCCACGGCGAGCTTGAACCCGGCCGGGATGTCCGCGGGCAGCGTGACGGTGCGCTCGCCGTCCCGGGCGTCCAGCACGTACTCGCCGGCGTGCATTTCCACCAGCGCGGTCGCGACGTTGTCCCGGGCGTCCAGGAGGATCGCGGAGTCTCTCAGGCGGCGTGGCCTGGTCATGGTCGGTGCCTCTGGCCGCAGGAGGCGGCTCGTCCCCGCCCGCCCGCGCGCCGAAGGCGGATCATACGCCCTGCGCCCACGTCTGCAACCTCCAACAGGGCGGGATGGCGTCCCCGGCGGCGCAAGCCGCCCTCGGTGCGGCCGTCATGGTGCTGGCAACGCGCGGGCGGGGCGGGGACAATGCGACCGTCCGGGCCGCGGGAAACGCGGACCGTCGGACGGGAGGACCTGGGATGAAACGCACGGCGAACGAGACGGCGACGCGCGCGCTGGCGGTGTGCCTGGCCGGCGTGTTGCTGGCGGCTCAGGCCGCGACGGCCCGGCCGTTGACCTCGGGCAAGGTGCCCGACAAGGCGACGGCCGCCCGCCCCGGGCAGGTGAAGCTGACGGGCTGGCTGGGCGGGCGCGTCGAGGCGAACCGCGCGAACCGCCTGAGGACGGTGAGCCTGGAGCAGCGGCTGCGGACGTTCCAGAGCCCCACGGAGCGCGGCGGGTGGAGCGGCGAGCACATCGGCAAGTGGCTGCACGCCGCGTCGATCGCGTGGGGGTACTCGGGTGACGCGGCCTTGCGGCGCCGGATGGACGAGGCCGTCCGCACGCTGATCGCCTGCCAGGCGCCCGACGGCTACCTGGGCACGTACGGCAAGGCGCACCGCTGGGGCGGGTGGGACGTCTGGACGCACAAGTACAACCTGATGGGACTGATGACCTACCACGAGCACACGGGCGACGAGGCGGCCCTGGCGGCGGCGAGGAAGATCGGCGACCTGCTCGCCCGCACGTTCGGCGACGGCGCGGGCCGGCGCGACATCATCCGCTCGGGCACGCACGTCGGGATGGCGGCCACCAGCGTCCTCGAGCCGCTCCTGCTGCTCTACCGCGCCACGCACGAGCCGCGCTACCTCGAGCTGGCCCGGTACATCACCCGCGCCTACGACCAGCCGCACGGCCCGAAGATCATCGCCACGCTCACGAAGACGCGCAGCGTCGCCCGGACGGCCAACCGCAAGGCCTACGAGATGATGTCCAACCTGGTGGGCCTGTGCGAGCTGTACCGCTCGACGGGCGAGGCGGCCTTTCTGGCGCCGTGCCTGTACGCCCACGACGACATCGTCGCCAACCAGATGTACCTCACCGGCGGGACGAGCCTCGGCGAGCGCTTCCAGGACCCCCACCACCTGCCCAACACGGGGCACGTCTCCGAGAACTGCGCGCAGGTGACGTGGATCCAGCTCTGCGCCCAACTGCTGCGGATCACCGGCGAGGCGAAGTACGCCGATACGCTGGAGCGCGTCGTCTACAACCACCTGCTGGCCGCCCAGAAGCCCTCCGGCGAGGCGCTGTGCTACTTCACGCCCCTCCGCGGGCGCAAGGGCTACGGCACGGGCATGAGCTGCTGCACGTCCAGCGGGCCCCGCGCCATCGCGATGATCCCCACCCTCGCCTACGCGCTGCGCGAGGACGCGGTGATGGTGAACTTCTACGAGCCGTCCACGCTCGAGGCCGCCGTCGCCGGTACGGCCGTGAAGCTCACCCAGCGCACGCGCTACCCGGTGGACGGGCAGGTCGCGCTGACCGTCGAGCCGGCCAGGGAGGCCCGCTTCGACCTGATGCTCCGCATCCCCTCCTGGTGCCGGAGCTACAAGATCGAGATCAACGGCCAGCCGCTGGACGGCAAGGCGGTCTACGGCAGGTACCACGTGCTGTCGCGCCAATGGAAGCGCGGCGACCGCGTCCTGCTGGACCTGGCCATGCCCGCCGTGCTGGTGAAGGGCACGCACACCAACGCGGGACTGCTGGCCGTGCAGCGCGGACCGCTCGTCCTGGCGTTCGACGCGGAGCACAACCCGGGGCTGTCCTTCGTGACGGTCATGCCGGCCGTGCGGGACGACGGCACGGTGGAGCTGAGCTGCGAGGTACCCCCCGGCGCTCGCGTCGCGCCCCACCTCTTCGCCGGCCGGGGGCTGGCCGCCACGCCCCGGGACGGGAAGGTCACCTTCCGGCCCGTGGCGCTGAAGCTGACGAGCTTCGCCGAGGCCGGACGCACCGGCTCGTTGTACGCCGTCTGGCTGCCGGCGCGGGAGCGCCTCCAGAGCATTTCCCTCTCGCCGTTCTTCATGGCGAGGGAGTCCTGGTCGCGCGCGGGCAACGTGCCGGGCAGCATCGCGGACGGCGACGTGTCCAGTTGGCGCGTCACCTTCAACGCGAAGAAGCGCGACGAGGACTGGTTCGCCGTCGAGCGCGCCACACCCGTGACGATCAACACGGTGACGTACGCCCACGGCCAGTCCTATCACGACGGCGGCTGGTGGGACACGCGTCGGGGCAAGCCGCGCATCCAGATCAAGCGTACGGCCAGAGGCAAGTGGGAGAACGTCGCGGCGATCGACGCCTACCCCGCGACGACGGCGGCGAAGGCGCCCCGGCTGCCGGGCGGGCGGACGTTCGCCGTCCGCTTCGAGCCCGTGAAGGTCGTCGCGATTCGCGTCATCGGCACGCCCGCCTGCGGCGACAACCCCGCCCAGAGCTTCGCGAGCTGCGCGGAGCTCGCCGGCACGCTGGCGAAGGCGAAGTAGCCCGCAGCCGCCGGACGCGGGCGCCCCCGGATTGGGGGGCTGTCCCCCTCGCTCATGCGAGGCGCACGGGGAACCGGGCGCGGTGAGAGGATTGAGCCCGGCTCCCCAGGTTCGGTCCCACAAAGGGAACCTCTTCTCTATGTAAGTATACCATCACCATGTATGGATATCAAGGCGGCGGCCCGCGCGGCCAGGCTCAGCGCGACCATCGCGGGGGTCCACACCACCTTCCGCATGCGGGTCTCCTCGCGTGCCCCCGACGTCGCCGCGCGGAACGCACGGGAGCTTACCGCTTCCGCAGGCCGACGGTCACCGTCTCCTCCCGGTCGTAGATGTCGATGACGACGATCTCCACCGGCTCGGGGAAGACCCCCTCCAGGCGGATCACGGCGTCCTCCGGCAGGTCCTTGAGCTTGGCGGCCCGGCGGCCGTCCAGGTAGATCTCCATGTCCGCGTCGAGCGGGTCGCCGTCGGTGTCCTTGACCTTGATGGCGAGGCGGTCGGTCAGGGCCTCCTTGTCGCGGTAGCGATCGTCGTCATCGCTGACGGTGACGGTCCGGGCGAACTCGCCGCGGCCGGCGCCCGGCTCGCGGCGGACGATGATCCGGCGCTTGCGCGACATGCCGGGTCGCGCCCGCGGGGGCGCCATCCGCTTTCTGATCTCCGTCCGCACCGGCCGAACGCGCGTGCGCGCCGACGGGCGCTCGGGCCCGTCCGGCTCGACGCGCTTGGGCGGCTCGGGCGGCGTCGGTTCCGGCGGCGTGGGGCTCGCCGTGGCCTCCGGCGGCTTCGGCAGCGGCGGGGCGGGCCCCGGCGGCGGGGGCGGGCCCGCGGACCGCGCGTCGGCCATCGCGAGCATCTCGCCGGACAGCTTGCCGGCCTCCACGGCCGCATAGGCCTGCCGGACCGCCTCGCCATGCTCCTGACGGATCTGTCGCAGCGCCAGGGCGCTGCTGAGCTGGTCGGGGCGGATCTGGAGGACCTTGAGGTGGCACGTGGCGGCCTCGGTCCAGTTCTTGCGCTCGGCGGCGTCGAGGCCCCGCTGGAGCCAGTAGGTGGAGGCCTCCTCGGCCGTGCGGCGAAGGCCCGACGCCGCGGCGCCGTCGTCGGGGTTGTCCGTCAGGGCCTTGAGGTACTCCTCGTAGGCGAGGTGAGGCTGTCCGTCCGATTCGAACTGGCGTCCGCGCGTCACGTCGTGGTTGGCGCAGCCGGCCAGCATGGCCGCCGCCAGGAGGGGCGCGCATCGCCGCGCGGCATGGTTCATCGGTCGCTCCCTTCCGCGAAGGCGATCGGTCGGTCCAGTGGATGCGGGTCGGCCCCGAGGATCCTGGGCGCGATGACGACGCGGATGAAGTCCGGGGAGGTGACCGAGACGTGTCCGCCGTCCCAGTCGTAGGCGGCGTACCCCGGGCGCCAGGGCAGGTGGATGAGCTTGCGGTAGAGGACCTGCTTCTCGAGGGGCATCTCCTCGGGCAGGCGGAAGCCGCGCCGTCCCGCCGGCGGGCCCCTCTCCCCGCCCGCGCTGCCCGACGTGCTCAGCAGCCCGTCGTACGGGCTGTGGGTGGCGTACAGCCGCCGCCGGACGTGTCGCAGGGCCTGCGTCAGGTCGTGCCACGCCGAGACCGACGGGCTCAGCAGCACGACGTCATCCACCAGGACGTCCTCGGGCAGCTTCTCCAGGGCGGCGACCACCAGGCTGGTTCCGGCCGACAGGCCCATCAGCACGATCCGTCCCTCGGGGTTCGCGCGGCGCAGCTTGGTGACGCGCCGGGCCAGCGCGGGGACGCTGGCGTGGTGTTGGTTGGCCCACAGGTGATCGGGCAGCGGGCCGAAGAGCCCCTGCCAGTCGTAGCGCTCCACCGCCCCGGCGAAGCCGGCGCCGAGCAGCCCCTTGCGGACGGGCCCGTCGCCGCTGTGCCAGCCCGCCCCGTCGAGGTAGATCACGCGCGGGCAGGTCATCGTGCCCTCGCACCCGCCCGCCGCCAGAGACAACAACAACACCG
>CAZXOC010000208.1:0-3741 GCA_964642165.1 uncultured Planctomycetaceae bacterium | reverse complement strand
GCCTTCGGGCCGGCCCCCGTCTTCTTCGGGAAGAAGCTCGACTTTCTCTGAGTCATCTTCGGCCCCCAGATGCGGACGTTGTCGATCCGCCCGACGTCGTCGAACGAGCCGAAGCCCACCCCCCCGGCCGCGAAGGTCTTGTCCTCCGCCTCCATGATGGGCTTCGTCATGTCGTCGAAGAACACGCGGATCGTCCCCGCGGAGGCCTTGCGCTCCAGGCGGACCTTGTGCCACTTGGCCTTGCCCCAGTCGATGCCCTTCGTCGTCTTGCGGGCGATGTTGGTCCGGGGCTTGTCGTTGACGAGGAAGACGTTGTGGGCGTTCTTGTCGGCCCTCGTGGCCATGTGGACGTAGTAGTACTTGCTGGGCGTGGTGAAGCCGAAGAACAGGCACATGTCGCGGTGGCCGTACTCCTTGCCCGTCTGGAGCAGGTCGGCCTCCAGGATGAAGTCCTCGAAGACGTGGCCGGTGATCAGGCCGATCACGCGCGGCGAGCGGACCTTCGGGCGGTACTTGCCCTGCCCGAGGGACTCGAGGCAGCCGCTCTTGCCTTCCTTGTCCAGCGCGGTCCACTTCCACTTCTCCGGGCTGGTGAACTCGAAGTCCCCGATGGAGGCAGGCTTGTCGAAGCGCTGCGAGTAGAGCAGCTTGTAGCCCTTCGGCACGTTGGGCGCGGGGTCCTTCTCCGCGGCCGGAACGCCCGAGCCCAGGACGAGCAAGCACCCCGCCACGCACACGAAGCCAAGGACAATGGACGGTCTCATCTGCTTTTCCTTTCGTGTTCGTGCTTCGGGCCTTCCTCTGCACCGGCCCGCGCCTGTCCCTTCAACCCCGGACGCCCCCGCTTGGTCGCGGCCCTCTCCGGCGAACGAGATCGCCTCCACGCCTTCCGCCAAGCCGTCGTGTGGGGCGCGGGGAGCGCTGCCCGTCGAGGGGCGGCTTGTGGATGTCCGCCGCAGCGGTAGAATCATCGCAGAGGCCCTCGGACGTCGTGGGCCGGATTCCTCTTGGGAGGTCCCGGGCCGGGGCCGCGCCGAGTTGCCCACAGGGAAGGTACTCATGACCCAACGTTCCGTGCCGATTCTGCTGATCGCCGTGCTGCTGGTTCCCGACCTGCTGCCTGCCGGACCCGGGAAGGTGGACTATCGCAAGGTGGACCGTGAGATCCAGGCCCGCAACGCCGCTCGGATGGACAGAGGCGGGCGGATTCGCCTGGAGCTGCTGGACGAGAAGGTGTTCAAGGACCGCCGGACCTTCCCTCCGCACGTGGTGGATGGGGACGTGCACTCGCGGCAGGTCATCACCGGCGTGCCGTACCGGTTCCGAATGGACCTGGTCGATGAATTGCCCATCGACGCGATCCATTTCATCTGCAGCGACTACACCAACGAACAGAGCCCCAAGGACGTCACCGTCAAGCTCTCGGACGGAACGACGTTCCGCAAGACGTTGGAGAAGATCCCCGCCCAGCGCCGCAAAGCCAAGCCTCGCCAGAGCCTGGAGGTAGGGGGCAAGAAGGCCAGGTGGATCGAGGTGACGGTACTGAGCAACCACCCGGGCGGCCTGCTGAAGAGCGGCAAGCGCTGCGGCTGGGGCGGGATCGGCGAGATCGAGGTCATCACGTCGGCCGACCTGGAGCCCTACCTCGTCGTCCAGGGCTTCAACCCCGAACTGCCCCGCGACATCCGCGGTGAGGCCCAACGCAGGGACTACTCCGACGTGACCGTCACGCTGCCGTCGACCATCCCGCTCGGGCAGCGGCCGGGCATCTACATGACCGCCGACGAGTGGAAGGCCCTCTTCGAGACCATGCGCAGCAGCCCGCGGGGCAAGCCCGTCCTCGATGGCGTCATCGCGATGGCCGACGGCTACCTGGCGAAGGGCGTCGCGCACCCGGACCCGAACGTTCCGGCGCAGATGACGAGCCGGGGCGACCCCCCGGCGAGGGCGCACGACGCGCTGGCCAAGCAGGCCGGCGTCTGCGGGTACGCCTGGCGCATCACGGGCGAGGCGAAGTACGCCCGGCGCGTCCGCGACGTCCTCGTCGGCTACGCCAGGCTCTATCCCGACGCCTACAAGGAGCACAAGGGCGTCAACGGCAGCGACACGTCGAAGGTGATGGCCCAGCGGCTGAGCGAGGCGATGTGGCTGATCCCGCAGATCCAGGCCTACGACCTGGCCGCCGACAGCGGCGCCTTCTCGGACGCCGATCGCAAGCTCGTCGAGAAGGACCTCATCCGGCACGCCCTGACGTTCATTCACCGCAAGACGCCGGCCGCCAAGGCCGTCGCGGCGAAGACCGCGGCCAACCCGAACTGGCGAACCGATCCGGCGGAGAAGAAGAAGCGTCCCGGCGCGCTGGGCAACTGGACGGCCTTCTACAACATGGCCTACGTCCACGGCGGGAGCGTCCTGGGCGATCGGGACTGGATCGACGTCGGCGCCCACGGGCTGAAGTACATGATCGAGAACGGCATCGGCGCCGACGGCATGTGGGGCGAGGGTGCGATCGGCTATCAGCAGTTCGCCCGGCACGCCATCGTGGGCGGGCTCGAGGCCCTCGCCCGGAAGGGCATCGACCTCTGGAGCTACAAGGTCAACGCCTTCAAGAACCTCTTCGACTCCGAGTTCGGCTACGCCTACCCCGACGGCACGAGCCCGGGGATCAACGACTCCGGCCGGGCCCCCGTCGGCAGCGGGTGGACGGCCATGGCGTTCGACTACGCCTACCTCCGCTACGGGGATCGCAACTACGCCCACACGGTGAACAAGACCCATCGGCAGCTCCACCAGTCGCCCGCCTGCTACTTCCCCACGCGGGTGTACAAGCCCCTGCGCGAGGTCCCCGTCCGGGGGCAGGGCTCGCTGGTCTTCGACAAGCTCGGCTACGCCATCCTTCGCGGCACGGACTCGGGAGGCGAGACCTTCCTCCTGATGGACTACGGCCCGCATGGCGGGGTGCACGGCCACCGCGACAAGCTGAACCTGATCCTGTTCGCCGACGGCGACGAGCTGGCCGGCGAGCCGCAGTTCTTCCGCTACGAGGACGACCGGCACGCCAACTGGACGACGCGCTCCATCGCCCACTGGACGCTGAGCGTCGACGAGCATTCGCAGAACCCCACGACCGGCCGACTCGTCTGCTTCGCCGACGCCGGCGACGTGAAGGTCATCCGCGGCCAGGCCGCCGGCGCGTACGCGGGCGTCGCGCTCGACCGCACCGTCGTCCAGATGCCCGGATACGTCCTCGACGTCTACCGCGCGTGGGGACCGGCGAGGCACACGTTTGACTACCCCCTCTGCTTCCGCGGGAAGCTCGACCGGATGAAGGGCGTCGACGGGGCCTCGCTCAAGGCGATGGCCGGCACGACCCCCGGCTACAAGCACGTCCGGGCCGTCGGGCCGAAGCGCGTGGCGGGCGACTGGACGGGCGTCTGGTCGCGCGACGCGGCCGGGCCCGACCCGAACGCCGAGACCACGGACGCGCGGCGCGGCGGCCCCGCCAGTGAAGTCCGCGCCACCGTCCTGGCGGCACCCGGCACGGCGGCGTTCCTGGCCCGCGTTCCCGGCGGGCGGCAGCAGGCCATTCTTCGCCGCACCGGGACCGACGCCACCTTCGTCTGCCTCATCGACCCCTATCGCGCCCGCGACGCCGTCCGGTCGGCTCGGGCCCTGAAGACCTCCGGGGCGATCCCCGCCACGGCCGTGGAAGTCCTGCGGACCGACGGCGGGACCGACCTC
>CAZXOC010000207.1:2064-13574 GCA_964642165.1 uncultured Planctomycetaceae bacterium | reverse complement strand
GCCAGGGCGTCGAGGTTCGGCGTGCGGATGTCGGCGTTGCCGTTGGCGCCGAGCGCGTCCCAGCGCTGCTGGTCGGTGTA
The DNA here is from genome assembly GCA_964642165.1 of uncultured Planctomycetaceae bacterium. Classification (GTDB taxonomy): domain Bacteria; phylum Planctomycetota; class Phycisphaerae; order SM23-33; family SM23-33; genus CAYRVX01. The sequence continues at coordinate 13,494 of CAZXOC010000207.1, read as the reverse complement.
CATCAGCAGGATGTTCGGGCGGTCCACGGTTCGTCTCCGCGTGCTTCTCGCGATCTCGCGGGGGGAGTATAACCGCTGCGGCCCGCGTGGGCCTGCGATGTCTTCCAACAAAGGAGCGCCGTCATGGCCGGACCGGACATTCCCGCCGAGTGGCAGTGGTTCAACGAGGCGCGGTTCGGGCTGTTCGTCCACTGGGGCCCGTACTCGGTGATCGGGCGCGGCGAGCAGCCGCTCTTCCGCGAGCACATCGACCAGCGCGAGTACGCCGCGATGGCCTGCGCGTGGGCGCCGCGTCACTACGACGCGGCGGCCTGGGCCGACGTGGCGCGGCGCGCGGGCATGCGCTACGCCGTGCTGACGACGCGCCATCACGACGGCTTCTGCCTGTGGGACTCGAAGGTGACCAACTACACCGCCGCGGCGCAGGCGGCGGGGCGCGACCTGGTGGCCGAGTTCGTCGAGGCGTTCCGGGCGGCCGGGCTCCGCGTCGGCCTGTACTACTCGCTGGCGGACTGGCGGATTCCTGCCTACTGGGAGGGCCCCGCCCACGACCCCGGCGGCTGGGCGGCCTTCCGCACGTACGTCCACGCGCAGGTCCGCGAGCTGCTGACGGGCTACGGGCGCATCGACGTCCTGTGGTTCGACGGCTCCTGGCCGCACTTCGCCGAGGACTGGGGCGCCGACGAGATCGTCGCGGCGGCCCGATCGCTCCAGCCGGACATCCTCATCAACAACCGCCTGGGCAAGAGCCGCACCGGCGCCGACACCGACAACGCCAACACGGGCGCGGAGTTCGGCGACTTCGGCACGCCGGAGCACCGGATCCAGGCCGAGGAGCGGCTGTGGGAATCGTGCCAGGTCAGCACGTGGCGGCTGTGGGGGTACTGCATCGGCGAGCGATGGCGTCCGGCCGACCTGCTGCTGGACATGCTGGTCGAGGCGGCGGGCAAGGGCGGCAACCTGCTGCTGAACGTCGGGCCCACGCCGGACGGGCAGCTCCCGCCGGAGTTCGTCGAGCGCGCGGCGGCCATCGGGCGATGGCTGGACGTCCATGACGAGTGCATCCGCGGCACGCAGGGCGGCGAGGTGTGCGAGTTCGTCACCCACGGCCGGCAGACGCGGAAGGGCAACGTCCTGTACCTGGTCGTGCGGTTCTGGGACGGGCGGGGCGAGCTGCGGCTGGCGGGGCTGGCCACGCGCGTCGAGCGCGCGACGCTGCTGACGACGGGGCAGGAGCTGCCCTTCGACCAGGGCGCCGAGGAGCTGGTGCTTCGGGGCCTGCCGCGCGAGCGGCCGACGCCGCTGTTCCCGGTGATCCGGCTCGAGTGCGACGGCTCGCCGCAGCCCTGCGACTGGGCGCGGGAAAGGCTCTGGGGCGGCGACCCGCGGCGGATGACGGACTGGGCACGGCGGCGCGGCACGAGCGTCTGGGCGGACGGGGGGGCCAGATAGGCTGCCCCGAAGCGCGGGAGGAAGCTACGGCAGGCGCGTTCCGCTGGTGCGGGGGAGCTTCACGCCCAGCGGGCGTGGGATGCCGACGCCCGTGCGGGACTTGGTGATGACCTGCCCGCCGGAGACGCTGCCGCGGTACACGCCGAAGTACAGCCCGTACGGGCTGCGCCGGCGAACGCGACGCGTCGGACGGCGCTGCCGGGCCTGCCGGTCGGCCTGCCGCTGCCGGCGGACGGTGTCGATCCGGCCGGCCACCACGTCGGGCGGCGCGAAGGGGTAGTCCGGCTCGCGCGGCCTGGCGGCAGGTGCGGGCGCTGCCTTCGCCGGCGCGCGCCGCGCGGGTGCAGGTTCCGGCGGCTCCGGCGTCATCCAGAAGGGGCCCCACGGGTCGTCGGCCTCGTCCTCGGCGGCGTCGGGGTTCTCGATGATCTCGTTGACGGCCTCCGCGAGCGAACGGCCGTGCTTCGGGGCTGCCGGGGCAGCCGGGCCCGCGACCGAGGCGGAAAGGCGGGGCGCCATCGCGGGAACCGGCGCGGCGGACGGTCGCCGGGGTCGGCTCTGGAAGTAGAGGCCGACGATCAGCCCCACGATCAGCAGCGCGCCGGCGAGGGCGCCGCCGATCGATTCCACGGCGTGGGATCCCCGCTTCGCCCGGCGCGGTGTGGCCGGCGGCGTCGCGGGCGCGGCGCTCGCAGCGCTTCGCGAGAACGCCGAGACGATCCTCTCCAACTGCGCGGTCAGCGTCGGCGGGGGCGCGACGGCCCCGTGGTCCTCCAGCAGCACTTCCAGCACTTCCAGCACGGCCAGCGAGGTCAGCACGCCGGCCTGCCGCAGCTTTCTCCGCAGCAGTTGGACGGCCTCGTCCAGCCGCCGGTAGAGCGTCACGCGGGAGATGCGCAGCTCCTCGGCGACCTGGGTCCGGCGCCGCTGGCGAAGGTAGCACTCGACGAGCAGGTAGCGGCACCGGGGCGGCAGCTCGTCGAGCGCCCGGTCGAGGTAGGGCACGATCTTGCGCCACTCATCGTCGCCGTAGAGTTCGGCCTCTCTGGCCTGGCGGTAGACCTTCTCGCGGCGTTGGCGTGCCTGGGCCTGCTTGCGAACGTTGAGGGAGACGTGCGTGGCACAGCGGTGCAGCCAGCCGCCCAGCGAATAGCGCACGCGGTCGGCGTTGCGGACGAGCTTCAGGAAGCACTCCTGGGCGGCGTCCTCGGCGTCGGCGTTGTTGCCCAGGATGCGCATGCACGTGCCGTACACCATTCCCTGGTGCTGGTGCATGATCGCGGCGAGCGCCTCACCGTCCCGCGTCGCGACGTACTGCTGCAATAAGGCCAGGTCCGGCGCCACGGCTGACTCCTCCCTTGGTATAGACTCCCCCGGGCACGCCGCCGTTTCCCGAAAAGCGTGAGTTTTTCGCGACGCGAAGCAGCGCGTCCCCCGCGCGACGCGCCGGGCGCGCCCCGAACCCCCATGAAATCGGCTCGACGCCGTACGCCGGGCCGGGAAGCGCCCGGTGCGGGCTACGGGCGCTTGATCTTGTGGTCCTCGGGCTTGAGGCCCTTCTTGTGCCCGCGCATGCCGATCCGGTTGGGCTTGTACTCGCCGACGAGGTCCACCTTGGCGCGGGCGGGGATCTTGTCCTCGAGGCCCATGCCCCAGTAGCAGGCGTTCACGAGCAGGCGGCGGAAGCCCTCGCTCTTCAGGTCCCCGCCGTGGCCCATGGTGGTGGTGAAGACCCTGGCGGCCTTTCCCTTCGTACCCGTGTAGGTCTTGATCCACGCGACGGGCACGGGCTTCTTCTCCGGGTTGGGCTTGTCGTCCGGCTTCATGCCGGAGAGCACCTGCCCCATGATCACCGGCTTGCAGTCGCCCAGGAGCGTCGTGATCGCGTAGACGTCGGAGGGCCCCCAGATGTCCTCGCAGCCGCGGACGATCGGGTGGCTTTCCATGCCCTTGGCGACGAGCCCCCGCGTGCTCTCTCGCTGGTGGGCGCCGTAATGGTTGATCCACGTCTCGCCGAAGACCTGGCGCCCGTAGCCGCCCTGGGTCTCGCCTCGCGCGCGGAAGCTCCACTTCGCATAGGGCCCGGACTTGTGCTTCCGGAAGTTGAAGGCGTGCGTGGAGGTCCGCAGCCCCATGATGGGCCGGCCGGAGTTCGTGTAGTCCATGACGTGCTTCATCTGCTCGTCCGGCAGGTCGCGGAAGCGCAGGAACAGCACCATCAGGTCGGCGGTCTTCAGCGTCTCCAGGTGCGGGATGTTGTCCTGCGTCGTCGGGTCGATCTCGCCCGTTTCCTTGTTGACGGCGAACAGGACGGTGCACTTGAAGCCGTGATGCACGGCGAGGATCTTGGCGAGCTGGGGGATCACCTCCTCCGAGCGGTACTCGTCGTCCCCCGCGACGAGGACGACGTGCTTTCCCTTGCCCGGACCGTCATAGCCGTCGTAGACCACGAGAGAATCAGCCAAAGCCATGGTTCCCACCACAAGTAACGTTCCAAGGGCCGTCGAGGCACCGGATCTCATGACACGCTCCGCTGGCCGGGCCCGGGTGGCAGGTGCGCCCTGTCCGCCGGCCCGGCCGCTCGCCATCGCCGCGATGTTTCCTACACGTATTCCCAGTCCTTCAGCCACTGGTAGCCGTCGGGCAGGTTGGCCCACATTTCCTTGCCGGCCTCCTGGAGTTCCGCCTTCTCGGCCGCGTCGAGCTTCCGGCGCTCCTTCACGGCCTGGGTGACGTTGTCCACCTGTTGTTGGGTGATCAGCCCGGGGATGGGGGCGGTGATGGCGGAGTTGCAGAGGATGTAGCGGATGGCCAGGCGTGCCCGTCGGTCGTCGTCCTCGGCGTGCGGGCTTCCCGGCGAGCTGTCGCCCTTGAACAGCGAGTTGCTGGCGAAGGGCTTGATGCCGAAGACGCCCACGCCTCGTTTCTTGACGGTATCGAAGATGCTGTCGGTGGGCAGGACCTTGCTGTCGGCGGTGTAGGGCGTGACGGCCACCTGCACGACCTCCGGGAACGTCTCGATCATCCACTTGATGTGCTTCCGGTCGTGCGAGGAGAGGCCCGTGAAGCGGACCTTGCCCTGCTTGCGGGCCTTCTCGAGGGCGCCCATCATCTCCTGGACTTCGCTCTCCTTGTGCCGGCTGCTCCGCTCGTGCATGGTGATCCGCCACAGGTCGACGTACTCGACGCCCGCGTCCTTCATGCCCCAGTCCAGCGTCTCCAGCAGGGCCTTGGCGGTCCGGTACTTGCCGTTGCGCATCTCCCTCTGGTACCAGGAGCAGCCCAGGTACATCTTGTCGCGGCGACCCTTGAGGGCCTTGCGGTACGCCTTGACCTCCTGGATCGTGCAGGCGTCGATGTAGTTGATGCCGCGCTCGATGCAATGGCTGACGATGTCGTAGCGGTTCTGGTCGAAGGGCGATCGCCCCTCCTTGCACTCCGTGCCGGGCAGGACCTTGTTGATGCGCTTCCAGTGCCCGCCGAGGCACACGGCCGAGATCCACAGGCCGGTCTTGCCCAGCGGCCGGTAGTCCATGTCCGGGTTGTAGCTGCGGGTCTTGGTCTTATCGACCTCGGCGGCGTCGGCCGCACCCACGCCTGCCGCCACGCCGGCCGCTACGGCGGCACTTCGCTGCATGAACTCACGCCGGGTCAGATCGCTGTCTGTCATGGCTGCGTCTCCTTCAGAACGCGGTCGTAACGGCACCTTCACGGACCGCCTGGAGTGTAAAGCGGCATCCGAGCAACGGCAACGAGATATCCGAGGCCAAGCCCACCGCGCGGCGCAGGAGCCGAACGCGATCGGCACGCACCGGCGACGGCTTGCCCTCGACGGCTGTCATGCTGTAGGTTGATGCGCGGCGCGATGCCTCCGCCTGCCGTGGGCCGGGCCGGGCGGACCGAACGCCGGGCGCCACCGGACACGCCGGCTCGCGACGGCCCGTATATCAAACGCGAGTCGGCCTCGTGGAGGACGGATCATGCCGAAAAAGGCTATCTCGAGACGGGGCTTCCTTCACAAGGGAGCGGCGGTCGCCGGCGCGTTGGGTCTGGCCGGCTGCGCGGACTGGACGCTGGACAAGACGGACCCCAAGGCCGTGTCGAAGTCCTTTCAACCGCGGTTCGGCCTGAACCTGCTCGTCTATACGGCCACGTTCTCGAAGGACAGGATCGACCTCATCCCCAAGGTCGCCGACATGGGCTACGACGGCGTCGAGGTCCCCTTCAACGACCTCGGCGTGCTCGACGTGAAGGCCACGGCGAAGGCGCGCGAAGCCGCCGGCGTGGGCCTGACGTCCTGCTGCGTCATGCTGCCCGGGACGAGCCCGTGCAGCGAGAAGCCCGCCGAACGCCAGGCCGGCGCGCAGCGGCTTCGCCGCATGATCGACATCACCGCCGAGATGGGCGGCGACGCCGTCGCGGGCCCCCTGTACTCGCCCGTCCGCTACCTGACCGGCCGCGGACGCAGCGACGACGAGTGGAAGTGGTGCGTCGAAGGCCTCGGCGCCGCGGCCGAGCACGCGCGGAAGGCGAACGTCCTGCTCGCCATCGAGCCGCTGAACCGCTTCGAGACGCACGTGATCAACACGACGGCCGACGCCATCCGGCTCGTCGAGGAAGTGAACAGCCCGCATCTCACGGTGCAGGTGGACACGTTCCACGCCAACATCGAGGAGAAGGACACCGCCGCGGCGATCCGCGCGGCCGGGAAGCGGCTGGGGCACTTCCACGCCTCCGAGAGCGACCGCGGCACGCCCGGCACGGGGCAGGTGCGGTGGAAGGAGGCCTTCGCGGCGCTGAAGGAGCTCGGCTACAGCCGCTGGATCACGATCGAGAGCTTCGCCCAGGGGATCGTGGACCTTTGCGCCGCCGCGTGCATCTGGCGCCCCATCTACGACTCCGCCGACGACCTGGCGAGAGACGGCCTGGCGTTCCTGAAGAAGATGGCCCGGACGGCGTAGGTCGGCGTCGCTACTTGGGGCTAATCGGCACCCATCGCTCCCCGGCCGCGGCGTCGAGGGCGGCGCGGAGCTTGTCGACGTGGTCCAGGTCGGCGTGGCACCAGGGCTCGCCGAGGAAGCGGCGGAGCGTCTCGGGGCGTTCCCGCAGGATCCACGCCCGGGCGACGAACAGGTCCCGCGCCGATTGGGGCGGGAAGGTCGTGCCCTCGGTCGAGACGTACTCCTGGTTCGGCGTCCAGGCGAAGTGCCAGTCCGGCGAGCGGTAGTCCAGGCGCGCGAAGAAGCGCCGGGCCTCGTCCCGCATCCGGTCGCGGAAGAAGCGGGCCACCTCCGGGCACATCCCGTCCATCACGGCGAACGTGCAGCAGTGGGTCGAGTACTTCGTGCGGGCGTGCACCTCCCAGCCCAGGCCCAGCCGGTCCAGCCCCATCACGGCGCGGACGTCGTCGTCGGCGCTTCGCCAGCTCGCGGGCGCCAGGGTCGGGTTGCCCTTGACGTTCAGGAACGTCGCCCAGTCCCTGCCCATGACCTTGCCGCCGAACCGCTTCCGCACGGCCTCGTCCGCGCCGGCGAGCGTCACGATGCCGCCGTCGTAGAGCCAGCGGACGTACTTCCGCAGCCAGTAGCGGCGGATCAGCTCACGGGCGAGCTCGACCTTCCCCGACTCGACGTGCCGCGGCCGGCGGCGTCGCGCCGCGAGGCGGACGCGCCCGATCAGCTCCATGAGCTTGCGGTTGGAGTCATGCTCGCCCCCGCGCGGGCCGTAGGGCCAGTTCGTCCGGTCCAGGCAGCGGAACGACCGATTCCCCGCCGCCCAGTCGACGGCGTCGACCTCGTCCGGCGCGGGCGCCGTTGCGCCCGGGTCCAGCCCCAGCTCGTCGGCGAACGTGCCGAGCACGTAGAGGCCCTCCGGCCCGAGACCGGGATTACGGACGCGAAGGCGCAGGTCGTCGAGATACCCCTCCGGCACGGGGAACAGGACGCGCTGGCGGGCGCCCTTCCAGGGCGGGGGCCACTCGCCCGAGCCCAGCGGGCGTTCGCCCAGGCGCCGCCGGACGTACGCGAGCACCTTGCCTCGGCGGGCCTCGTCGAGATACGGCAGCGCCGGCGCGATCGCCAGCGGCAGGTCCGCGGGGTAGCTGAAGCGGCGCAGCGGCGTGAGCTTCCCGGCCGGGTCCACCAGCGCCTTGCTGGGGAAGAGGAACAGCGGCGCCCAGTTGGCCGACAGCAGTTCGTCGACCTCCTCGGCGAGACGGTCTCGGACGGCCGACGACGACGCCGGGCCGGGCGGCGCCTTCGGCGCCATCCGCTCCTCGGCGTACCGGGCAAAGCCCTGGAAGCTCCAGGTGTACTCGCTCGCGGCGTCGACGACGGCCGTCGGGCCCAGGTAGGTGGGGCAGTCCAGGTCCGTGGGCGCCTTGGACCACTCGACGCCCAGCCCGTACTTCGCCGCGCCGTAGACGTAGGGCGGGACGGGCGCGGCCCGCAGGGGCGGGGTCTTCCAGCCGTCGGCGATCTCGTGGAAGCTCACGCGGACCGCGACGTCGAGGCGGTCTCCACCGGCCGCCAGCTTCGCCGTCTCGTGGGCGGCCGTCGGGTAGGCCAGCAGCCGCCGGCTCCACTGCCGGCAGCGCTTCAGCACGTCGGCGGGCAGGCCGCGGCGCCACGTCTCCGTCTCCGTGGGCGAGCGCAGCCGCGCGCCGAACAGCGGCATCATCACCACGCTGCCCGCCGCGCCGCTCCACTCGATCGTCAAGCCCGCACGTCGGAGCTTGTCCTGCGGCACGCCGACCGGCCGCAGCCGCCACGTGTCGTGCCAGCCGAAGTCGTCCCACGGCCAGTCCGCGGCGTCGTCGTAGCCCTCGGCCTGATGCAGGGCGACCTTGGCGGGACGCTTCTCGAACACGAGCAGCCAGGGGCGGTCGCGGAACACCAGCAGCGGCTGCGGCACCATGGTGCCCCAGTGATAGCCCGGCGTGGTCGGAAACGGCGTGCTCTTGACGTAGCTCCAGTGCCCGAACCACACGAGCATCCAGTTCTCCGTCATGTCCCCGCAGGGCGCCGCGCGCGGCGCTCGGGCGACGACCACGCCGTCGGCCGTCGCGACGGCGGCGTACCGCGGGCACGATCCCAACACGCGCCGCTGCCGGCGCCGGGGGTGTTGGGCCTGGAAGCTCAGGTCGCAGAACAGCTCCAGGCGGCTCGACTCCGTGGCGACCACGGCGGCCGGTGACAGCCGCGAGCAGGCGATCTGCACCCGCCCCTCGCCGGCGCGGATGCCCCCGGACGGCTGCCACATGCCCCGCGTGGTGGGCGCGACCTCCACGGTGTGATAGGGGCGGACCATCAGCGCCGGCGAGCCGCGCCACTCCGCCGCGGCGCACAGCAGCCCGCGGGTCCGCTCGGCGTAGCGCCGCTGTACGTCCCCCGCCGCCGGCAGCGCGTGCAAGGCCAGCGCGAGCACGACCGCCCCGCTCGAGAGAATCCGCATTGCCCCTCGAGATCGCGTCCGCGCCGAACCGGGATTGGCGAGCCTTCGCATCATCTCGCCCCTCCCTTCCGCCGCCCGGCGGCACAGGCGATGTGCGAGCTGGAGATGCAGTACACCCGCCCGCCGGCGATCGAGACGCCGTTGGAGCCGTTCTGCATCGCCCCGCCCCAGCCGGGATACCCGCCCTCCCGGCGCTTGCGCTCGTTGACGAGGTAGTGCCCGGGCATGTCGATCTGCCAGGCGCTTCGCCGCCGCGCCGCCGGCGGGGCGTCCATGTCCTGCACCCACACCATGCCCCAGTGGTTGTGGAAGACCGTCCGCCCGGCGAGCGTGTGGGCGGCGTACTCGTCCCACCCGGCGTGCCCCATCGTGAAGTACGGGCCGACGAGCCGCCCGGTCTTCGCGCTGAACGTGCCTTGGTGGGTGCAGCGGTACTGCCACCTGTCGAGCGGCCGGGCCGGGGGGTACATGAACATGCCCACGAAGTTGCCGTTGGGGTCCACGCAGGCCGGGGCCATCGTCGCCCAGCGCCCGCAGTTGTACAGCATCGGCGCGACGAACTTCTCTTTGCCCGTCTCGGTGTCCAGGAACCAATGCACCTGGGCGCCCTGCGTGCCGCGGATGGCCGCGAGGATCCTGTCCTGCATGGCCTGGTGCTCGGCGGGCGTCCCGGGGCGCGGCAGCTTGTGGATCTGGAGGTCCCGGACCGGCTGGGTCGCCCGGTTCGGCAGCGGCATGACGGAGACCATCACGGTGTTCGTCCTCGTCGAGACGACCGGCCAGCCCTCCTTCAGCGACATGCCCAGCAGCCGGGCCTCCCAGAGCTTCGCGCCCTTGGCCAGGCTCACGGCGTGGAGCGTCATCGCTTCGGAGGCGAAGAAGACGCGCGACCCGTCGCAGGCCGGCGAATGCAGGATCATCGTGCCGGCGTCGAAGGCCCAGACGCGCCGGCCCGTCTCCGCGGCGACGGCGTGGCAGCGGCCCTTCAGGTCCGTGTAGACGACCGTGCCGTCGATCGCCAGCACGTGCGCCACCGAGGGCGCCCCGCCGTCGTAGGTCCAGAGCACCTTGCCGGTCTCGGCGTCGAGCGCGGTGAGCCGCCCGCCGTGGTCGGCGGCGAAGATGCGCTTTCCCTCGGCCGCCACCGAGCCGAGCACCGCCCCGGCCACGGGCGTCTGCCAGGCCGCCTTGCCCGTCCGGAGGTCCACTCGGATGACCCGGCCGTGCAGCGTGCCGACGTAGCCCGCCCCGCGATGCACGATCAACTGGGCGAACGTGATCTTCTGGTCGAAGTGGGCCACCCACTCATACTCGAACGGGCCGACGAGGTACTCGCCCGAGCAGCCCGTCCGCGCCGGGTCGTGCCCCGCCATCGGCCAGTCGTCGGCGCGGGCGCCGATCGCGACCCCCAGCATCACCGCCGCCCACAGGACAAGCTGTCCGGAGTGAGGCTCGCGCCAAGGCGGTTTCCACCGAACGCTCCTGCACATTCCCGTTCTCCTCCCCCCGTTTAGCGGGTTGCGTTCTCCTCTCCCCGTTTAGCGGGTTGTGTTCTCCTCTCCCCGTTTAGCGGGTTGTGTTCTCCTCTTCGTCCTCCACCCCCGCCCGAAAGCCTCCCATCGCGGATCCCCCGCGCGGCGCGTCCCGCGTGCGTATCCTACCGCGAAGGCGCCTCGATTGCTCCCACCCGGGCGCCCCGGCACGCGGGCGCCGGTGGCCGCCCTTGCACCCCGAGGCCGAACCGCTATGCTCGAACGGCGCGGCGGGCCCGCTCCTGTGCTGCGAGGGCTCGCCGTCCGACACACGGAGACACCACCATGCCCATCCGCCCGATCGATCGACGCGACTTCCTGAGGACCTGCGCCGCGGCCGGCGGCGCGACGCTGCTCGGCCCGGCGGCATCGCATCTCCTTGCCGCCGCCTCGAAGCGGGAGAGGCCCAACATCCTGCTGATCATGGCCGACGACCTGGGCTACGAGTGCCTCGGCTGCAACGGGGGCACGTCGTACCGGACGCCGGTCCTGGACAAGCTCGCCGCCGGGGGGACGCGCTTCGAGCACGCCTACTGCGCGCCGCTGTGCTCGCCGACGCGCCTGCTGATCATGACCGGGCGGTACGGCTTCCGCAGCTACCACGGCTGGGGCGTCCTCGACCCGAAGGAGAAGACGTTCGGGCACGTCCTTCGCGAGGCGGGCTACGCCACGTGCGTCTCGGGCAAGTGGCAGCTCTGCACGTTCGACAAGCCCGCCAACGCCGATCAGCCCACCCGAGCCGGCTTCGACGAGCACTGCGTCTGGGTCTGGCATTACCAGCGCAAGAAGCCCTCGCGCTACTGGGACCCGTGGATCTGGCAGAACGGCAAGATGCTCGACAGCGCCAAGGGCAAGTACGGGCCGGACGTCCACTGCGACTTCCTCATCGACTTCATCCGCCGCCACAAGGACCGCCCGTTCTTCGCCTACTACCCGATGAACCTGGTGCACGCCCCGTTCGTGCCCACGCCGGACAGCCGCCGCGCCGCGGCGG
>CAZXOC010000207.1:0-1964 GCA_964642165.1 uncultured Planctomycetaceae bacterium | reverse complement strand
GGCAAGGGCAAGAGAAAGCCCAAAGGCGCCGGCCAGGCCAACTACGCCGCCATGGTCGCCTACATGGACAAGTGCATCGGCCGCGTCGTCGCGGAGCTGGACAGGCTGCACCTGCGCGAGCGGACGCTGATCCTCTTCACCGGCGACAACGGCACGCCGAAGGGCATCCGCTCGAAGATGGGCGACCGCACCATCCCCGGCGGCAAGGGATCCATGACCGACGCCGGCACGCACGTGCCGCTTCTCGCGAACTGGCCTCGCCGCGTGCCCGCCGGCAAGGTCACCGACGCCCTGGTGGACTTCAGCGACGTCCTGCCGACGCTCTGCGAGCTGACCCGCGCGCCGCTGCCGAAGGGCGTGAAGATCGACGGCCGCAGCCAACTGCCCGTGCTGATCGGCAGGAAGCCCAAGGTCCGCGACTGGGCGTACATCCATCACGGCACGGCCTCGGCCGGGGGCAAGAACCGCGCCGTGCTCGACCAGCGCTGGAAGCTCTACGTTGACGGGCGCCTGTTCGACCGAAAGACCGACCCGTTCGAGAAGAGCGCGGTCAAGCCGGACAACGAATCCCCCGAAGCCGCCGCCGCCCGCAAGCGACTCGCCGCGGCGCTGGCGACCGTCAAGTGACGCGCGCCCCGGCGGTGCGGCGGCCGGGGCCGAACGGGACCGTCAGATCAGGTCCCGGAGAGTCGTCGTCTCGAGCTTCTTCGCGACGTGGTTGCGGATCTCGGTGAACAGGGCGAGGAGCTTGGGGCTCTTCTCGATGGGGGTGTGGTCGTAGAAGAAGCGGCTGACAGACCCCACCGGGGCCAGCGCGCCGTCCATCAGCCGCACCACCTCCGCGACCGTGATCTCCCCGGGCGGCTTGGCGAGCTGGTACCCCCCGGCCGCGCCGCGAGCGCTGCGGACGTACCCGGCGTTCTTGAGCCGAAGGAGGATCTGCACGAGGAACCCCCGCGGGATGCCCTGGCGTTCGGCCACCTCGCGGATCTTGCTGTAGCCTCCCTCCGGGTGGCGGGACGCCAGGTCGATCAGCGCCAGGCAGGCGTATTCGCTCTTTCGCGACAACCGCATCGGCGGGGCCTCCGGCAAGCCGGCGCGCCCGAACGTACGGCGACGTGCCGGGTCTGTCAAGGCGGCGCGCGGCGCCGGGCGGCCTCGCCGATCAGGAGACCCGCCACGGCTGGCGCTTGGGGCGGTCGAGCCAGCGGTTGGCCTCCACGTCGCCGACGAACTCCTCCTTGGCCGGGTCCCACTTCAATGGGCGCTTGAGCCAGTAGGCGAGGTTGCCGATGTGGCAGACCGTCACGGACCGGCAGCCGACCTCCACGTCGCAGATCGGGCGCCGGCGGCTGCGGACGCAGTCCAGCCAGTTGCCCTTCTGGCTCGTGCTGTAGTACAGGCGCACCTCGCTGGGGCTGATGGGCCTGGCCATGATGCCCGGCGGGTCGGTCCAGAGCTGGCCGCGGTCCACGCCGATCCTCCCTTCCGAGCCGTGGAAGACGATCTGGGCGCCCTGCGCCCCGCCGTGGTAGACCTTCACGCCGTTGTCGTAGACGTAGGTGAGGTGCTTGACGTCCTTGCCGTCGGGCGGGATGGCCTCGACGGGCCCGCTGTCGTCCTTGTCGAGGGCCCACTGGACGATGTCGAAGTGGTGGGCGCCCCAGTCGGTCATGCCCCCGCCGGAGTAGTCGCGGAACGACCGCCAGCCGCGAAGAATGCGGTTGCTGAAGGGGCGCCACGGCGCCGGGCCCAGCCACCGGTCCCAATCGACGCCGGGTGGGATGGGCTCCGGGGGGACGTCCTCCGCCGGGCCCGACGGCCCCCAGACGTTCACGTGCACGTACCGGACCTCGCCGATGCGCCCGCTGCGGACCATCTCGCAGGCGGATCGGAACTTGCCGCTGCTGCGCTGCTGGCTGCCGGTCTGGAAGATCACGCCGTAGCGCCGCACGGCGTTGACC
>CAZXOC010000206.1:0-13582 GCA_964642165.1 uncultured Planctomycetaceae bacterium | reverse complement strand
GTCCTCGCTGGAGTTGACGGTGAGGTTCTTGAGCTTGTTGGCGCCCTTGATGTAGCTGCACGAGCCCATCCGGACGTCCTTGATGATGCGGGTGTTCTTGACCACGCAGTTGTCGCCGACGGTGCCGTAGAAGCCCCGGCGCGGGTCGAACTGCTTCTGGGTGATGTCGCCGAGGCGCCCGCCCAGTTCGGCGTCGTGGGGGTACATCGCCCACAGCGCCGCGTCCGCGCAGATCATGCCGTCGAACGGCATCACGCTCCGCCCGCCGGCCTCGTTGATCAGGTCCAGCAAGATCCGCACGTCCTCGTCCTCGCCCTCCTGAACGATGCCGTTGCCGAACTTCGCGTGGTTCGTGCAGTGCATCTCGTCGAGGTTCAGCAGGACGACGTGGTTCCCGATGATGTAGTGCGCCAGGTAGCGGACGTGGTGGATCGCGGCGTTGTCCCCGATGTCGCAGGAGACGATGCGGCTGTGGGTCAGCCCCACCGGCACCGTCAGCTCGTGGTGCTCCAGGTAGACCTCGTCCAACTGCCCGATCCGCACCAGCCCGTAGAACTCGCAGTCCTTCACCAGGTGCGCCGCGAAGTGATCGGCCGTGACGTACACGTCGTCCCAGTTGTCGGCGGTGTTCCCGTTCTTGACGAGGGTCTCGATCTCGTCGGCTTTCAGGTGCCGCCAGCCGTCGTCGGCCCGAGGGGACTGCTCGTTCCGCAGGTGGTACTCGTCCTTGCCCTCGGGCAGGTACTCCTCGGGGATGAAGTTCCGCCCGAGGGACCCGATGGGAACCACGCGCACTTCGCTCATGGGAGCGGCTCCTCTGTGGGCTGTTGGTCTGTCGCGAGCGCGGCGGGCCCGCCCGTCAGCCCTTCGGGGCGTCGGGCTTCTTGGCCTGAATCCAGCGGTAGTAGTCGATCATCTTGAGCTTCGAGGCCGCCGCCTCGTCGACGAACGCGATCGTATCGGGGTGCAGTTGCAGCGCGCTGGCGGTGCACATGCTGGTGATGGGGCCCTCGACGGCCGCCGCAACGGCGTCGACCTTGTTCGCGTTCGCCAGGAGGATCAGCTTGCGGGCCTCGAGGATCGTCCCGACGCCCATCGTGATTGCGTGGATCGGGACGTCCTCCTTGCGGTCCTCGAAGAAGCGCGCGTTGTCCTCGATGGTCGGCTGGGCCAGCGTGGTGACGTGCGTGCGCGACCCCAGCGACGTGCCCGGCTCGTTGAAGGCGATGTGCCCGTCGCTGCCGATGCCCAGGACCTGCACGTCGATCCCGCCGGCGGCCTGGATCTGCTGTTCGTACTCCCGGCAGTGCGCGGCGTAGTCCCCCGCCGTGCCCGAGGGAACGTGCGTCCTTTCCGTCGGGACGTTGATGTGGTTGAAGAGGTTGTCGTTCATGAAATAGCGGTAGCTCTGGTCATGGTCGCCCGTCAGCCCGACGTACTCGTCGAGGTTGAAGGTGGTCACCCGGGAGAAGTCCAGGCCTTCGGCGGTGTGCAGGCGGATGAGCTCCTTGTAGAGCCCGATGGGCGTGGAGCCCGTTGCCAGCCCGAGCACGGCGTCCGGCTTGGCGCGGACGAGGTCCGCGACGACTTTCGCCGCTGCGGCCGACATCTCGGCATAGTCCGCACAGATCACGACTTCCATGGGGTTCTCCTTGCGTCAAGAGATTCGTTGTCCTTGAGCGACCGTACGGTCTGTAGTATCGGCAGAATGCCGCCGGGACTGACACTGAGCGTGTCCCCAAAAACTGGGCGCGGGTTTGAGGTGGAATCGTCTCCGGGTACGATGCGGCCGCGGGCGCGGCTCGGGTCCGACCGAGTCGCTGTGCGGGGCGTGGACGGACCGCCTGAAGGGCTCGGGCATGCGGTCGGACCGGGACCACGCCGAGTCGGTGATGGCCCTGGCCAGCCTGTACGGCAGCGGCCTGGGGCATACCTGCTGGGAATCCCAACGCCCCGCCGCATGGGCCCGCCAGGATCCCTGCTTGCAGACGGCGGCGGTTTGGCCGGCGCGAGGCCTGTCAGCCGGCGGGAGAAGCTTCTATAATGAAGGGTTCCTGCCGGCGTGGCTCCTGGCAGGGCCCGGCGGCGAGGTGGCCGGGACGGCTCCGGGAGACAGGCGTTCGGATGGCCGATAAGGACAACGTGGTTTCAGTCGGCGACCTGCTGGCCCCCTACGCCGAGCGCGTGGAGGTGGACCTGCGGCGCTGGCTGGTGGAGCCGGGCACGCCGGAGACGCTGTCCGAGGCCATGAGCTACTGTGTCCTGGGCGGCGGCAAACGACTGCGCCCGGCGTTGGTCTGGATGTCGGCCGAGTCCGTCGCCGGCGGGCCGGCCTGCGCGGAGCAGGCGGCCGCCCGCGCGGCGGTGGCCGTCGAGCTGGTCCACTGCTATAGTCTGGTTCACGACGACCTTCCGTCGATGGACGACGACGTGCTTCGCCGCGGGCGTCCGACCGCCCACGTGAAGTTCGGCGAGGCGATGGCGGTTCTGGCCGGCGACGCGCTGCTGACGCGTGCGTTCGGCATCCTGGGCGAGGCCCCGACACGGCTCGAGGGCGCCGCGTCGCTGGCGGCGCAACTGGTCGCGGAGTTGGCCCGCGCCGCGGGCGCCGTCGGCATGGTCGCGGGGCAGGTCGCCGACATGGACCTCTGCGACGTGCCGCCGGGGTCGCGAGGCCTGCGGTACATCCACGTCCGCAAGACCGCGGCGCTGATCCGTGCCGCGGCGCGGATGGGGGCGCTGTGCGGCGGCGCGAGCGGGCCGCGGCTCCAGGCCGTCAGCGACTGGGCCGAGTCGCTCGGACTGGCCTTCCAGCTCGTCGACGACCTGCTCGACGCGACCGGCAGCGCCGAGCAACTCGGCAAGACGCCCGGCAAGGACGCCCAGGCCGGCAAACAGACCGCCGTCGCCGAACTGGGCATCGGGCGGGCGCGCGAGGCGACCGAGCGGCTCAGCCGCCAGGCCGTCGAGGCCCTGAGCCCGCTCGGCGAATCGGCCGGGCCGCTCAGGGAACTGACCGACCTGCTGGTCCGCCGGCTGCGTTGAGGAAACAGGGGCCCGGCGGGGGCGAGCGACGAGAGAACAGGCCGCGACGACAAGAGACGGCGGCCAGGAAGTGATGGCGAGACGTGCCCGAAGACGCCAGTGAACCAGCGGACGCCGGGCTCCTGGAGCGGATCAACACGCCGCATCAGCTTCGGCGCCTGGAGATGCCCCAGCTCGGGCGGCTGGCCGACGAGCTGCGCGACCGGATCATCGACGTCGTGTCGAAGCGCGGCGGGCACCTGGCCAGCAACCTGGGGATCACCGAGCTGACCGTCGCGCTGCACTACGTGTTCGACTTCTCCCACGACCGGCTGCTGTGGGACGTCGGGCACCAATGCTACGCGCACAAGATCCTGACGGGTCGCGGCCCGCGGTTCGAGACGCTTCGCCAGAGCGGGGGCCTCAGCGGCTTTCCGGCCCCGTCGGAGAGCGGCTACGACCTGTTCGCCACGGGGCACGCCGGGACGGCGATCTCGACGGCGATCGGGCTGGCGTGGGCCGACCGGCGGCTCGACACGGACCGGCGGACCGTCGCCATCGTCGGCGACGCCAGCATCGTCAACGGGCTGTCGCTGGAGGGCATCAACAACCTCGCCCAGCTCGAGCGCCAGTTCCTGATCGTCCTGAACGACAACTCGATGGCGATCGACCGCACGCAGGGCGGGATGGCCAAGGCGCTCGACCGCCTCCGGATGACCCACGCCTACAGCGGCCTGAAGCAATCCACCGAGCGCATCCTCCAGCGCCTGCCCGGCGGGGACGGTGTCACCGAGGCCATCCGCCACCTCAAGGAGGGCCTGCGGACCACCTACCACGGCGAGCAGATCTTCGAGTCGCTGGGCATCGCGTACTTCGGCCCCGTCGACGGGCACGACATCCCCGCCCTCATCCGCCTGCTCCGCAAGCTGGCCTCCATGGACCGCCCGGCGCTGCTGCACGTCCACACGCAGAAGGGTCGCGGCTGCCACTACGCGGTCGAGGACCCCTGCCGGTTCCACAGCCCCTCGGCCTATACGGTCGAGAACGGCCGGGCCGTCTTCCCGAAGCGCAAGCGGCCGACCTGGACCAAGGCCTTCACCGCCGCGCTGGGCCGGCTCGCCGCGCGAGAGGAGAGGATCGTCGCCGTCACCGCCGCCATGCCGGACGGCACGGGCCTGGCGGAGTTCCGCAAGCACTTCCCCGACCGGACGATCGACGTGGGGATCAGCGAGTCGCACGCCGTGGCGATGGCGGCGGGCCTGGCGAAGGGCGGCCTGCGGCCGGTCGTCGCCGTCTACTCCACCTTCCTCCAGCGGGCGATGGACCAGGTCTTCGAGGAGATCGCCCTCCAGAAGCTGCCCGTCGTGCTGTGCATGGACCGGGCGGGGCTGGTCGGCAGCGACGGGGCCGTCCACCACGGGTTCATGGACATCGCGTACCTTCGGCCGCTGCCGGGGATCGTGCTGATGGCCCCGGCGGACGCGCCGGAGCTCGCCGCGGCCCTCGAGTTCGCGCTGGCGGGAGACGTCCCCGCGGCCATCCGATACCCCCGGGACATCGTCCCGGAGGACCTGCCGGGGGACTGCCCGGCATTCGAGCTGGGCCGGGCGCGGCCGGTGCGGGAGGGCGCCGACGGCACGTTCCTGTGCTACGGCACGGCCATCGAGCCGGCGCTGGCGGCGGCCGCGATCCTGGCCCGCGACGACGGCATCCAGGCCGGCGTGGTCAACGCGCGGTTCGCCAAGCCGCTCGACGTGCCCGCCGTGACCCGCGTGATCCGGACGGGCAAGCCCGTGCTGGTCTGCGAGGACCACGCGATGATCGGCGGCTTCGGATCGGCGGTGCTGGAGCTGGCCGCCTCTCGCGGGCTGCCGGCCGGCCACGTTCGCCTCGCCGGGCTGCCCGACCGCTTCGTCGCCCACGCCGCGCGCCCGGAGCAGCTCACCGAGGTGGGCCTGGACGCCCCGAGCCTCGCCGCCGCCCTGCGGGACCTGCTCCGCCAGCCGACGCGGGACGCGGCCCGGAAGTACCTGTAGGCCAGGCCCGGACGAGTGGTGCGCCCCTTTGCCCAACCGGCCGGCGGCCGGTGCGGGTGCTGCCCCCGGGGGAATCGCCTACTGCTCCGTCGCGGCCAGTTCCTTGCGGAGCGCCTCGTCCACTTTCCGCATGAGGTCGACGTAGTCGACCTGGGCGGCCTGGAACTGCTTGAAGGCGTCGGACGAGACGAGTTGGTCGTTGAGGCTCTGGAGCTTGTGCTTCTCCTCGACCTCGACGGGTTGCTGCTCCTCCTCCAGCTTGGCGACCTTCTCGGCCTGCTGGTGGTAGTCCTGGAGCATCGCGGCGATCTCCGGCCTGGCGTTGAGAACGTCGCGCGCGGCGCGGAGGGCGGCGGCCTGGGGCGAGTCGGCGATGGCCTTGCCCAGTCGCGTGGCCAGTTCGATGCAGTCGGTCACTTGCGCATCTCCCAAAGCGGACGTTCCGGGGGCGCCGGTCGGTCGCGTGCCGGCCGGCGGGAATCCGACGATAGCACGGCTTGGCCACTTCGCCAAGGGAATCCTCGGCCCCATGTGGTAGGCTGGGCATTCGAGTGTAAGAGGCAGCGCAGCGGGAGGCGAGATGGTACTTCCAGCGATGATGGCGGCGGCGGCGATCCTGGCGACGGGGCCGGCCCCGGCGGGCAGCGGCGCCGTCCGCTTCGATTTCGAGACGGGCGGCCCCCAGGGCTGGCGGGTGGTGGAGGGGAAGTTCGACTTCCTCGTCTGCAACAAGAAGCGGTTCCGCAACCGGCCGAACGTCGCCTACAACAAGCAGGGAGAGTACTTCCTGACGACGCTCGAGCTTCGCAACGGGCGCGGCAACGACCGCATGACCGGCGTGGTCGAGTCGCCCGTGTTCGTGCTCGCCGGCGCGGAGATGAGCTTCCTGATCGGCGGGGGCAAGCACGCCGAGACGTACGTCGCGCTGTGCACACCGGACGGCAAGGAGGTGGCCCACGCCCGCGGGCGCCGCGACGAGACTTTGCGCCGCACCACGTGGCGCAAGCCGGAGCTGATCGGGCGGCGCGTGTTTCTCCGCGTGGTGGACGGGCACACCGGCGGCTGGGGGCACATCACGCTCGACGACTTCCGCGCCGTCGGGCGGATCGACCCGGCGGCGACGAAGAAGCAGTTCGCGACGCGGAAGCCCGTCCTGGCGGCCAAGCCCGCCGGGCGGAAGAAGCGGCGCCCCGCGCCGAAGCCGCGGGAGATGCCGTCACCCGGCTCGCCGGCGACGCTCCGCGCGGCCATCCGGCACCTCGTCGCCGCGTTCGGCAAGCGCTACCCCCGCGGCCAGGCGTACCTGGCCAAGCTCGACGAGATCGACCGCCGCCTCGCCGCCGCAACGGACGAAGCCGAGCCCGAGGCCCGGGCCGAGTTCCTCGCCCTTCAACGCGAGGCGCTCGTCGCCAACCCGCTGGTCGGCGGGCAGCCGCTGCTGTGCGTCGTGCGCGAGCAGTACCGCAGCGACCACCACAACACGGCCACGATGTTCCAGACCGGCGAGATCAACACCGGCAGCTTCCGCGGGCGCGACGGGGCGCTGAAGGCCGTCGACCTCCGCACCGGCAAGGTCCGCACGCTGCTGGAGGCTCCCGCCGGCGTCATCCGAGACGCCGAGGTGCACTTCGACGGCCGCAAGGTCCTCTTCGCCATGCGCCGCGACCGCAAGGACGACTACCACCTCTACGAGATCCGCGCCGACGGGAGCGGCCTGACGCAGCTCACCTTCGGCGCGGGCGTCAGCGACTTCGACCCGCTGTACCTGCCGGACGGGCGGATCGCCTTCAGCTCCACGCGTGAGCCGAAGTACTGCATGTGCAATCGGCACATCATGGGCAACGTTTTCCGGATGGACGCCGACGGGGCGAACATCCACCAGATCGGCAAGAGCACCCTCCACGAGGGCCACGGCGCCCTGACGCCCGACGGGCGCATCCTTTACGACCGCTGGGAGTACGTCGACCGCAACTTCGGCGACGCCCAGGGCCTCTGGACGTGCAACCCCGACGGCACGAACCACGCGGTCTTCTACGGCAACAACACCGCCTCGCCCGGCGGCATCCTCGACGCGCGGGTCCTCCCCGGCTGCGGCGGCGACCTCTTCGTCGCGACGTACTCGTCCTGCCACGACCGCCCCTGGGGCGCCCTGGCCGTCGTGGACCGCAGTCGCGGGATCGACTCCCACCCGCTCGGGGGCGGGCGGACCGGCCCGGAAGTGCACGTCTGGCCGGCGTCCGCCCGGGCGCTCGTCGGGCGCGGCAACTACGACATGTTCAAGCGCGTCCGGCCGAAGTACGAGGACCCCTACCCGCTGGGCGATCCGGCCAGGCCGGCAACGTGCGGCAGGTACTTCCTGTGCTCCCGCATGACCGGCCGGGGCGAACAGATGGGCATCTACCTGCTGGACGTGTTCGGCAACGAGGTCCTGCTGCACGCCGAGGAGGAGCTGGGCTGCTTCGACCCGATGCCGCTGGGCCCGCGCCCGCGTCCGCCGGCCGTCCCCGACCGCACGGACCTCTCGCGCCGCCGGGGCGCGTTCTACGTCCACGACGTCTACGTCGGCACGGGCATGGAACGCGTGCCGCGCGGGACGGTCAGGTTCCTTCGCGTGGTCGAGTCGCCGGAGAAGCGCTTCTGGACGCGCACGGCCTGGAACGGCAGCGGCACGCAGGCGCCGGGGATGGCCTGGGACGACTTCAACAACAAGCGCATCCTCGGGACGGTGCCCGTCGAAGCGGACGGCTCGGCGTACTTCACGCTGCCCGCCGACCGGTTCATCTACTTCCAGCTCCTCGACGCCAACGGCATGATGGTCCAGTCGATGCGAAGCGGCACGATCGTCCGCCCGGGCGAGACGACCGGGTGCGTCGGCTGCCACGAAAGCCGCCACTCGGCCGCGGCGAACCGCAGCGCGCTGGCCCTGCGCCGCCCCCCGCGGGAGCTCGAGGGCTTCTACGGCCCGCCGCGGCTGTACAACTACCTCGTCGAGGTCCAGCCCGTCTTCGACAAGCACTGCCTCCGCTGCCACGACTACGGGAAGCCCGGCGCGAAAAAGGTGCTGCTGGCAGGCGACCTGGGGCTGATCTTCAACGCCTCCTACGGCGATCTGCGAAGCAAGCGACTGGTGAGGGTGCCGGGCGCCGGCCCGGCGAACATCCTGCCGCCGAAGTCGTGGGGCAGCCACGCCAGCCGGCTCGTCCAGGTCCTCCGCAAGGGCCACAAGGACGTCCGGCTCGGCAAGGAGGACTTCGATCGCATCGTCACGTGGATCGACGTCAACGCGCCGTACTACCCCGTCTACGCCAGCGCGTACCCGGACAACCGCTACGGCCGCAGCCCGCTGGACCGCAAGCAGCTCGACCGGCTCGGCAAGCTGGTGGGCCTGAGGCTCAACGACCAGAAGCAGGCGACGCAGGTGAGCTTCACGCGCCCGGAGCTCAGCCCCTGCCTGGGGCGGCTGGACCGATCCAGCCCGGCCCGCGCCGAGGCGCTGGCGATCATCCGGGCCGGGCAGCAGATGCTCGCCCGGCATCCCCGCGGGGAGATGCCCGGCTTCCGCCTGGTGGGCATCGAGGCCGAGCGCCAGGCGAAGTACGAGGCCTGCGCGGGCCACCTGGCGGAGATGCGGCGGGCCCTGGTGGAGGGGCGCAGGCAGCGATCCGCCGCGGGGGGCGAGTAGCCGACCGGCGGGGCGTCCGGCGGCACGCGTTGCGGGGGCGGCGTCGCACGGGGCGGCTGCTCCCGCGGAAATCGCTCGCGTCCTTGCCTGGCGCGGCCGAATCAGGTATCCGTGGGGCATGCCCGAACGCTACGTGGACGCCATCCTGCGGTTTCTGGCCGGGCGGGACTACCAGCCGCTCAAGCCCAAGCAGCTCGCGCGGCAGATGGGGGTGGCCGAGGCGGACTACGGCTCGTTCCGCGAGGCGGTCAAGCGCCTGCGGGACGGCGGGCGGATCGTCCTGGGCGTCCGCAACGCGCTGACGCTGCCGGAGATGGGGCGCACCGTCGTCGGCACGTTCCGCGCCAACCCGAAGGGCTTCGGCTTCGTCGTGCCCGAGACGCCCAACCGCCACGGCGACCTGTTCATCCCCCCCGACGCCACGGGCGGGGCGCTGACGGGCGACCACGTCGTCGCCGAGGTCCGCAAGCGAGGCAAGCGCGGCGGCGAGATGGTCTACCGCGGCGCGATCGTCCGGATCCTCCGGCGCGGCGAGAGCCGCTTCGTCGGCACGCTGGCGAGGTCCGACGAGACGTGGTTCGTCCTGCCGGACGGCTCGGCCATGTCCACGCCGATCGTCGTTCGCGACGTGGGCGCTGCCGGGCCGAAGCCCGACGACAAGGTCGTCGTCGAGATCGTCCAGTACCCCAAGCCGGGCCAGTTGCCCGTCGGCGTGATCGTCGAGCGCCTGGGCGTCGGCGGCTCGACGGAGGTCGAGACGCTCGCGGTCATCCGCGCCCACGGGCTGGAGGACGAGTTCTCCAAGGCGGCGCTCGCCGACGCCCGCGCGGCCGTGGACGGCTTCGACGCCGACCGGGCCGACGGCCGGGAAGACCTCACCGCCGAGGCGATCGTGACCATCGACCCGCCCGACGCCCGCGACTTCGACGACGCCATCAGCCTGCGGCGCGGCGGCGACGGGACGTGGACGCTCGGCGTGCACATCGCGGACGTGTCGCACTTCGTGGCCGAGGGCGGCGCCCTGGACACGGAGGCCCGCCGCCGGGGCACGAGCGTGTACTTCCCCCGCCGCGTGCTGCCGATGCTGCCGGAGGTTCTCGCCAACGGCGTGTGCAGCCTCCAGGAGGGCGTGCGGCGGTTCTGCAAGAGCGTCTTCATCGTGTACGACCGGGCGGGCAAGCCGCTGCGGACGCGCGCCGCGGAGACGATCATCCGGTCGAGCCAGCGCCTGACCTACCGCCAGGCCCAGGGCATCTGCGACGGGCAGACCGGCGGCTACAGCCGGGACGTCGTTCGCCTCGTGCGCAACATGGCGGCCCTCGCCCGGGTCATCGAGAAGCGCCGGCGCGCCGCCGGCATGCTGCACCTGGAGCTGCCGGAGGTCGAGCTGGTCTTCGACGACGCCGACCGCGTCGTCGACGCCGTGCCGGGCGATTCGTCCTACACGCACACGATCATCGAGATGTTCATGGTCGAGGCGAACGAGGCGGTCGCGCGGCTGCTGGCGCGGTGCGACCGGGCCTTCCTGCGGCGGATCCATCCCGACCCGGACCCGGTCTCGGCGACGCAGGTCTCCACGTTCATTCGCGCCTGCGGGCACCGCATCCCGGCCGCCATGACGCGGAAGGACATCCAGGCGCTGCTGGACGCCGTTCGCGGGCGCCCGGAGGAGTACGCCGTCAACCTGGCGGTCCTGCGGACGTTCCAGCAGGCGGAGTACTCGCCGCGGCCGATCGGGCACTTCGCGCTGGCCAGCGACGCCTACTGCCACTTCACCAGCCCGATCCGGCGCTACCCCGACCTGACGGTGCATCGCCTGCTCGCCGAGCACTGCCGCGGCACGCTCGAGCGCCGCCCGCCGGAGGACCTCGGCGAGCTGACGAAGCTGGGCGCCGACTGCACCGCCGCCGAGCGCCGCGCCGAGGGCGCCGAGGACGAACTGCGCGACGTGCTCGTCCTGGAGCTGCTGGCCGGGAAGGTCGGCGAGGACTTCGACGGCGTGATCACCGGCGTGGCGAGCTTCGGGCTGTTCGTGCAGTCGCCGCGCTACCTCATCGACGGCCTGGTCCGCATGCCCGACCTGGGCGACGACTGGTGGGAGGTGGACGCGAAGCGAGGCGAGGTCCGCGGCGAGCACAGCGGGCGGCGGTTCCGCATCGGCGACGCCCTGACCGTCCGCATCGCCGGCGTGGACAAGGCCCGCCGCCAGCTCAACCTCGTGCCCGACCGCAAGGCGCTCGCCGCCCGCCCGTCCCGGGGCCGGAGCAAGAAGCCCAAGCCCGAGGCCAAGGCCAAGGCCAAGGCGCCGACGGCCAGGAAACGCAGGAAGGGCGGCGGAAGGGGCGGGCGACGACGGTAGTCGCCGGGCATCGAGAGGTCCGTTGCATGCGCGCCGACGAGCTGGACGATGCCATCGCGCAGTACGCCGAGCTGGACCGCGAGGTCGGACGGCTCATCGACGAGCGGCTGCATCACGTCTGCGCCGCCTGCCCCAAGCCCTGCTGCCGGCCGGACGTCTGCCGGCAGGTCGTCGAGTGCTGGTGGCTGCGGCGGGTCAGCGAGCACGTGCACGGCACGTGGTGGCCGGACGACTGGGAAACGCGCCACGAGTGCATCGCGATGACCGAGAGCGGCTGCCTGCTTCAGGCCGGGCGCCCCGTCATCTGCCGGTCCTTCGTTTGCGACAAGTACACCGAGGCCTACGGCAGCCTGTGGGAGGCCGTGGCCTTCAGCTTCCTCGCCGACCTGATGTGGGAGGTGGGGCAGCTCTCCGGGCGCGTGCACCTGGAGCAGATCGAGGAGGACGACTTCCCGAAGTACGCCGGCAAGCTCGCCGAGCGCCTGGCCGCCGGGCGGCGGCGGCTCGACCTGGCCAAGCGCCTTCTCGACGACGACGCAAGCGATCTGGCCAGGTACGCCATCGCGCTGCGGCTGCTCTGCGAGACGCCCCGCTTCCTGCGGGCCACGACGCGACGGGCGATCCTGGCCCGACTCGACACCTGACCCGAGGCCGAAAGGACCCAGCGACACCATGACCCCGAAGGCCAAGAAGCAGCTCGTCCGCAGGCTCGTCGCCCACGAGGCGGCGGCGATCGCGCGGGTCTCCGATCGGATCGCGGACCTGGCCGAGCCGGGCTTCCAGGAGGTGGGCTCGTCGAAGCTCCTGGCCGGCTACCTCGCGGATCGCGGCTTCCGGGTGGACTGGCCGTGGCGGCACATGCCGACGGCCTTCCGGGCGACGTGCGGCAAGGGGCGGCCGACCGTCGGCATCCTCGCCGAGTACGACGCACTGCCCAACTGCGGGCCGGAGGACGGCCAGTGGGGCCACGGCTGCGGGCACAACCTGCTGGGCGCCGGCTCGGCGGTGGGGGCCGTCGCGGCCGCGCGGGCCCTCGAGGCCCGCAAGCTCCGCGGGCGCGTCGTGCTGTGGGGCTGCCCCGCCGAGGAAATCCTCGCCGGCAAGGTCTACATGGCCCGCGACGGGGCGTTTCGGCGGCACGATGCGATCCTGGCGTGGCATCCCGGCAGCGACACGCGGGCCGTGCCGCTGGGCGGCTCGTCGATGGACTCCGTCGTGTTCGAGTACTTCGGCAAGACGGCGCACGGCGCGGCCGCGCCCCACGCCGGACGCAGCGCGCTGGACGGCGTGATGCTCCTGGACGTCGCGGCCAACTACCTCCGCGAGCACGTCCCCGAGAACGTCCGCATCCACATGTGCATCCTGGACGGCGGCGACGCGCCGAACGTCGTGCCGGCCTACGCCAAGGCGTGGTACTACGTCCGCGGCAAGGACCGCGCGCAGGTGGACGAGATCCGCGCCCGGCTGGTCGCCTGTGCCCGGGGCGCGGCCAGGGCCACCGAGACCCGGCTGAAGGTCACGCGCCTGGCGGGGTGCTACAGCCGCCTGCCCAGCGACGTGCTGGCCGCGCTGACGGACCGGAACCTGCGGCTGTTCGGCGCCCCGAGGCCGACCCCGCGCGACCGGGCGAACGTCGAGCGGCTGGGCAAGGAGCCGAAGTTCAGCCGCGGCGTCCGGGAGCCCTCCGACCGCCAGGGGCGCGGCAGCAGCGACGAGGACAGCGTCTCCTGGCTGGCGCCGATGGGCCGCTTCAGCATGGCGTGCATCAGCAAGGAGGGCGTCACGGGCCACCACCGCGACCTGGCTGCCCAGGTCAAGCTGCCCTTTGCGCATCGGGGCCTGCTTCGCGCCGGCGAGGTGCTGGCCGGGGCGGCGCTGGACCTGCTGGCGGGGACGAAGCTGCTGGCCAAGGCCCGCGCCGAGTTCAAGAAGCGAACGCGAGGCTTCACATACGATCCGCTCGTGCCCAAGCGGCAGAAGCCGCCCACCGTCAGCCCGTAGCCACGAGGAGACAAGCGATGGCATCCGTTCTGGTCCTGTTCCACTCGCAGCAGCACGGCAACACGCGCGCGATGGCCGAGGCGCTCGCCGAGGGCGCCCGCGCCGCCGGCGCCGACGTCCGCCTGGTCAACACGAACGAGGAGCGCCTGGACATCGACTTCTACCGCGGCGTCGATGCGGCGGCGTTCGGCTCGCCGGACTACTACAGCTACATCGCCGGCGGGCTGAAGGTCTTCCTCGACGACTGGTTCATCGCCAACGGCGCCGACGAGGCCGGCCTGACGGGCAAGCCCTACGGGCTGTTCTACTCCCACGGCGGCGGGGGCAAGGTGGTCGGCCCGCTGGAGAGCCTCTTCGAGCGGATGGGCACGAAGGTGGGCGAGACGATCGAGTCCCGCGGCCGGCCCGACGAGACGGTGCTGACCGCCTGCCGCGACCTCGGCCGCCAGGTGGCCGAAGCGGCGCGAGCCTGACGGCGGG
>CAZXOC010000205.1:11192-13631 GCA_964642165.1 uncultured Planctomycetaceae bacterium | reverse complement strand
GGAAAACAAGGAACTCGGAAGTAGTAACACATAACTTCGAGACTTACGGCCGTTTTCACGGGGTGCGGCCGCTGTGGCGTTCGCCTGGTCCGCCGCCTCGCCGGGCGAGGCCTACGACGGAACGCCGAGGGGAAAGATGCGCCCGCAGCGGACGGGGGTACCGGACGGAGGAGTCGGACGGCAGGCAGCGGCGTGGGGCGGGGCGTTCCTGCTGCGCAGGACGCGGGAATCGAGGTACTCCCCGGCGGAAAGGGAGTTCATGGGACCTTCGATGAGGCACCTGCTCGCGGCCGTCGCGCCGGCCCTGCTGGCGGGGGGCTGTGGACTGGTGGAGCTGCCGGCATCGCAGACGTATCCCGGCCCGCTCAAGGGGGTCCGTGTCCTGGACTCGGACTCCGGGCGCCCGCTCCGCGATGCCGTGGTCCGCTTCGACATCGCCAGGTACGAGAACTGGTTCCGCATGATTCCGCGCCTGGCGCCGGTCGATCGCGGCGACCCGTCCCCCGCGTCCGCTGCCCGGGAACCGGTCCACGCTCTCCGCGCCACCAGCCCGGCCCCCGGCACCTTCGTGTTCGAGAGCCGGTCGTTGCGCGGCTCCAAGGTGATCTGGTTTCCCTTGCCTCCCGTCCTCGGCAACGTCCTGCACAGGGAGCATCGCGGCTTCCTGCACGTCAGCGCGCCGGGCTACGCCCCCGTTGTGTTCAGCTACTGCCCCGAGGTCCCTCCCGCCACCGAAGCCGAGTATGGGACCGGGGAAGACAAGCCCGCACGCGCGACGCTCCGTCCGGACGGCACGCTCGACGTCTACCTGGTCCGCGGGCGGCGAGCCCGCGCTCCCTTGCCTCTCGGGGCGCAGGGCCTCTCCGCGGAGGGAGAGGCCCCGGTGAACGTCGGTCTCGCTTCGAGGCGGCGCGGGCCGCCTGCGCTCAGTTCACGGCGAAGGACGTACTGCTGGCCTGGAACGCGAAGCCGGGGTGGAACAGGAGGGATGCCGTGAACGTGCCCTTCTTGTCCTTGGGCGCACTCCACGTGCGCGAGCAGGTGAAGCCTCACCCATACTCCAGCGTGACCTTGCCGACGAGTTGGCCCGCGGCGTCGCGGATCTGCAGCTCGGGGCACGGCGGGCGGGTGTAGATCCAGCCGCCGGGCGGCATGAGCGTCATCAGCGACAGCCCGCCCTGCGTGGCCGGCGTGCTCATGCGCAGTTGTATCGACCGGCCGCTGGCCCGGGCCGAGAGCTGCGCCTTCAGCGGCGAGGCGATCGCCAGCTTCGCCGTGGCGCCCTCGCTGACCGTCACCGCCTTGGCCCGGCGCGAGGAGAACTCCCGCAGGCCCGCCATGAAGCAGGACCGCAGGCCGTCCTTGTCCGCCGCGGACCACTCGCGGTAGTACATCACCTGGTACTTCCCGGCGGGCACGGCGACGGGGTCCTTGCCGCCCGTGGCGATCATCGCCTTGCCGCCGCCGACGAGGGCGACCTCCCAGGCCTCGGCGGCGATCGACAGCTTCCCGGCCGCGACCTTCGCCGGCGTGACGGTCGCCTTCGCGCCGTCCTCGGAGACCGCCACGTCGTACCAGGCCCCGTCGACGCAGACGGGCTGGCCGTAGTAGGCCCTCACGACCGATCCGCCGAACGTGCCGTCGCCGGTGTCGATCAGCACGATGTCGCCGGCGCGGGCGCCGTAGCTCCTCTTGGCGACCTGAGGGGCGTCGTCGAAGCGGAAGTTCCCGGTCGTGTCGAGGAAGCGGACGGCGCGGGTCTTGTCGGCGAACCGGCACGCGCCCTGCACGGCGACGGCGAACGTGAAGTACGCGCGGCGCCGGTCGCGGTAGGAGTAGTACCGCCCGCGAATGCCGACCGGGTAGGTCTTGCCGTCCCGCTCAAGCGGCACGACGGCCGGGCCGAACTCCGCCTGGTAGTAGTCCGGGCGGGGGAAGCGCGGGTTCGTGAAGGGGATGGCCTGCTTCGGGTCGAACTTGCCCGACGCGTTGAAGGCGATGCGGACCGCGTCGGGCTTCAGCGTGCCGGCCTTGACGGCGTCTGCGGCGACGCTGAAGGGCATGGCGGCCGCGCGCCCCGTGCCGTACATCGCCTTGGGGTTCTTCGTCCCCGCGCCGGCCCCGACCGTCTTGGTCAGCGTCACGCCGACCGACGCCGTGGGGTAGGCCGCCCCGTCGGCCGGATCGCAGGCGACCGGCTTCAGGGCGGCCCCTTCCGTCGCCGGCGTCGGGCCCGCCGCAAACATCAGGCAGACGGCCACCGTCAGCACAGTGAGGTACTTCCCTGGCTTGCTCATGGTTTGATCCTCTTCTTCCGCAGTGTGTGACCGGAACCGATCCCGGCGCCGGGGGGGGGGCGTCCGCGGCAGGGCCATCCCAAGCCACAGCCGCCTGCCGGCGCGCGGCACGTAACGAGCAAGGGGCACGATGCCCTGCTTC
>CAZXOC010000205.1:0-11092 GCA_964642165.1 uncultured Planctomycetaceae bacterium | reverse complement strand
GGCACGATGCCCTGCTTCAGTAGACGCTTGAGGGCGACGTTTGGAACAGACTTTTTTCCCTATTTTTCCCACCGCGGACGGGGATATAGCGATCGCCGCGGCGGAGGGGCGCGGGGAGAATATTCCCACTACAAGATAGGGATTCTGGGGGGCTTTTGTACGGACCTTCGGAAATGCACAAAGTATGTATCACGAAAAAGCTTTTTCCAATAAGGCTTTACGTTCATATCCTACTTGCCTTATCGGCGCGCGAACCGACACAAGACGACACAAAGCGGGGCGGGAAGCAAACCCGAGTTGAAGGTGGCCAAAAGCCGCCTTCAATCCCACACGGCCTCCGGCAGCGGACTTGGCCGGCGCGCTCACGGTTTGCCCGGCCGGGCAGCCGCCGGTCCGTCGACGGGCGGGGGCGGGCCGCTCGGCGCGTGGATGCGGGCGACGTGGCGGTAGCCGGCCGGCGGGCGCCCGGTGTCGATCACCACGTCGAAGTCCTCGCCGGCGTCGAGGGCCTCGTGGCAGGCCCGCAGCGTCTCGCGCATCAGGCGGCGGTAGCGGCGGGACGCCTCGTTCGTGCCCTCGGGGTCCAGCACGCGAACCCACCAGAGGTTGCGCAGCGAGATGAACGTGCCGTAGGGCAGGACGATGGCCCGGCCGCGGACGGGCGGGGCGGCGAAGATGCTCGCCCGCGGGTGCTGCGCGGCGTGGCGCTTCAGCCGGCGGGCCAGGGCGAGCTGCTCCGGCCAGGGCACGTGGTGGTCGTGGTCGGACGTCCAGAACCACACGTACCGGGCGCCCATGTCGTGGGCCAGCGTGACGGCCTCGCGTGCGATGGCCGGGTCGCACTGCCCGTAGATGCTCGTGCCCCAATGCTTGCCGAAGGCCCTCGCCGCTCCGCGCAGGAAGGCGAAGTGGTATCGCAACAGCTCGCGCGGCGTGTGGCGGCGCGGTCGGCCGGTCCACTTCGCCACGGCGGCGTCGAAGGGCGCGAGCTGGTAGCGCCCCTCGTGGACGATGCCCGCCAGGCCGCCGGCGAGCTGGTAGTGCGCCGTCTCGAAGATCGTCTCCCACGACGGGTAGTCGTGCTGCTGGAGGCGCATGTCGCCGAAGGCCACGCCGCGGGCCTTGAGCTTCCGCTCGAGGGAGAACGAGCCGTAGGAGCCGTCGGAGGCGTAGGCGGCCTTCACGCGGGCGCGGAGGACGGCCGCCGCGTCGCTGAAGTAGCGGAGGCTGTTGTGGATGAGCTTGTCGCCGACCATGCGGATCGTCGGCTCGTCCATGAACATCGTCGTGCCGAGGTAGTTGCCGCGGTACAGGTCCGCCGGGAAGCGAAGGGCGGGCTTGCCGCCGGCGCCGCGGAGGTAGAAGACGCTCTCGGCGCGGACGAACCGCTCCTGCTCCGGGCGGACCGTGAAGAGGTTCATGCCCGCCTGGATCATCGTGGCGTAGTCGTCGGCGGTGAACGCCGCGTAGGTGTAGTTGCGGCGCTTGGGCTTCTGCGGCAGGCGGCGGTGCTCGGTGTCCTTGACGCTGCGCCCGGTGCCGACGAGCAGTTCCGGGTCCGGTCGCAGGAGCCGGACGTCCTTCCACGGCCGCCAGGGCACGTCGCCGGCGGTGCGGCGCAGGGTCAGCACGTGCCCGAGGTAGCGGCAGGTCTCGGGCAGGCCGCTTCGCCGACGGCTCCCCGTGGCCGCGCGCGGGATGAAGTGCCGGCGGAAGTCGCGCCATGGTGGCAGCAGCGCCCGGTCGGTCCGCGCGCTGCGGTACTCCAGCGTCTCGTTCGTCTCGGGCACGTGCAGGAGGTAGCGCGCGAAGCGGAGTCTGCCGCCGGCGGCCATGGGGTCCTCCCGCGTCAGGGCGCGCAGACGGAGCATCACCGCCGCGTCAGGCTCGTCCTTCGCGCGGAGCTCGAGTTGCCACCAGACGTGCTTCTCGCCGCCGACCTCCTCGCGAGGCCCGTACCCGAAGTCGACGGCCCCGAAGGGCGCGGGGCGATCGGGCGTGGCCGTCAAGACGGCGTAGTGCCCGTGCGAGCCCGCGGCGGGCAGCGGCTTGCCCGCCAGGCACGGCGGGGCGATCCATCCCATCGCGCCGACGTACAGCGCCGCAGCGTGTGCTTGCCATCGCATGTTGCTCCTCCGCCCGGCCCCGGCCGGTGCGCCGCCGTGGGTCAGTCGAACGCCAGCTCGATCGGCCCGACCGTTCCCGTGTCGGGAATGGCCGTGCCTTCGAAGTGCGCCCAGTCCTTGGCCGACCAGGTGGCCTTGTGCGCGGCGGTCCGTGCCCAGGTCCCGTCGGCGAGTTGGGCGGCCAGCGTGACGTGGCGGACCTTCCAGGCGTCGGCGGCGACGCCCGGGCCGCGAAGGGTGACCGCGTTGTGCTTCCGGACGAGCCGAAGCTGCGCGGGCTTGAGGTCCAGGACCACTCGGTCCCAGGCGTCGCGGGCGTTCGCCGGCACGAGGCCCACGGGCCGGCCGTTCAGGACGACCTGCTTGTCGCGGTACTTTGCTCCGGCGTCGGCGCCGAAGACGTCGATGCGAATCTTGGCCGCCCGGATGCCGACCAGGTCCTTCGCGGCGAGCTTGCGCGGCGGCGGGGCGGCGGCGGCAGGTCGGGCGTAGATGCTCCGGGACGTGGTCACGGCCGGCAAGCCCCTGCCGGCCAGCTCCAGGAGCTGCCCCTCACCGGCGTCGAGATCCAGGTGGACGTCCCTGCCGCGAACGTGGCGCGAGCGGTTGCCGTCGAGCACCCGGATGCCCTCGACGGCGTCGTGGAAGCGGAGGGTCACCCGCCGGCGGGGGAGGTCGCCGAAGGCCTTGCTGGCGCGGCCGTCCACGGCCATGGCCAGCGGCGCCGCGCCCCGAGCGGTCAGGACGCCGACGAGCACGTCGTCGCTCATCGCCTGGACGAGCTTGCCGGGCGCGGGCGCCGCCAGCGCTTCGGGGCCCGGCGACGCCGCGTCGTCGGCGAACGGCCAGTCGCCCCGCGCCCACGCCGTGGCGAACAGCCCCGCGCAGGTGCGTCCCAGGAGGCTCGGCCCCCAGGCGGCGATGCGGAGGTTGGCCTTCTTCGCGACGGGGTAGAGAGGCGTCAGGGCCGCCCGCACTTGCCTCTCCGTGCTGTAGCGCCCGGCGGCCTGCAGCGCCCCACCGTTGTACGTGAAGTACCAGATTCCCTGCGAGCCGTACGCGACGGCGGCGTAGACCGGGAACCGCACCAGGCTGTCGCTCTGGAGGTGCGCGAAGCCGGTCCTGGCGTCCTTCTGCTGGCGGGCGACGTTGAGCATCGGCCACATGATCAGGTCGTGCCGTTGGCTCTCGCGGCGCATCTTCGCGTAGGCCAGGCAGTACCGCCGGGCGAGCTCCCCGGCGGGCAGGCGCGGGCGGTAGAGCGTCGGGTAGATCTGCACGTTGAAGATGGGGTTGCCGTGTCGGGCGAGGCTGGCGGCGTTGGGGACGTTCTGGCAGATCCACGGCATCAGGTGCGGCGCGGCGCGGCGGAGGAAGCTCGTGCAGTCGGCCAGGCGCGGCGTGAGGGCGGACTTGTCGTCGCCGATCATGTAGCCGACCAGCGCCCGGTGCCTGCCGACGCGCTCGTGGAGCCACCTCAGCTCGACGAGGCTGGCGGCGTGGTGTGTGGGGTGGCCGTCCACCTGCCCGGCCCGGCCGCCCCAGGGGCGGTCGTTCCTCGTGTACGTGTCGAGCATCACGCCCAGGCCGTGCTTCGCCGCCAGGGCCAGCTCGCGCGGCAGGCGGTTCGGGTCGCCGTAGCCCTCGAGCTGCATGTACCGCCCGCACATCACGACGTTGAAGCCCGCCTCGGCGTAGAGCTTCACCTCCGCCTCGGTGGGCCCCGGCCCCCACCACGCGCCGATGACGAACTTCCGGAAGCGGAAGCTCCATCCATCTCGCGGGCTCTTCGCGGCCGGGCGCGTCGGCGGCTCGGCCGCGCGGGCGGGCGCCGTGCAGCCGAGGGCGGCCACGGCAATGACGGCGGCCTTCCACCTCATCGTTCGTCTCCTGGCGTCCTGCGATCCTTGTGATCCCGGTCCGCCGCCTCGACGTGCCGTACCGTCCGGGCGGCCGAGGCCGTGCAGCGGGAGGCGGCCACGCGGGTCAGTCGGTCTTCGGCGGCGCGGTGGCCGGGCGAATGTCCCCGGGCGCGCCGCGCCCGTCGGGGCGGATCAGCTCGAGGTAGAACCGCCACTTGCCCTTGACGTTGCGGCAGCGGACGAGGACCTCGTTCCAGCCCGCGTGGAGCGTGACGTCGCCCCGCGCCTGGCGCGGGTAGGCCGACGTGCTGCGGTGGGCCAGCGCCGCCCGCCGGTTGACCCAGACCTTCGCGTAGTCGTCCACGCCGAGCTCGAGGACGACCCGCTGGTCCTTCTCGCTGTGGACCCAGCAGGCGGCGTAGCCGAAGGCCGCCCCGGCGTCGGGGAAGGTCTCCTCCATGTCGATGCAGCCGGAGGGGCTCTTGTGGAGCCGCCAGCGCAGGGTCCGCTCGCCGGCGCGGCACGCGCGGGCCGGGTCGATCGGCTCGCGCTCCAGCTCGTGGCCCTGGCCCTCCCTGCCGGGCACGACGGGCAGCGGGCCGATCACCTGCCAGTTGTGCAGGTACTGCTTGTCGGTGTGCACGTAGCGGGTGCGGTAGGTGTAGGCGGTCTCGGGGCCCAGGGCGCACTCGTCGATGACGTCGTCCATCCGCCCGGACCAGTTGGGGTCCTCCAGCTCCTGGTAGCACCGCTGGATGCGGTAGAGCAGGTCCACCGCCCTGGGCGAGGCCGGGTTGGCCTTCAGGTACCATCGATACAGGGCGAGGCGCCTGGGCACGTCGTCGCCGCCGTCCAGGCGAAGCAGCGCCTCGAAGAAGCGCCGGCCCCACTCGGAGCCCGACAGCCGCGGGACGTGCCGCCGCAGCGCCGCGACGGCCCGGGCGGGGTCGATCGGCGCCGCCGCCGGCGCGCCGGGATCCAGGTGGAACGTGACCGGCTGGGCGAACAGGGCGTCCTGGGTGTAGGCGCGATAGGGGCTGCCCGTCTTGGCGAGGGCCTTCGAGCCGCTCTTGACGGGCGCTGCGACCCAGGTGAGCCCGCCGGAGACCTTGCCGGGGGGGAAGGCGTCGTCGACGAGGACGAGCTCGCGCCCGTCGCGGACGAGCGCGGCGCGGTCGAGCCAGCCGTGCCCCCACAGCAGGAGGCTCAAGCCGTGGATCGGCTTGTCGTGCATGTCGATCCAGATCAGCGGCGCGCGCAGCTCCAGCCACTGGTCCTTCGGGCCGACGTGCGGGCGGGCGCGCTGGCGCTCGGGCGTGCCGAGCCGGCCCTCCTGGGTGCGTCCGGTGCCCCAGAAGACGCGGTGGTTCCAGCCGGCGTCGCCTTCCCGCCCGTCGTGCAGGCGGACCATGACCATCTGCTGGCGCTGGGCGGCGGTGATGCGGGCCCAGAGCGACAGGTACGTCTTCGCCAGGCGGAGGTAGCGGCGGGTGGTCTCCTCGGGCACGCCGGCGGCCCGCGCGCAGGCCGCCACGCGCCGCGATGGATCGTCGTCGACCCGCTCGCGCATCGCCTGGTCCAGCAGGCTCATCAGCTTCAGGGCCATCGGCGTGCGGGCGTGGTCGCGCAGCAGCTTGGCGAACGCCTCGCCCGGCTGGCCCGGACCGCGGTGCCGGCTGCGGCAGTGCGCCCGCAGGAACGCCATCGATTCCGGCAGGCCCAGCGACGCGCGGGCGATGGCCAGGGCCGCTTCCTCGTGGCGGCGCAGCAGGCGGCCGAGGTAGATGGGCTCGTGGCGGCGGCGGTCCATGCGACAGCCGTCCAGGCCCGCGCCGAAGCGGGCGACGGCCGTCGGGCCGGAGCCGGGCCGCTCGTCCCAGAGCGTCGCCGACAGCCGCATCCGACGCCAGTCGTCGGAGCGGTAGCGGTCGACGATCCGCGCCAGGGGCAGGGCCAGCTCGTAGCGGCTCTGCCGCCGGACGGGGTCGTGGCGTACGGCCGCCCGGGCGCCTTCGACCTCGTCCGGGGAGTGGAACGGCTCGACCCGCACGTGGGCGTTCTCGTCGCGGGCAACGAGCAGGCGCAGCCGCCGCGTGGGCGTTTCCAGGCCGATCTCGAGCGAGTCGCCGCCGGCGTAGGCGCCGCGCCCGAGGCGCGGGGCGGCGTCGGCGTCGCGAACCGTCGCGGCGAGGTAGAGCCAGTCGCGGTCGTGGCTGACGAGCAGCCGCGCCGCGGTGGCGGGCTCGCCGGTCATCTCGCAGGTCGAGTTGGCGTCCCACTCGTCGAGCTCGCCGTCGAGGACCACCGGCCGGGGCGCCGGCTGCATCACCCGGGCGGGCGCCGGCGCCGCCGTGGCGTTCGGGTCCTGGCGGCGGTAGGCGTCCAGGCCGAACGGGCCGGCCAGCAGCATCGCCGAGCCCGTCCAGGCCACGCGCGGGTTGAGCTTCGCCGCGCGGTAGCGCCGGCGGGAGGAGCCGGCCTCGTCCCAGAAGCGCACGTCCGCCCACTGGGTGCGGAGGTGCTCGCCCGTCCGGCAGTCGAAGGCGTCCAGGCGGAGCCGGGCGGGGCTTCGTCCCTCGTCCATGGCGAAGGCGACCGACCAGATCGCCTCGCCGACCTGCTTGAGCGCGACCACCTCCGCCCGGCCGCGGTAGACGTCCGGCAGGCGGAAGGACACCTCCTTGCGCGCGGGCAGGTCCGTCGTCGTGAAGGCGTCGTTGTAGCCCTGGAACAGCCGGTCGTCCTTGAGCGTGGACAGGCCCAGGCGCTCCGCCACGCAGGCCGCCTCGCCCCGCCGGAAGACGTACGACTTGCCGTCGACCCCGCTGGAGGAGCGGCGGAACGTCGCGTGCACCCACGCCCCGGCCGCCTCGATGCCAGTGATGTACCACTCGCCGTAGACGTCCGTGTTGGGAAGCTCCCGGTCGTAGGTCATCGGCGCGCGGGCGCCGTCGAGCGGCAGCTCGTGGATCTTCGCGTCCTTCCCGAAGTAGAGCGCCGAGCCGCCCGCCACGTGCACGCACGGCCGCTTGGCGTGCAGGTCCTCCGGCAGGAGGACGGTCCGGAGGCACTGCCCGTCGCCCGGCCGGCAGGTCACGACCCGGTGGCGGGCGCGCGAGTAGGAGTAGGTGGGCTTGACGTGGACGTACAGCTTCCGCCCGTCCCAGGCGAGCGTCCCGACGCCGGGGCGGTCGCGCCGCGTCAGGCCCACCGGGAAGCGCCGGCGCCACCGGCACGTGCCCGCGGCCGCGTCCAGGACGGCGACGCATTCCGCCTGCCGGCCCTCCAGCAACACCAGGTACGGGCCGAGAAAGCGGTGCCGGCGGATCGGCTCGGGGGGGACGTGACGCCAGCGGAGCCTGCCGTCGCCCGCGCCGTACGCCTCGACCGCGTCGCGGTACAAGGCGATCAGCAGCCCGTCGCGCCAGGCGAGATGCCGGCAGCCTGGGCGGATCAGGCTGCGCCACCGCAGCACCGGGGCCGGGCCCACCTCGATGCACTCCAGCACGCCGGCGGACAGAACGCACACACGGTTGCCGTCCGGCTGCCCGGGCGGGGGCAGGCAGACCGTGGGGTTGGCCCGGGCGAGGTGCCATCGCTTCGCCAGCGGCAGCCGCAGCGCCGGCTCCTGCCGCCGGGGCTCGGTGGCCGTGCGGCCGGGGGTGGCGAGATGCTCCGCGGACCGCACGCCCACGCCCCGCACGACCCGGTCGATCACGGCGAAGCTGTGGAACGTGCCGTGCCGCCAGGGCGTGCGTTCCAGGACCACGCCGGAATCGGCGCCGAGGCGCCGCAGGCGGGACGGCCCCGCGGCGTAGATCGCCTCGCCCACGACGACGGGCTCGCCGAGGACCGGCTCGTCGAGGCGTCGCATCCAGAGGGTGCGTCCGGTGCGCGGATCGGCGGCGCAGAGGTGGTGCGCGTCGTTGAGCAGCAGCCTGCCGCCGGGTAGCTCGGCGGCGTGGTCCGATGGCAGGTACGGGTTGTCCCAGGCGAGCACGCCGCTTTGGGCGACCAGCGCGAACGCGCCGCGGCGGTCGCGCGGCAGGAAGACGACCAGCCCGTCCCGGACGAGCGGTGCTGCGCCCTGGCGTCGTGCCACCTCGGGCAGGCCCTGTGCGGCCGCGGCGCGCCGGTAGCTCCGCGCCCAGTCGATGCGCCCGTCGCGCGCGTCGCAGCGGGCGACGAAGCCGGCGCAGGTGGAGACGTAGACGCTTCCCGCGCGGGCGGTCAGGGCGCTGCCGTAGTGGGTCAGGTTCAGCCGCCGGTCGCCGAACACGTCCCGCCGGTCCGGGCGGAGGGGGAGGGTCTGGTGGCCGAGCAGGCGGCGCCAGAGCGTTCGCCCGTCGGCGGCGTCCAGGCAGACGAGGTGGAGCGCCGTGTTGACGTGCACGCCGGCCTTGGCGGCCAGGAGGTACGCCCGACCGTCGGCGATGGTCGGATCGCTCGCCGGCTGGAGGTCGCGCCAGACGGGCCGGTCGGCCGACGACCAGAGCATCCGCCCTGTCGAGAGGGCGAACGCTGCCGGCGGGCCCGGTCGCGCGGTGCGGCGGTCCGCGCCCCATCGGGCGTAGACCACGCCGTCGCGGACGGCCGGGCGCATCGGGCCCGGAACGACCAGCTCGCTGTCGCTGCCCCGGCGGAAGCCGCCCGCCCAGTCGCAGGCCAGGCGCGATGTGCGCGTCCACGCGGGCTCGGCGCCGCCGGACGGGTAGAAGGCCAGCAGGTTCGGCCCGGCAAGCAGCAGCCCGCCCTCGCACGGCACCAGCGTCCCGTGGACCCCCGCCAGATGCGACAGCAGGTCCCCGGGCACGTCCCAGAGCTGCCCCGGCGCCCACGGCCGGGCCGCGGGCAGCGGCAGGGCACGCTGCCGGAGCTCCGCCAGCGGCGCCCCGGACGGCGCAGCCGGCTCGGGCGGCAGCGAGTCCAGCAACTGCCGCCGAATGGCCCCGGCGGAGTCGGTCCCGCCCATCCACGGGCAGACGGCATCCGGCTTCACGTTGCGGAAGGCTTGCTCGAGCTCGTCCCGGCCGCCCGGCTGCTGGGCGATGGCCAGCCACAGCCCCGTGCGCCCCCGCGCGCGCCGTGCCGCGTCGCTCGAGCACGCCAGCACGTCCTCGAAGAGCCGCCGCGCCAGGCCGGCGTGTCCCTTCCGCAGCAGCCGCTCCCCGGCCGCCAGCATCGCCTCGTGCGCCGACGCCGCAAACGGGCAGCGGCGCAGGACCGCGGCGGCGCGGCCGGGGTCCTCCTCGCCCGGCGCCTCGGCCAGCATCTCGCGGGCCGTCTCGTCCTGCCGCCGGCGCAGCAGCGCCAGCGTCCCCGGGGGCTGGGCGCGCAAGAAGTCCACCACCGCGCGCCACATCGACACGTGCCGCCCGTCCCGGCGGTCGAGGAGGCTCTGCTCGCGCGTCAGGGCGGCGAGCAGCTCGTCGGTGGCCTCGGCGCCGCGCCCGGCGGGGTGGGCCTGGAAGGCCGCCCAGCGCATCTCGAGCCCCATCCGGCGTGGGAAGACGGGCTCGAGGGCCTCCTGGGCGGCCTCGGCGGCGTGCCGGTAGTCGTCGGAGTCCACCCGGACGCTCTCGGCGGCCCGCAGCTCGTCGAAGATTCGCAGGGCCTCGGCGGGCCGGCCGACGCGGTAGAGCAGCCTGCCCTCGCGCAGCCGCAGCCACGGCGTCTCGGGCCCGAGCCGCCCCCGCAGCTCCTGCCAATCCGAGCGGGCATCGGCCAGTTGCATCCGGGCGAGGCGGAGGTCCATCCGCCGGCGCAGCGCCTCGATCACCGACGGGTGCCCGTCCGGCAGGACGCCCGCCTCGTTGAGCGCCAGGAGGCGCTCGGCGGCATAGTCGATCCACGGCGCCGCCTCGGGGCGGCCCGGGTCGCCCAGCATGCCGGCGAGCCACCGGGCGGCCTGCTCCAGGCGTCCGGGGAACGCCTCCACCAGCCGCCGGCGGCACGTGTTGGCGCGCTGGTCGAGGCCGAGCTGGTCCAGAAGAGCGATGACCTCTTCCCAGGCGGCGATGCGGCCGTCGGCGGGGGGCTCGTGCCGGGCGATCAACGCCTGGAGCAGGTGGACCCGGCGAGCGGCGAGGCGTCGGGCCCGCAGCGTCGCGTCCGGGACGCCGGCCTCCAGCTCCTTCTGCCAGCGCTCGACGTTGGCCTGGTGGGTCTCCTGCCACGTGCCGCGCCATTCGATCTTCGGTGCGTTCGGCTCGGCCCAGGGCTCGTCGATGGGGCGCAGCTCCCCCGCCGCCGCAGGAAGGCACCACAGCGCCGCGACAAGCAGGCCAGCCCGCCAAGTCGTCTCGATCGGCCGGTACATTCGGCGCGCTCTGCTCCGTGCCCTCACAGGGGCCGCCACGAAGGCACCGATTCTATTGGAAGGCCTCGAAGGCCGCAAACGCCTGTTTTTCGCCTTGACCTCCGGCGACGGGCCCGTATAATGTTCGTTCAATGTTTGGTATCGCTCGCACCTGTCTCCGGCTCGCCGTACGCCCGACGGCAACCCGGCCGGGAACGCCGGCCGCGGCGGGATCGGCCGGATGCGTGCATGAGGGAGTGACCCGACCATGGCGGACGAGATCACGATCAACCGCGCGCCGGTCCTGACCCTGTGGGCGTCGGTGGTGGCCGAACGCCTGGGCTACGAGCACGACACGGCGTTGACGCTCGGCAAGGCCGTCGCCGGGCTGAACGCCCAGACCAAGGGGCGGATGCTGGGCATCTACGGCCCGCCGAAGGGCCCGGAGGGTGGGGGCGGCCCGCCCAAGCGCGTCGGGCTCGGCGAGGACTTCTGGATCGACCTCTGCAACCGCGGCGTGCCCTGCCAGCAGACCGACGACGGCATCCGGGCGGTGATCAAGGACAAGCCCATCGACCCCGCCGCCGTCGAGAAGTACCTCCACGGCAAGTTCGCCGACGGCCTGGAGCCCGCGCAAGATGCCATGCGGCAGCTCACCGAGGCCTTCGACCCCGAGGAGCTGGCCTCGGCCGCCTACTCGCTCTACGAGCAGTTCCGCCCCCAGATCCCGCCGGGCGTCCGCGGCTGGGGCGCCAAGGGCAAGCTGGACCTGAAGTTCATCCGCTCGCTGGCGACCTCGGCCTGAG
>CAZXOC010000204.1:0-13743 GCA_964642165.1 uncultured Planctomycetaceae bacterium | reverse complement strand
CGCCGCTTCCGCATGTCCATCCGCGGCTGGGCTTGCAGGAGCTTCGTGATGGGCTCGAAGGTGGCGAGGATCGCGCGGTAGTCGGGGTCGTCGGGCGATTCGAAGACCGCCCTGCCGCAGGCCTCGGTGCCGCCGTGGCGGGCGGCCAGCGGGGCCAGGAGGAAGCCGTTCCTCTCCGGGCGGGTGATGCGGGTCCAGGGCCGCCGCGGGATGCCCGCGCGCCCGCGGCGGTCGGCCTTGTGGCAGCTCGCGCAGCGGCGCTGCGCGACGTCCTGGAGGACCTTCTCCAGGTCGGGCGGGACCATCTGCCGGCAGCCGCGCCGGCCGTAATGGTTCGACCGGCTCGTGCCGTAGTACGGCACGTTCAGGTCGATCCACGCGAAGAGGCGCCGCCGCCCCGCGTCGTCGACCTTCACCCGCCTCTGCCCGCGCGCGTCGGCGTGCCCGGAGCGGACGACCTCGGCGAGCTTGCTGGCCGGCGAGCCCCAGTGCCCGGGGGTGATCTCGAGGATGTTCGCCTCGCGCCCGTTGTAGGTGGGGATCCACTTCGTGTAGGGGTTGTCGCCGGGACGGCCCTGCCGGGCGAGGTGCTCGTAGGAGACGTTGAAGTAGTCGGTCAGGTCGCCGGAGAGGTCGAGCCCGCCGGGGCGGTCGGCGGCGTTGTGGCAGCGGACGCAGTGCTTGTCCAGCACGGGCTGGACGACGTGGGCGTAGCTGAAGCCCGCCGCGCCCCATTCCGGCTCCTTGAGCTCCTGCGGCTTGCCGGCGAACGCGGCGGGGTGGGCGAAGCCGTGGGCGTTCTGCGTCCGCGACTCGTGACAGCCGACACAGCCCTGCACCTCGCCGGGCATGAGGTGCGTGAAGCTCCGCATGCGCTGGAGGGCCCGGCCTTCGGCGTCGAGGGCCATGAAGTAGATCGGCACGCCGGCCGGCACGCGGAAGGCGGCCGAGCCGTCCGCGGCCACGTCCGCAAAGCCCCACAGCTTCTTCGGCGCGTACGTCGCGCCGCACGAGACCACCGGGAACTGGAAGCCGAACGCCCGCAGGCTGACCTGGGCGAGGCGGGGCTTCTCGATCTCCTGCACGACGGCGACCCGGACCACATCGCCGCGCTTCACGTGGGGCTCCAGGCCGTTGTAGACGTCCTGGAGGTAGAGCGTCGCCCACGCGTCGGCCTCGCCGGCGGGCGGCAGGTGGCTGGGACGCACCGGCGGGCGCGGGCGCGGGCGGACGGGCCGGGGGTTGTAGAAGCCCATCCCGCCCCGCGGGGCGAGCAGCGCGGCCTGCTTCGTGCCGTCGTAGTCGCGCAGGAGGATCGTGCCGCCTCGCGAGACGAGGAACCGCTCGCCGTCGAGGGGGTAGGGGTTCTCGTACGGCCCGCGGACGTGGTTGCCGCTGCCCTTGTCCACCCGCCCGATGTTCACCTCCGGCGTGAGGTTGCGGATGGCAGCCTGGGCGTTGACGCCGTGGATCGCGTCGATGATGCCGATCGCGCCGCGGCACGGGCCGTTGTGCGCCGTCAGCGTGCACAGGATCGCCGGCGAGCCGGGAATGGCTCGCGGCTCGATGAACGTCGCCGGGCTCAGCACGCGGTTGCCGTAGAAGACCGCCAGGCCCGTCCCGTCGGGGTTGATCGTCCAGAGGCTCTGGATGGGAATCGCCGGGCGGTCGACGTACTCCCAGCGGCCGTAGATGATCTGCCCGTCGTTCGTCACCGACGGCGTGAAGTCGTTGAGGTAGTTCGCCGAGATGCGGCGCACGTCGCTGCCGTCGGGCTTCATGCGGTAGAGGATGCCCACCGGCGAGGTCCAGCAGTAGGCGTACTGGCTCTTGCGCGTCGAGAGGAAGGCGACGTTCCCGTCCGGCAGCCAGCAGCCGTTGTAGTTGTGGTGCTCGCCGTCGGTGAGCTGCTTCGGCTCGCCGCCGGCCACGGGAATCGTGAAGAGCTGGTAGGTGCTCTTGGCGCCGCGGCGCCAACTGAACAGCACGGTGCGGCCGTCGTGGGACAGGTCGTAATCGATCATCTGCCCGCCGCCGGCGTCGACGAGCTTGTGCAGCTCGCCCGCGGCGACGTCGAGGACGAACAGCCCCCCGCCGCCGCGGAAGCCCTCGCAGTGGTACGTGTAGACGTGCGTGGGGTTCAGCACGTGCCGCTGGAGGACCAGGAGCCTGTCGAAGCCGAGCTTGCCCTGCTTCAGTGCGGCCGCCAGCTCCGCCGATTCGGGCAGCTCGCGAACGGGGGCGGTCCGCCGGCCGGCCGCCTTCGGCTGGGCGGACGTGAACGGCCCCAGCAGCTTGTCCGGCGGGCTGGCCGGGTAGACCCGGATCTCGGACGCGCCCGGGTTGCTGCCGCCGTAGGAGCTGAGGAACTTCAGCGTGAGTTTCGCGGCGCGCGTCGGCCGGGGCAGCTTGATGCGCTGGGGCCCGTGGCCGGGCTTCAGACGGCCCTTGGCGGCGGGCGTGCCGGCGTCGTCGAGGTACAGCTCGTAGTCCTTCCAGTTCTCGACCCACTCCCAGGCCGTCCGCCCGTAGTAGACGACCTCCGCGATCGGGACGGGCCGGGGCCACTGAAGCGTGAGGGCGGCCCCGCCGCCGTGCTTGGTGCCCTGGACGGCCCAGGCCTTGCCCACGTCGGCGCGGCTCATCGCGCCGGGGATCTTGCCGTCGATCGCGAAGCGGGCGACGTAGTCCGCGCTGAACTCGGACGTGGCCGCTGCCTTGGCCTTCGGCGCGAGGTTCTCCAGGGGCGCCGCGACGGTTCGCGCGGCCGCAAGCGCCCCCAGCAGCGCGGGGATGAGGATCACGTGGCTCATGGTCTCGCACGCGGCAGCCGGGAGGACGTCACCCGCCCGGCGGGGGTGTACCAGAACGAGCGCCAGTACGCCTGGTCGGTCTCGTAGACGTCGATGGGGTGCCTCGCCGGATTATACGACGTGGGCAGGATGCCGTAGCGCTTCATCTCGCGGACGTAGTGCTCGTTGGGTCGGAAGCCCGGCATGTCGAAGCGCTTGACCTGGTCCAGCCGCTGCTTGCCGGCGCGGATCGCCGCCAGCAGCCTGCGGTAGTCCGGGTCCCTCGTGCTCTCGAAGACGATCGAGTGCGAGCCGTCCTTGTCCAGCGGGTTGGGCTTGAGTTCGGCCCAGCCGCCCGCGCGCCGGGCGAGCGCCGCCAGCAGGACGGGCGACCTCTCCGGGCGCGTGAGGTTCGCCAGCGCGTGCATCGATCGCGTGGCGGCCGGCTTGTACTTGCCGATCCAGCGCTCGTGGGGCGCGCCGCCGGGTCGGCGAGGGTGGGGTCCGGCCGGCAGGGCGATCATGCCCTTCGGCGGGCGTTTGCCCTTCTGCGGGACGTAGTGGCACTGCCCGCAGCGTCGCTGCATGGCCCCGCCGGCGCCCCAGAGGCCCACCCCCGTGGCGCCCGAGCCCAGCGAGGCGTACGTGCCGGAGTACGTCGCGCCGCTCTCGATCCACAGCCAGACCATCCGCCGCTCGCGCGGCGAGAGCTTCACGTCGTGGTGCGAGCCGTCGATCTTCCGCAGGAGCGGACTGGCGGCGCTGCCGACGGCGCGCGGGGCGGTGTTGCCGAGGGCGTTCCGGCCGTCGGCGACCTGGCCGTGGGCGAAGAGCTGCCAGAAGCTGTGGGAGTATCTCGGGCCCCGGTCGCCGCAGAGGACGACGCCGCCGGCGC
Organism: uncultured Planctomycetaceae bacterium; assembly: GCA_964642165.1. Classification (GTDB taxonomy): domain Bacteria; phylum Planctomycetota; class Phycisphaerae; order SM23-33; family SM23-33; genus CAYRVX01. The sequence goes on along the minus strand of CAZXOC010000204.1, from coordinate 10,056 downwards.
GCTTCTCGAAGTTGTGGCACGTGACGCATCGCCGGTCCAGGATCGGCTGGACGTCGCGCGGGAAGTCGACCACGTCGGGGTAGCCCTCGAACGGCTGGATCGTGCTCGGCGGGCGCTTCAAGGCGGCGAGCTGCCCGTTCAGCCGCGGCGTCTCGTTGCGGGGCTCGTGGCAGCCGGCGCAGCCGGTCGTCTCCCCCGGCATGACGCTCGTGAAGCTGTGCATGCGCTTGACCGACAGGTCGTTGGCGTCCAGGGCGACGAAGAAGACCGGGCGGTCCGCGGGCAGCTCGAAGTACGCCGAGCCGTCGGGCTCGACCGGCACGGTCCCCAGCACGCGCTCCAGCGTGAACGTGCCGAGGTAGCTCAGCGGCTCGGGCCCGCCGCTGAAGTTCACCGGCTTCGGCAGGGACTCCAGCACCAGCAGCTTGCGGACCTCGCCGCGCCGCACGCCGCCCATCTTGCGGCCGTGGGTGACGTCCGCCAGGATCAGGCGCCCCGTCGGCTGGGCCGGATCGGCGCGCCGCGGCGGGAGCAGCTCGCGCGGTCGCGGGCGCAGGGCGCGCGGCTCGTGCAGCTCGAGCCCGCGCCGGCGCAGCGGCTCGGCGAGGCGGTGGATCACCTCGTTCCGCCCCGCCGCCGCGTCGACCAGCAGCAGCTCGCCCCGGCGCGCCACCAGGAAGCACGTCTCGCTGAACGGGTAGGGATCGCGCACCGCGCGGGGGCAGCCGCGGACCGGGCGCGCCCAGCCCCGGGCGTCCGGGCCGGCGTCCGGGTTGACGAGCATCAGGTCGCCGACGTGCTCGTTGCGCCCGTGGCCGGGGCAGAAGATCGCCGCGACGAGGCCCGAACCGGCCCGTCCCGAGCCGCGACGAGGGGGCACGGCCCGCGCGTCGATCATCAGCATCCGCGGGTGCATGTTGCCGAAGAACGTCATCTGCGCCGTGCCGTCGGGGTTGATCGTCCAGAGGTGGTGGAAGTCGACCTGGCTTCGGTCGATGTACTCCCAGCGGGTGTAGAGGATTCGCCCGTCGGGCAGGACGGCCGGGGTGTTGTCGTGCTCGACGTTGCTGGAAATCGCCCGGGCGCCCCCGCCGTTCGCGTCGGCGCGGTGGAGGATCGCCACCTGCGTGTGCCAGCACTGCACCCACCGGTTGCATCGCGAGGAGCAGAAGACGATGTCCCCGTTCGGCAGGTAGCACGGCTCGATGTCGTCCCACGCGCCGTTCGTGACGCGGCGCATCGGGCCGGGCTTGCCGCCGCCCGGGGGAACGTCCATCTCGTGGAGGTTGTAGTGCCTCGTCCCGCCGGGGCGGTAGGCGAACAGCACCTTGCGTCCGTCGTAGTCCACGGCCGGGTCGCGGATGCTCCCCTTCGGGTCGTCCACCAGGACCGTGAGCTTCCTCGTGCGCAGGTTGAGCCTGCAGAGCTGCGCCCCCCCGGGGCCGTACATCATCCGCTTCGGGTCCGCGCTCCAGTGCCCGAAGTTGGCGTACCAGTGCGGGTCCTGCCCCCGCGCCCGGACGGCGAAGACGACCTCCTCGCCTCCCTTCATCGCGCCGGCGAGGTGCTTGGCAAGCAGCGCGGCGCCCCGGGCGGCGGGCCTCGGCGCGTTCGCGGGCCGGCGCAGGGCGCGCGGCTTGGGCGGCGCGGCCTTCGGCTTCGGGGCCGCGGCGAGCCGGCCCCCACCGGCCGCCACAACGACCGCCGCGATCCACAGACTTCGCATCCGAACACGACTCCTCGTCACGCGCATCCTCGTCTCGCCGTTCCGCACCGGCCCCGACCAGCCGAACGCCCGACCGCACCCGGGGCGCGTTCCTATGTGAAACACCGCCGCGGGCGGGCGTTCTCGCCGGGTCACTCCGCCGCCGGGCGGTACCAGAAGCTGCGCCAGTAGGCCTGGTCGGTGGCGTAGGGGTCGATGCGGTCCCTCCCGGCATCGAGCCTCGCCGGGAGGATGCCGTAGCGCTTCATCTCGCGGACGTAGTGCTCGTTCGGGCGGAAGGTCGGCATGTCGAACCGCGTGATGCGGTCGAGCTGGTCCTTGGCCGCCCGCACGCCGGCAAGGAGCTTGCGGTAATCGGCGTCCCCGGTCGTCCGGAAGACGAGGTCCGCAGCGACGGCCCTCGCCGGGGCCTCCCCGGGCTTCGCCGGCTTCCGGACGAGCGGCACGACGCGCCCGCCCTTGTCGCCCCGCGCGAACGGATCGACGGGTGCGGCCACGAGCTTCCGCCGAGGCCGGACGAGCCGGGGCGGCTCGCGCGGGCCCGTCGGGCCCTTGCACAGCCCCCAGCCGCCGGCGCCCTTGGCCAGGGGCGCAAGCAGCAGGGGCGATCGGGGCGCGTCCGTCAGGTTGTAGAGCAGCTCCTCGGGCGTCTGGAAGCGAGCGCCGCGGCGCCCGTCCCGCCCGTGGCAGCCGGCGCAGCGCCGCTGAAGCACGCCGGCGTCCGCGCGGGGCTTCACCATCCCGCTGCCCAACGCCGCGTACGTGCCCGGGTAGGGCGCGCCGCACTCGATCCACAGCCGCACCGTCTCGTACTCGAGCGGCGAGACGCGCTTCTTGACGTGCGGGAGCAGCCTGCTGGCGGCCGAGCCGATGGTCCTCGGCGCCTTGTTGCCGTCGGCGTCGCGCCCGTGCGAGACCAGCCCCCGCGACATCAGGGCGTAGTAGCTGTGGGAGTACCACCCGCTTCGGGCGCCCACCAGCGGGAGGCCCGCCGCGGGCGGCTGCTTGTAGTTGTGGCACCGCACGCAGTGCTTGTCGAGGATCGGCTGGATGTCGCGCGGGAAGTCCGGCACGTCCGGCACGTCGCGGATCGGCTGGATCCTCGCCGGGGGCTTTCGCGTGGCGATCAGGTCGCCCTTCAGGCGGGCGTTCTCGGTGCGGTGCTCGTGGCAGCCGGAGCAGCCCGTCGTCTCGCCCGGCATGACGCTCACGAAGCTCTGCATCCGCTTGACGGACAGGTCGCGGTCGTCCAGGGCCACGAAGAACAGCGGGCGCAGGGCCGGGACCTCGAAGTACGCCGAGCCGTCGGGCTCGACCGGCACCGTGCCGAGGATCCGCGGCAGCGTGAACGTCCCGCCGAGGCTGATCGGCTCCATCGTGCCGCTGAAGTTCACCGGCTTGGGCAGCGTCTCGAGGATGAGCAGCTTCTTGATCTCGCCGGCCCGCACGCCGTCCATCCGGCGGCCGTGCGCCACGTCGGCGAGGATCAGCAGGCCGGTCGTCTTCCGGCCGTTGACGCGAGAGGGGACGGCGAACTCGCGCGGGCGCGGGCGCAGCGGGCGCGGCTCGTGGGCCATCATGCCGCGCCCGGGCGCGGTGTGGATCGCTTCGGTCCGCCCGTCGGCGTCGACGAGGAGCAGCCGGTTGTTCTCTGCCGCCAGGAACAGGTCCTCGGCCAGCGGGTAGGGGTCGCGGTAGTTGCCGCCGCGCCCGACGTAGCGGACCCACCGGCGCTCGTCCGGCCCGGCGTCGGGGTCGATCACGGCGAGGCGCCCGGCGTGCTCCTTTCGCCCGTGCCCGGGGGAGAAGATGCTCACCACCCGGTTCGTGCCGGGGATGGGCTTGGCGTCGAGCATGACCGTGCCGGGGTGCATGTTGCCGAAGAAGGCCATCTGCCCCGTGCCGTCGGGGTTGACGGTCCAGAGGTGGTGGTACCGCACGCGGCTGCGGTCCACGTACTCCCAGCGCATGAACAGCACGCGCCCGTCGGGCATCATCCAGGGCGTGTTGTCCTGCTCGATGTTGGCCGAGACGGGGCGGACGTCCTCGCCGTCGGGCCCGCTGCGGTAGAGGATCGCCACCTGCGTGAACCAGCACTGCACGAACCGGTTGCACCGGGAGCTGCAGAACATCAGGTCGCCGTCGGGCAGGTAGATCGGCTCGATCTCGTCGGATTCGCCCGTCGTGATCCGGCGCAGGCCGCCGCCGTCGGCGCGGACCTCGTGCAGCTTGTAGTGCCGGCTGCCCGCCTTGCGGTACGAGAAGAGGATCTTCCCCCCGTCGTAGTGCACGCAGGGGTCGCGGACGCCGCCGCCGGGGTCGTCGAGGATCGTCGTGACTTGGCCGGTCCGCAGGTTCAGGCGGCAGAGCTTCCCACCGTCGCGGCCGTACTGCATGGCGTCGCCGTTGCGGGAGTGGTGCCCGAAGTTGGCGTACCAGTGCCCGTCGCGCCCGAACGCGCGGACGGCGAAGACGATCTCCTCGGCGCCGTCCAGGGCCGCCAGCGCGCGCCGGACCAGCGGGGAGGGCCGGCGCGCCGGGGCGAACCTGCCGGCCGCCGGGGCGTGGCGGCTTGTGCACAGGAGCGACAGCGACATCGCCAGCCAGGCGGCGACCACCGGCATCCGCGTGCCTTGCCGCTCGGCCTGCCGCATGCGGTTGGCTCCTTTCGCACGAACGGCGACGCGCGAAGGCGTCGCCGCCCGACTTCACAAGCCCGCGCCCAGCCCGTGCTCGCCGGGGCGAGAAGGCCTACAGCGAGAGCAGGTACTCCGCGAGCTGGTCGATCTGCTCCTTGGTCAGGTGGCTGGTCTTGCCGTGCTTGTCGCCCTTGTTGGAGGTGGTGAGGACCTCGCGGATGTTCTTCGCCGCCCCGTCGTGAAGGAACGGGGCGGTGCGCCACAGCTCGATCAGCGTGGGCGTGTCGAACGTGTCCACGCGGTCCAGGTCGCCTCGCGTGCCCACGTTGTAGGCCTTGAGGTCCGTGTGCAGCGGGCCCGGGTGGCAGGTGGTGCAGCCCGTCTCGGCGCTCTCGTAGATCGCCTTGCCCTCCTGCGCCTTGGTGGTGAGCTTGCCGTCGGGCGTGAGGTACGGGCTCTTGGGCGGCTGGAGGCTCTTGATGTACTCCTTGACCGCCTCGACGTCGTCCGGCTCCGGCTCGCGGAAGAGGATGAACCGGAACCCCGCGAGGGACGCCACGGCGAAGCTGGTGCGGACGCCGCGCGCCATGGACGGCGGGGTCTTGTGCGACCAGGCCAGCGACTTGGTGTTCTTGGGGTTGCCGATCCCGTCGTTGAGCAGGTCCCAGTTCAGCGCGTCCGCCCGCCCGCTGGGGTGGCACGTCGCGCAGGTCAGCCAGTGCTGGAAGCACTGCGTCGCGTCGTGGAAGGCCAGCTCGCCGCGCCGGACCGGATCCATCTCCGGCTGCTTGCCCAGCGGGGCGCTCGCGACGACCTTCCCGGTGTCGGCCTCGGCCAGCAGCACGCTGCCGGTGTAGTAGGCGGCGATCGCCAGCCGCTTGCCGTCCGGCGAGAGGCTCACGCCCCGCGGGCCCTTGCAGCCCAGGCGCGTGCGGATCAGCAGCCCCGCGCCGTACAGCGCCGCCAGGTCGTTGCACAGCAGGGCCCGCTGGGACGCGTCCTTCTTGATCTCCAGCCAGATCGCCGAAAGGTGCCTCGGCGTGCCGTCCGGCGTGGGCTTGTCCTTCGGGATGTCCTTGCCGTCCATCAGCAGGTGCAGGCTCTCCAGGTCGAGCTTGCCGAGCTGGTGGACCCCCGACAGCGTCGTCCAGGCCGTCTTGCCGTCCGCGGCGATCACCAGACCCCACGGGTCGGCGGCGCCCTCCGTCAGCCGGTCCATCAGGCACGTGGCGTAGTGCTCCCGCTTCTGCAGGTCGATCACGCTGACGGCGTTCGTGTTGACCCAGCCGCGGTCGAGCTGCGTCGTCGGCAGCGTGAAACGCCCGAGCGTGTGCACCGCGTAGGCCCACTTGCCGTCCGGCGAGACGACCACGCCGCGCAGCAGCGTGCAGCCGCTCGGCAGCTTGATGTCCTTGACCTTCCGGAGGGCCTTCAGGTCAAGGACGCTGATGCAGACGGACTGGGTGGCCTTGGAGGCGTCGCCGACGGGCAGCAGGTTGGCCACCAGCGCCAGCGACCCGTCCGGCGTCACGGCGATGTCCCGCGGCTCGTACAGCACGCCGATGCGGGCCTTCTCCTTGCCGCCGGCCAGGTCCAGCACCGAAACGCTGTGCCGCCCGCTGTTGGCCGCCAGCAGGAGCTTGCGCTTCGGCACGAGCGTGACGTCGGCGACGTAGCGCCCGGCCGGGAGGCGGCGCACCACCTTGCCCGCCTTGACGTCCACCTCGGCGACGCCGCTCGCGCCCATCTCGGCGACGTACAGGCGGTCGCCTTTCGGCGCCCAGGCGAGCCCCGCGGGGCGGCCCTTCAGATCCACCTGCCGGACGACCTTGCCGTCGGCGGCGTTCAGCAAGGCCACGCACCCCGCCGTGTGGTCGCTCACCGCCAGCAGCTTGCCGTCCGGCGAGTAGGCCACGTCGTACGGCGACCGGTAGGTCGCCCCGGCGGCCGGTGCCGCCCAGAGCGCAGCCGCCATGCCGGCGACCGTCAGGAGCCCAACGCCGCTCGTCCACGTGCGATTCGTCCGTTGTTTTCTCAGCATTTCCTCGACACCTTCGGCTGGAATAGGGACCTCGGCGGCGGATTCTAGCACACGGCGCCGTTGTATGGCGCACTCTTTTTAACCGGCCTGCCCGCGCGCGGGTTCTTCGGCGCGGCGGGCCTTTCCTGCCGCGCGACACGACCCGGGGCGGCCTTCCGAACTTGAGGCCCCGGTGCGGAACGACGTACCATGCGGTCCGGAGTCGTCGCATGAAGTCGCGGATCACGCAACGGCGGATGGAGAGGTGCTTGCGGGTGCGGCGGTCGCCTTCGCCCGGCGGCTTGGTCGACGCCCTGTGGGATGCCCCCGGGCAGGGGGAGCGCCGTGGCTGAGCCCCAGGCGATCCGTTCCGCGATCGACGACCACCTCCGCCGCGTCGCCTCGCACCTGGGCAACCTCGACGTCGTCAGCCGCGCCGAGATCCTCCGCGACGTGGAATCGCACATCGAGGAGGCGCTGGCCGAGCACGCGGGCTCGCCCCCGACCCGGTCGGACATCCAGGCCGTGCTCGCCGGGATGGACCCGCCGGAGTCGTACGCCGCGCTCGGCCAGCCGCCGGCCCGGGGCACCTCCCGCCTCTCCGCCGTCGCCGTGCTGGCCGTCACCGTCCTGGCGGCGCTGCTGTGCGTCGTGGCCATGCTGCTGCCGGCGCGGCGCTGGCTCGAAGGCGGCGCGTCCCACATCCGCCACAACGCCCCCTGGACGCTGTGCTTCGTCCTGCTGGCCTGCCAGGCCGGGGCGCTCGCCTGCGCGGCCATGGGCGGGCGACGCTTCGCCACGAGACTCCTTCTCGCCGCACCGGGCCCCGCGCTGTGCCTGGCGGCGTTTGCGGCGTTGGCGCTGTTCCGGCCGGGGTCCGACCTGCGCTACCGGCTCTGCCTGGCGCTGGTCCTGGTCTGCGGAGCCGCCTTCCCCCTGCTGCTGCTGGCGCTGCGGCGGCACGGCGCGTGGACGACGGCGCTCGTGGCGGGCACGACGGGCGCCCTGGGCATGGTCGCCGCGACGCCGTTCGCGCTGACCGGCGAGCTGCCCTGGCTGCCGTTCGCGGCCATGGCGTACTTCATCCTCGTCGCCACCGGCGTCACGATCCGCTCCGGGGCGCCCGCGCGGAGGCCCTGACCCGGCCGGCCGCTCAGGACTTCGTCGGGTCGGCGACGCGGCCGACGAAGAGGATCGCGCCGCTTGCCCGGTGGCGGATGAGGAAGAGGAACGGGTGGTCGGCCTTGAAGACCTTCGGCCGCTCCGGCTGCCGTATCATGCCGGTGGCGCGCATGATCACGGCGGTGGCGGCCGCCGCCTCGGTGCCCTCCTCGTCCACCGCGACGAACGCCTTGTGGATCACGTTCGAGATGAACAGCTTCTCCGCCGTCGTCATGCCGCTGAAGTCCGCCCGCCCGGAGAAGGCATCGGCCATGCCCATCGACTTCAGCGTGGGGGCCAGCTCGAACTGGCTGGTGTACTTGAACTTCGGCAGCGTCACCTCGACGCTCACCGGCCGGAGCTGCGCGAGCCAGCCGGCCAGGGCCTTCGCGCCGAGGGCCTTCTCCACCGCGGCGAGGCCGGCGACCTTCCGCGGCAGCAGGACCACCATCGACAGGTCGTGGAAGCGGTACGGCAGCTCCAGCGCCTGGAGGAGCGAGCTCTCCATGTAGCGGTGGCGCTTCTGCTGGCGCATCATCGGCGCGCGGACGCTCCGCCCGGGGGCGAGACGGAACGCCTCGTCCCGCGTGGCACGCTTCTGGAACTTCTGCGCCCAGTTGCTCTTGAAGTAAATGGCGTTCGTCAGCACCAGCCGCGTCAGGGGCGTGATGCACCCCCGCGGGATGAGGTCCTTGATCTTCTGCCTGGTCTTCTCGGCGACCCAGTCGTTGATCCGCACGCGGCTGGGCTCGGGCTGGCGGGCGAAGTCCATCTGCTCCAGGCCGGCCTCGTAGCTGGCCTGGGCCAGGTTGGTGAAGCTGTCCCGGAACGGATAGCCCCTCTGCCCCCAGAGGGCGTTGGAGACGATCAGCTCGTAGGCGGGCTTCTTCTCGCGGTCCAGTCGCGGGTTGTTGAGCTGCTGGATCAGCTTGCTGAAGGCCGGGTGCAGCCGCCGGCCCTCCAGCTCGTAGTGCAGCGTTCCGGCCATCTGACTGGCCGTGTCGCCCCGGGCGCCGGCATAGGTCATGGCCAGCGCCGTGTGGATGCTGCTCGGCGAGAAGAACAGGTTGCCCTTCTTCTCGGCGAGCCTGGCGTACAGGTCGAAGCCGAAGGCGTTGCCCCCTTCGGCCACGGCGGCGGTGTCCTTCGAGACCGGCTGCGGGCGCCGGGCCTGCGCGTCGCAGACGACCAGCAGCAGGCACGATACGGCGGCGAGGAGGATGGCGGTCTTCATCGGGTTTCTCCTTTGCGATGGGGGCGCGCTCGATCTCCATCATATGTGGACGGCCCGGGAAGCGAAAGGTCCTCGCGCCGCCGGCGGCCGTCCGCGCCGCGCATGCACCCGCGGGGTCGCCGAGGTAGAATGGGGCCCGGACGAACCGCAGCCAGGAGCCGTCACATGAAGTCCGCCCGCCGCATCCTCGTTGCGTGGGTGCCGGTCGCCGCCGCGGCGTTCGCCCCGGCCGCCGCGCCCAAGCCCGCCGAGGCCCCGAAGAAGGTCTACGTGGCCGTCTTCGACTTCGCCTCCTCGCCGGCGGCGGCGGGGCAGAAGCTCGCCGACACGATCCGCGTCCGCCTGCGGCGGCACGGCCAGTTCGAGGTGCTCAGCGGGCTGGAGACACGCGAGGTCGTCCAGGCCCTGCCCGTCGCGACCGACCCGAAGAAGGTCACGAAGCTCATGGCCGACACGCTCGCCGTGCACGTGGCGATCTACGGCAGCGTCGAGCGCCGCGGCGCGGGCCTGTCGGCCAGGCTGCGATGCATCGACCTGGCCGACCCCAAGAAGCCCGGCGGGTGGATGAAGGAGTTCACCGACCCCACCGAGCGGGCGCGGGCGGTCCTCAGCAAGCGGATCGTCGAGACGATCCGCCAGGAGGCCGAGTGGCAGCCGCCCGAGTACGGCGACGAGCCCGAGCCCGCCCAGTGGGGCCCGCCCGTCAACGTCAACGGGCGCTTCGAGAACGCTCACGCCGGCTGGGACCACCCCGACAACGTCGCCACGTTCCTCACCGCCGGGCCCGCCGGGCGCGGCAAGGTGCTCAAGATCACGACCAACCTGGAGCGCGGGCCGTGGATCGCCTACCGCCGCCGGCTGCGGTTCGGCCAGGCCGATCCCACGCGGCCGCCGAAGATCGGCAAGGACAGCTCGTACGCCTCCGTGGCGGGCATGGAGGGCGTGCACTACCGCGGCGCCTGGATCGACGCGGCGCCCGGGCAGCGGTACTGGCTCATCGCCGACATGAAGGGCAAGACGGCGGGCATCTTCTTCCCCAAGATCTTCGTGAAGGGCTACCTGGACTACGGCGCCAAGGCGACGGCCCTGCCGGAGGTCTCGCTCGTCGAGCGGCGGATGACGCCGCGCCAATTCGCCGACCTGCCGCCGGACAGGCAGAAGGCCCTCGTCGCCGCCGACGCGAAGAAGCACCCCGACCGCTACCGACGCGAGTGCTTCCGGTGGTACCTCGCCTGCCGCAACGAGGAGAACGTCTGGACGCACTACGCCGCGCCGT
>CAZXOC010000203.1:1316-13786 GCA_964642165.1 uncultured Planctomycetaceae bacterium | reverse complement strand
CGGAGCTGATTGTCCAAAAAGGGGCTGAATGTCCAAAATCTGTACAATGCTAAGTCATTGTTGTAAAAGCAGTTAGCTCGATTTCGGGCCCTCCGGAGAGCCCCAGGATTGGACAGTTCTGACACAATCGATCTAGACTTATGGCCGTTTTTCGCGGGGCGGCTGGGGGCGTGAGAATTCCGCCGAAAGGCACGAAAAGTGTCGCGCAACGGCGCGTTCGCACCCGGCCGAGCCGCCGGCGGGCCGTCGCGGGGCCTCTCGGCGCGCCCACCGTTCGTGGGGAAGCCCAGCCCGGTTGCGTCTCCTTCCTCCTCTCCACCCTCTACCGCTCTGTGTGCGACGGCTTCCACTGCCCGGAAAGGCCGTCGCACACCCCGCCGGGCGGCGGAGGGAAACGCTGTTGCCATCCGGCGGGAGGGGAGGGTAAGGTAGGCCGCAGCTTGCGGAAGGAGTCAGCCATGTCCAAGCGAGCGCTTCTGGCGGGATGGTCGTGCGCGGCGGTCCTGGTGTGGGCCTGTGCGGCCGCGGGCGGAGAGAAGGTCCGCCGGCTGGCGGTCCGGGAGTACGTCAGCCGGATGAAGGCCGGCTGGGTGGGGCAGATGGCGGGCGTCGGCTGGGGGGCGCCGACGGAGTTCAAGTGGAAGGGCAAGATCATCCCTGCCGACCGGATGCCGACGTGGCGGCCGGGGATGATCAACCAGTTCCGCCAGGACGACATCTACGTGGAGATGACGTTCCTGCGAACGCTGGAGGTCTACGGGCTGGACGCCCCGATCCGCCAGGCGGGGATCGACTTCGCCAACAGCGGCTACCCGCTGTGGCACGCCAACCGCAACGGGCGGGACAACCTGCGGAAGGGCATCGCCCCGCCGGACTCGGGGCACCCGCGGTTCAACCGCCACGCCGACGACATCGACTACCAGATCGAGGCGGACTACTCCGGGCTGATCGCCCCGGGGCTGCCGAACTTCGCGATCAAGCTGGGCGAGGTCTTCGGGCGGCTGATGAACTACGGCGACGGCGTCTACGGCGGGCAGTTCGTCGGCGGCATGTACGCCGAGGCGTTCTTCGAGACGGACATGGTGAAGATCGTCCGGGCGGGGCTCAAGTGCATCCCCCCCGGCAGCCAGTACCACGAGTGCATCTCCGACGTGCTCCGCTGGTACGCCGCCGAGCCGGCCGACTGGGAGAAGACCTGGCAGCGGATCAACGAGAAGTACCACCTGAACCCGGCCTACCGGCGGTTCTCGTGCAGCGGCCCCAAGGGCGAGTTCAACATCGACGCGAAGATCAACGGGGCGTACATCGTGATGGGGCTGCTGTACGGCCGGGGCGACCCCGACGCGACGATCGTGATCTCCACCCGCTGCGGGCAGGACAGCGACTGCAACCCCTCCAGCGCGGGCGGCGTGCTGTTCACGACGATCGGCTTCGAGAAGCTCCCCCCGCGGTTCACCTCGGCGATCGACCCGAAGGGCAAGTTCAGCCACACGCCCTACACGTTCCCCCGGCTCATCGAGGTCTGCACGAAGCTGGTCCGCCAGGCGGTGCTGGCCGAGGGCGGGCGCGTCGAGAAGGCCGACGACGGCAGCGAGGTCTTCGTCGTCCCCGTCCGCGAGCCCAAGCCGGGCAAGCTGGAGCAGTGCTGGGAGCCCGGCCCCGCGGCCGGGAGCAAGTTCACCGAGGCGGAGAGGGCGAAGATCAAGGCGCCTGCCCCGGCGCGCCGGCGAAGCGGTGTCGCCGCCGGCAAGGTGGACATCGCCGAGGCCGTCGCGAAGTTCGCCCCCGGCTGGAAGGTCGGCGAGTGCGGAAGCGACATGGAGCCCGGCCTGCGGGGCGAATTGGGCGGGCGGAAGAACGTCCTGGTGACCCACCCCATGAGCACGGAGAAGCCGTGCACCCTCAGCCGCGAGGTCCCCGTGCCGGCGGGCAAGCCGAAGCTCGTGCTCGGCGTGGGCCACCACCCGCGCGGCGACTGGGTGCTCGCCGTCAAGGCCGACGGCAAGGAGCTTCACAAGCAGCTCGTCGCCAAGTCGACCGCGAAGGGCGGCTGGCTGGCCGTCGAGGTGGACCTGTCGCCGTTCGCCGGCAGGAGCGTCAAGCTGGAGCTGGAGAACCGCGCGAACGGCTGGAGCTGGGAGGCTGCGTACTGGTCGCGGATCGCCATCGAGAGCGACTGACGGCCCGCATGCCTGCCAAGCCCGGCCGCCGACATAGGAGAATCATCATGAGGAGACGGTTCGCTGCGGGATCGCTGATCGCCGCGCTGTGCGTGGCCGGGGGCCTGCCGAGCGGCTGCGGGAAGGACGAGCCCTCCGGCGCGCCCGGCGGCGCCAAGAAGCCGCGCATCGCGCTGGTCATGAAGTCGCTGGCCAACGAGTTCTTCAAGACGATGGAGGACGGGGCCCGCGCGCACCAGCAGGCCCGCGCGGGGACGTACGAGCTGGTCTGCAACGGCATCAAGGACGAGCAGGACGTCCAGCGGCAGATGACGATCGTCGAGCACATGATCGCCCAGCAGATGGACGCGATCGTGATCGCCCCGGCCGACTCGAAGGCCATCGTGCCCGTCTGCAAGAGGGCCCTGGACGCGGGCATCGTCGTGGTGAACATCGACAACAAGTTCGACGCCGGCGTGCTGGCGGACAAGGGCGTGACGATCCCGTTCGTCGGCCCGGACAACCGCCGGGGCGCCCGCCTGGCCGGTGCGTGCCTGGCGGCGAAGCTGACCAAGGGCGACAAGGTCGCCATCGTCGAGGGGCGCCCGAACGCCTTCAACGGCATCCAGCGGAAGCTCGGCTTCGAGGACGCCATGAAGGCCGCCGGCATGGTCATCGTCTCGTCCCAGAGCGGCTACTGGGAGACCGAGCCCGCGCGCAAGGTCGTCGGGGGCATCATCACCCAGAACCCGGACCTCAAGGCCGTCCTGTGCGCCAACGACAGCATGGCCCTGGGGGCGGTCTCGGCGCTCAAGACGGTCGGGAGGCTCGACGACGTGCTCGTCGTGGGCTACGACAACATCTCGGCCGTGCAGCAGCTCATGAAGGACGGGCGCGTCCTGTGCACGATCGACCAGCACGCCGACCAGATCGCCGCCTTCGGCATCGAGTACGCCCTGGAGATTCTGGGCGGCAAGGCGACCCCGGCGGACAAGGAGACCCCGGTCGACCTGATCACGGCCGAGCAGCTCAAATGACTCCCGCCCGGGCGAGCCACGACGCGGGGCTTCGCGCCCTGCTGCCCGCGCGCGGCACGGTGACGGCGGCGCTGGCCGAGTACGTCGGCATGCTCGCCGTGCTGGGCGGGCTGATCCTCTTCTTCTCCCTGTGGACCGACCACTTCTTCACCCGGACCAGCTTCCAGATGATCGCCAGCCAGGTGCCCGACGCGACGATCGCGGCGGTGGGCATGACCTTCGTGCTGATCGTCGCGGGGATCGACCTGTCGGTCGGGTCGGTGCTGGCCCTCGGCAGCGGCGTGCTGGGCGTGCTGGTGGCGCCGCGGGCCGGCGGCGGGCTCGCCCAGCCGGTGGCGCTGGGCATCGCGGCGTGCCTCGGCGTCGGGCTGCTCTGCGGGCTCTTCAACGGGCTCGTGACGGTCCGGTGGCGCCTGCCGAGCTTCATCGTCACGCTGGGCATGCTGGAGATCGGCCGCGGCGCGACGATGATCGTCCTGGACTCGCGGACGGTGACCATCGGCTCGCGCATCGAGTGGATCGCCGCCGCCCGCCTGTGGGTCCTGCCCCTGCCGTTCGTCGTCGCCGTCGCGACGGTCGCCCTGGGGCACCTGGTCCTGACGCGAACGGTCTTCGGGCGGCACGTCGTCGCCGTCGGCAGCAACGAGGAGACCGCCCGGCTGTGCGGCGTGAGGGTGCCCCGCGTGAAGGTGATGGTCTTCGCCCTGTGCGGGCTGCTGGCCTCGCTGGCCGGCGTGATGCAGGTCTCCCGCGCCGAGGGGGCGAGCCCCAACGCCGGCAGCGGCTTCGAGCTGGACACCATCGCCGCCGTCGTCATCGGCGGCACGAGCCTCATGGGCGGGCGCGGCAACGTCGTGCGGAGCTTCCTCGGCGTGCTGATCATCGCCGTGCTCGGCGCGGGGCTCATCCAGGCCGGCGCCAAGGACCCCACCAAGCGCCTGATCACCGGGGCGGTGATCGTGGCGGCCGTCGTCCTCGACTACTACCGCCAGCGGCTCAAGCGCGGCGCCGCCTGAGCCCCCCTGCCGCGGGCGGGCGTCACGCGGCGGCCCGCCGGGCCCGCGAGCCCTGGTACACCCGCTCGACGATCCAGTAGTACAGCTTCAGCGTCACGGCGAACACCAGCAGGGCGCTGCCCTGGACCAGGCCTGTCAGGAACCCGCTGGCGCCCCTCAGGACGAGCAGGTGGCGCAGGAGGCCGACGAAGAAGACGCCCACCAGTCCGCCGAGGACCGTGCCGAATCTGCCTCCCAACGCCGTCCCGCCAATCGTGACGGCCAGGAGCACCTCCGCCTCGTAGCCCATCGCCATCGTGGGGCCGCCCGTCCTCATCCGGACGAGCCAGACGATCCCGGCCAGGGCGGCCATCAGTGCGGACAGGACGTACGGCGCGCCGACGTAGAAGGCCCGGGCGACGGGCGACTCGCGCCGGGCCGGCGGGCCGGGGGCAGGGCGGCGGCCCAGCGGCGTCAACTGCACCAGGGCGATCGCCCCCGCGAAGACCACGACGAACGGCGCCCAGAAGACGACGGTCGAGCCGGGCAGGGCGCCGGCGGCCCCCGCGCCGATGTAGATGCTCCGCCCGTCCGTCAGCAGGTACCCCACGTGCCTCGCCGCGATCATCACGCCCAGCGTGACGAGGACCGAGTGGATCCGCACGGCGCCCACCAGCAGGCCGTTCAGCAGGCCGATGCCGCCGCCGGCCAGCAGCGCCACCGCCACGGCCGGGCCGAAGCCCATCCCCGTGCGCTCCATGAGCACCGCGGCCACCACGGACGCCAGGGCCGCCACGGAGCCGACGGAGAGGTCCACGCCCCCTGCCGCCAGGATCATCACCATCGCCGGCATCATCAGCGCCAGCGGCAGCATCGACGACAGGAGGGCCTGCAGGCCTCTCCACCGGAAGGCCAGCGGCTCGGTCAGCCAGCCGACCAGGGCGAGCACGCCGACCAGCGCCGACGCCAGGGCGACCCAGATCCCCAGCGCCCCCAGGCGCCAGCCGGTCTCCTGGTAGAAGTGCCTGCCCTCGCCCGTCGCCGGCGGCAGCACCGGGGCCGGACCGGGTGGCGGAAGCTGCACGGGGGGGATTCCCATCGTCCGCCTGCCTTTCGTTCCGGAAGACGTGACCGGCCGCGCAGGCCCCCGCCCGGACCCCGCGCCCGACCGACCCGCCCATGATGCCGCCCGCCGCGGCGGTCCGCAAGACCTCCGCGCGCGGCGCCCGCCGGCGGCAAGGCGATCCTCGACCGCCGCAGCCGCCTCGCCATCCGCAAGAAGACGCGCTTCGCCGCGGCGGCGCCCGGACGCCTGCACGAGCCCCCCTGCCGGCATCCCTGCTGGAAACGCCCGCGCCGCGCCGGTAGTCTGCCAGCGGCTCGAGCACGACATCCGGGACCCGACCGCTCGAAGGAGGCCGATCCATGAGAGACTTCGACGAGATGCTCGCCCTCGTGGAGCCCCAGCCGCTGCGGAAGATCGCCGTCGCCTGCGGGCACGACGCCGCCGTCATCGAGGCCGTCCCCGAGGCGCTGCGGCGGAACATCGCCGAGACCGTCCTCGTCGGCGACGAGGAGCAGATCCGCGACATCGCCGCGTCCGTCGGCACGGACCTCTCCGGCGCGGCCGTCGTGAACGAGCCGGACGACCTGCGGGCCGTGGCGGCCGCCACGCGCATGGTCTCCGAAGGCCAGGCCGACATCCTCATGAAGGGCTTCATCCACACCGACGACTTCCTCCGCGGCGTGCTGCACAAGGAGCACGGCCTGCGGACGGGCTCGATCATGAGCCACGTGTTCATCGTCGAGGCCGTCGAGCTGGACCGGTTCGTCTTCGTCACCGACGGGGCGATGAACATCGCGCCGGACCTGGAGGCCAAGTCCGCCATCCTGCTCAACGCGGTGTTCCTGGCGCGGCACTTCGGCGTCGCGGAGCCGCGGGTGGCCGTCCTGGCGGCCGTCGAGCTGGTCAACCCCGCTATGCCCGCCACGGTGGACGCCGCCGTGCTGGCGAAGATGGCCGACCGCCGCCAGTACATCCCGCCGTGCGTCGTGGACGGCCCCTTCGCCCTCGACAACGCCGTCAGCCCGCGTGCGGCCGAGCACAAGAAGCTCACCGGCGAGGTCGCCGGGCAGGCCGACATCCTCCTCGTGCCCAACATCGAGGCCGGGAACATGCTCTCCAAGGCCCTGGTCTACCTCGGCGGGAAGCGCCAGATCGGCCTGCTCGTCGGCGCCAGCGCCCCGGTGGTCCTCACCAGCCGCGCCGACACGGCCGAGTGCAAGCTGCTCTCGATGGCCGGGGCCGTCCTGATGGTCAACATGAAACGCCAGCTCAAGCTCAAGGTCGGGAAGGTGCACTACTGAGAGAGGAACCGGGAACCAGGAACCGGGCACGGAGGCCCGCGCGAAGCGGCCTCCGGGTTCCTCGGACCGGATGCCCGAAGGATGCTCAACAGGCACTCGGACAGAGCCGCGGCGTGTCGCCGCGGTGCCGTGTCCTTCGCATATGGTAAGGCGCCCGGCAGGCGAGCAGGAGAGACAGAATGAGGGGCCGCGGCCCGTGCAGACAGGCCTGCAAGCCCGGGCGCCGCGGGGGCAAGCCGACGAAGCGCCGCGTCGCCGTCCCCCACGGCGGGCACGGGACGTTCTTCCGCGGGCACGACGGCAAATGGTGCAGCGGCTTCTTCGGCAACGACCGCACGGCGCCGTTCCGCACGGAGCCCGGCCTCGTGCCGCTGAAGATCACGCCGCGCGGCAGGGACCTGCTCATCGAGCCGGCCGAGTAACGACGCCAAACCACGAGACAAGGAGCGCACCATGCACCAGAGACAGACGACGGATCGGGCCGGCGCGATGGGCCGGCGGGCCTTCCTCCGGACGATCGGCGCGGGCGCGGCGATGGCGGCCGCGCCGCGTTGGCTCCGAGCGGCGAGGAAGAGCGACAAGCCCAACTTCATCGTCGTGATGGCCGACGACCTCGGCGCCAAGGAGCTCGCCTGCTACGGGCACCGGAAGCACAGAACCCCCCACCTGGACGCGCTCGCGCGAGGCGGCGTGCTCTTCCGGACGTGCTACACGGCCCCGATCTGCCATCCCACGCGGGTGATGATCATGACGGGGCAGTACGCCTGCCACAACAAGGTGCACCACTTCGCCGGCCGGCGGGGCGGGCCCAAGCGGGGAAGCCCCGAGGAGGACATGACCAACCACTTCACCTTCGCGCAGATGCTGAAGCGCGCGGGCTACGCGACGGCCCTGGCGGGCAAGTGGCAGCTCTCCGGCAAGGTGCCCACGCTGGTCCGCGAGACGGGCTTCGACGAGTACTGCATGTGGGCCTACAAGCACAACCTGCCGCCCGGCGTCGAGCACGCCGGCGGGTGGGAGGGCGCCAAGGGCGGCAAGACCAGCCGCTACTGGCACCCCTCGATCATCCAGAACGCCAGGTACCGCCCGACGAAGCCCGACGACTACGGGCCGGACATCTTCACCGACTTCGTGATCGACTTCGCCACGCGGAACAAGGACCGGCCGTTCTTCATCTACTACCCGATGGCCCTGACGCACGGGCCGTTCTACACCACGCCCGACACGACGAAGGGCGGCGACGACCACTTCCGGAACGACAGGCAGAAGAACTTCCAGGCCAACGTGGAGTACGTGGACACGCTCGTCGGGCGGATCGTCGCGGCGCTGGAGAAGCTGAAGCTGCGCGGGCGGACGGTCGTGTTCTTCACCGGCGACAACGGCACGGGCGGGGAGGGCAAGGGCCAACCCACCGAGCTGGGGGCACGCGTGCCGATGATCGTCAACGCCCCCGGCATCGTCCAACCCGCCGGCGCGACCGGCGAGCTGTGCGACACGAGCGACGTGATGCCCACGCTGGCGGACTTCGCCCGCGCGAAGCTGCCCACCGACCGCCCCATCGACGGCCGCAGCTTCGCCCCCCTGCTGCGCGGCGAGAAGTCCCCCGGCCGCGAGTGGTGCTTCGCCTTCCTCGGCGACCGGCGGATCCTCCGCACGAAGCGCTGGCTGCTCGAGGACAACTCGCCGCTGCACTATGGTCGCCTGTACGACTGCGGCACGAGCCGCGACGGCACGGGCTACCGGGAGGTCACCGACTCGAGAGACCCGGCCGTCGTGGGCATCAAGAAGCGCTTCGACGAGATCCTGAAGAAGCTCCCCGCGCCGGTCCTGCCGACGAACGGCCCGCTCGGCGGCGGCAAGCGCCGCAAGAGGCCCAAGGGCCAGAAGCGTAAGAAGGCAAAGGCCCAGCCGTAGGGCGAGCCATTCGGTGCGGGGCATCAGCGGCACGGGCGGCATGCCGGGGCATGCGGCCCTCGGCGACTGCGTCCTACGGCTCGGGCGGCTCGGCCACCACGACCTGGTGGATGGCGAAGCCGGGGGCGCGGACCTCCAGGCGCCCGTCGGCATAACGCCAGTCCGCGACGCGCCGCCCGCCGGGCTCGACGTGGACCGTCGCGGGCCGCCGCGGCAGGCGAAGCCACACCCGGCTGGCGGGCACGGGCGGGATCCGCGTGATCCGCCGGTACTCGCGCCGGTTGACGCGGAGCGACTCGATCCTGCCCCGCGCCAGGTTGACCATGTGGCAGGCGAACGCCCCGCCCTTGCGGCGCAGGACGACCTCGACGCTCTCGGGGGCGTCCGTCGCCAGCCGCCGCTCCCCGGCCGGCAGGACCGCCTCGAAGACGGCCCGTACCAGCGCCGGCGGCACGACGTTGCGGCCATGCCGCGACAGCAGCGGGATGGGCACGCCGTACGCCGTCCCCTTGCCGCAGCGGTGCCGCGTCAGGAGGGGATGCGTGCGGCCCTTCGCGTCGGTGACGTCCAGCAGCGTGCGGGCCTTCGCCGGCCGCAGGCGGAACAGCCAGTGCTCGAAGCGGTGCGCCCCGCCGTCGAGGCGGACCGTCAGCGGCTCGCCGCCGGCGGGGCCCTCGGCCGCCGCGATGCCGAAGACCTCCTCCCGCAGCGTGGCCCGCGCAACGCCCATGCCCGTCATGAGGAGCTTCCCGCCGCCCTTGACCCACGCGGCGAGGTGCTCACAGGCCTTCGGCGTGAGCACCTTGGGGTGCTCGACAAGGAGCAGCCCACTGCGGATGTCCCCCGCGGCGAGGCGGTCGTCGGAGATCATCTCGTAGTTGAGGTGCAGCCGCCTCAGCCAGTCGGTGGCGCCCTCGATGCGGTTGTCCCGGCGGCTGAAGGACGCCGGGCGCGCGTCGGTGACGGCGTAGTGCGCCGCGGCGCTGTACAGCAGGCTCACGTCGGGCGCCCGCCGCCAGCCGAGGCACCAGGCCCGCCGCGCCCGCAGGAACGGCGCGACGACGCGGGCGAGGAAGGCCATGCGATCCGGCGCCAGCCCGCTCGTGGGCGTCGGGTTGTCCCACGCGAAGTAGCGCCCGCCGTTGGCGACGATGACGGCCATCTCCTGCTCGACCTGCTCGCGCGGCTTGGGGGCGGTGCGCGTCCGGTTCGAGCCGCCCACGGGATAGCGCGTGTGGATCTTCGTCATCAGGTCGAACGGGCGGTCGAGCGAGTCGTACCAGTGCGCCTCGGGCGAGAGGCCCTCGACGCGGTCGCCGATGTCCCCGGTGAGGTAGTCGATGCCCTTCGGCGGGGTCTCGGGCATGCGCAGGGAGTACGCCCAGTTGAAGGCCACCAGGCAGTTCGCGTCCCTGGCGTGGATCATCGCCGCCGTCTTGGCGATCAGCTCGCGGTAGACCCGGCGCTGCATCTCGTGGTAGCGGCCCCAGCCCTTCTCCGACGGGCCCTTCGGGGCGTCGAGCTTCGTCTCGCGGCGGAAACGCCGGCGGCACGTGTCGCAGTAGCAGAGCTGCACGGTGAAGCACGAGCCGTCGAACCAGAAGCCCGCCGGCCGGTAGCGGTCCATGATCTCGCGGATCATCGGCCAGAGGTACGCCTCCGCGACGCCGGAGTGGTAGCACAGGGCCCGGTCGTACGGCTTGCCGTCGGCGCGAACGCGGTTCCACGCGGGCCGGCGCTTCATGATCTCCCCGTCGCGCCCGATGTTGTAGTAGACCGAGAAGGCATACCCCCCGCCCGCGGCGAGGTCGCGCCAGACGCCCAGCACGTCGCGCCGGAGCTTCGGCGGGGCGTGGCCGATCTTCGTCGGGTAGGTCGTCCACCCGGGGTTGCCCTTGGCGTGGATCTGCACGACGTCCGGGCGCGACAGCGCCACCAGGCGGGCCGTCTCGTTCGGGTCGGCGTCGCGCCCCACCTCGTGGGCGCTGCCGGTGTGGTGGTCCTCGTGCAGCAGGTAGAAGCTGCGCTCGTACCAGTTGTCTCCCATCGCTCGCCCCGCCAGCAGCGTCACCAGCAGGCCCGGAATCACGGTCGATCGCATGTGCTGCTCCCGTTCATGGCGGCGGCGCGCGCGCCGGTCAGCTTGCCTGCCGAAGGTCCCGCTTCGTGCACGGCTGCGCGAGCGAGGGCGCGGTTGCCGCGAAGGCGACGAGGGCCGACAGCCTCGCAGGAAACGCGCGGCGCATGGTCGTCCTTTCCAGGTTCCGTCGCGGCCGGGACGCGGGAGCCGGTCGGCATCGCACCGCCCGCGGCGGCCTCACGGGCTCCGGGCGGGCTGCTTGCGGAGGCGGAGGAGGATCGCGACGTCGTCGCCGCCGGCGCGGGCGCTGCGGCCGCCGTCGTCGGTGAGGTTCGGCCCGACGGAGTACAGGAGGAAGCCGGACCCGTCCGCAAGCAGGCGGTAGATGAGCGCCCGGCCGGTGAAGCGGTCCGGGGGGACGCGCTCGAGGTACGTCGGGACCAGCGACGCCAGGCGCGCCGGGAGGCGTCCCGTCCGCGCCCGGGAGATCCACAGCGCCAGCGCGAGGCGGACGAGGTCGAAGTCCATGGCCTCGGTCTCGGCGCGATCGGCCAGCTCGAACGACTCGGGCGCCAGCAGGCAGGCGAGCAGCTCGCCGAAGTTGCGGCTGAGGCGCTGGCGGCTGCCGCCGCCGTCGGGGTCGGCGCCGGACTCGAGCAGCTTCCTCAGGCCGACGGGCGACGTGGCGAGGTTGACGCGTGCGGCCGCCCGCTTCCACTTCGCCTGGAGCGCCCGGAGGGCCCGCGCCCGGACCGCGTAGTTCGTTTGCCCGAGGGCGTCGCCGGCCTGGTCGTACCACCGATTGACGGCGCGGAGGGCCTCGTCCCAGTCGACGGTGACCGCCGCCGCCGCGCCGGGATCGGTCGGGCCGGCTTCGCCGTCCGGCTTTCGCAGCCGGATGAGCTCCGCCAGCGCCGCGACGGCATCACCGGACTGCCGCGACTTCCTCGCGACGAGCATGGCGAAGTCCAGCGCCGTCAGCCGCTCGGTCCGATCGTACACCTCGCGCAGGTCGGGCACGGGCGGCAGGGCGGACAGCGCCTTCAGGTGCAGCGTAGCGGCCGCGGTCGTGTGGGCCGTCACCGTGCCCAACAGCGCGCGCTCGCCGTGGCAGGAGAGCCTCAGCAGGTCCAGGGCGATCCGGCGCTCCCCGGCGGTGACGCCCTGACCCAGCAGCCGCCCGAGGCGCTGCGCCGCCAGCAGGTCCGCCCTCGCGCCGGCGACGTCGGCGCTGCCGGCCTTCTGCATCGCCCGCGCGACGAAGGCCGACCCCACGTCGAAGAAGGCGGCGAGTCTCGGCACGGACGCGTCGAACAGCTTGCCCGCCGGCGGCTCGTAGCCCAGCGGCAGGTAGTAGCGCTGCCGTCGCGAGGCCGCCGCCACGAGCCTCAGCGCCGCGTCGTTGACGCGGAGCCACTCGGCCGCGACGGGCAGCTGCCTGGCCGTCCACGGCCGCGCGACCGCCTGCCGCAAGAGCTCCATGGCCGACTCGGGCAGCGCGCCGGCCTCGCCGGACGACGCGGCGCGCCGACGGGCAACGGCCAGGACCGCCGACAGCGGGGCGTAGAGCCCCCGCCCGCGGACGCCGCTCTTCAGGCCCAGGCGCTTCAGCACGCCGGTGGCCGCGCGCGGCTTGTGGATGCGGTCCGGGCCGAGCACGGGCACGAGCAGCACGGCCGCGTTGTTTCGCGGCGTGATGCCCTTCGAGAACAGCCCGTCCAGCGCCGCGGCGTAGTCGATCGTGCCGTCGGGGAGGAGCGGGCCCCGCACGAACGTGGTCTCGCGCGACGGCGTGATTCGAAGGCCCGCCGGCGCCGTGGCGGGCGACGGCGCCGTGGCCGGTGCGCCCGCGGCGACGGCCGAAAACAGGAACACGGCGGCGATCGCGTCTGGCTTCATCTCGTCTTCTCCGCGGGCG
>CAZXOC010000203.1:0-1216 GCA_964642165.1 uncultured Planctomycetaceae bacterium | reverse complement strand
AAACAGGAACACGGCGGCGATCGCGTCTGGCTTCATCTCGTCTTCTCCGCGGGCGCCGGGTCGGCGAGGCCGACGGCACGGGTCGATCTTAGTGGACAGGGGCAGGACGGGAAAGGTAAGAACGGCGTCGATCGGCCGGCGGAGTGGCTCGCCCGGGCGATGCGAACGGGCCCGCCGGGACGCCGGGCCCCGCGGAAGATGGACCCCACGAAGCACATCCTGGGCTGGGACGTCGGCGGGACGAAGTCGGCGGCGGTGGTGGCCTCGGCGGGCGGGGAGGTCCTCGCGCGTCGCGAGTGGCCTTCCCGCGCCGAGCGCGGGCCCGACGCCATGACGCGCGACTTCCTCGCCCGCGCGGGCGAGCTGCTGGACGAATGTCCCGACGTGGCGGGCGTCGGCGTGAGCATCGGCGGGCCGCTCAACCCGCTGACCGGCGTGGTCCTCTCCCCGCCTCACCTGCCCCGGTGGGACCGCGTGCCGATCGCCGATCTCCTCCGGCGCGAGCTCGCCCTGCCGGTGGTGGTGGAGCACGACGCCGCGGCGTGCCTGCTGGCCGAGTGGCTCTGGGGCGCCGCGCGGGGCACGACCCACGCCGTCTACCTGACCTGCGGCACGGGCTGCGGCGCCGGCATCCTCATCGGCGGACGCATCCTCCGCGGGCCCGACGGGCAGAGCCCCGAGGTCGGGCACATCCGCCTGGCGCCCGACGGGCCGGTCCTGTTCGGCAAGGCCGGCTGCACCGAGTCGTTCTGCAGCGGCGAGGGAATCGGCAAGCTCGCCGGCTGGATGTTCCCCGAGCACTTCGGCCCGGAGACCGACACGCGGCGCCTGGCCGACCTGTCGGCGGGCGGCGACGCCCGGGCCCGCGAGGTCCTGCTGACCTCCGCGCGGCGGACGGGGCAGCTTTGCGCCCTGCTGGCCGACACGTTCAGCCCGCAGGTCATCGTGCTGGGCTCGCTGGCGAGGTACTTCGGCCCCTGGTGGCGGGGGGAGATCGAGCGGGCGTTTCGCGACGAGGCCCTGCCGGCCAACTCGTCCCACACGGCGATCGCGCCGGCGGCGCTGGGCGAGCGGCTCCAGGACCTCTCGGCGATCGCCGCCTGGGTGTACCGAGCGCGCCCGGGCGGCGCGCAAGGACAGCGCTGAGGGGTGAAATCACAACATCGGGCTATGCTGCCAAGCCGAGGGACGGTCCTGACGGGTCGTTTCGCCGGCG
>CAZXOC010000202.1:11679-13793 GCA_964642165.1 uncultured Planctomycetaceae bacterium | reverse complement strand
CACGCAGGTCCTGTACCGGCGAGCCGGGAGGCGGCTCGCCGAGGACCAGGTGCAGGAGCTCCTGCGGCGGCTGAAGAAGGACTACGACGTGAAGGACGCCGTCGTCCTCGAGAACCGGCGCGAGTAGCTCCCAACGCGCTCAGCGGGGCCTGCGCTTCCGCAGGACAGCCGCGGCTGCGACGACCATCAGAAGCAGCGTCGCAGGCTCGGGGATCGCAGCGGCGCCGGGGACGCTCCGGCCGCAGTTGCGCTTCAGGGCGACGTAGTCGAACGCGTCCACCTCTCCGGTGAAGGTAAAGTCCCCCTCGGCCCACTCGGCGCCGGGAGGCCGGTGGGCGGCGGCCGACGGTCGGGGCGCTACCGCCGCCGCAGGACGATCGCGTCGAACCAGAGGGCGTAGGCGGTGTCGTAGGCCTTGCGGCGGGCGAGGAGCTTCAGGCGGAAGGTGTGCTCGCCCTTGGTGAGGCGGACCTTGCCGAGGACGCTGAGGCCCTCCGGCGCGCCGGGGACGTCGTGGTGGACCGGCGCGGCGGCGTTCATCACGCGGGGCTGGCCGTCGTCGATTCGCCACTCGAACGGCGAGATGGACGGCGGGGGCTTGAGGCGCGCCAGCGAGTTGCCCGAGAACAGCACGGCGTACGTGCCGTCGCGGGGCACGCGGAGCTTCCGCTCGGCCCAGTAGCCGCCCGCCGGCGGGTCCTCCCGCTTCCACAGCTCCAGGATCCGCCCGCCGGAGAAGCCCGCCTTGGCGTTGGCGTGCCAGCCGGCGCTCCAGCGGCCGTCCTCGGCCTCGAAGACGTGGGCGTTCTCCACGCGCCCCAGGGCGTAGCCGCCCACGCCGACCTTCGCGCAGCCGTTGAGGAACACCATGCGTCCGGCCAGCTCCAGCTCGGCGGCGCCGTCGCGGACCTTCAGCGGGCGGCTGCGCCCCCACATGTCGGTGACCGTGGGCCTACGGCCGGGGAGAGGCTCGACGGTCAGCGCGACGGCCTCGGCCACCGCGCCGAAGAGCTTCGGCGCGGCGGCTCGCCGGCGGCGATCGAAGGCGGCGACCTGCTCGCGCCCGCGGCGGAAGTAGAACACGTCCCAGCCCTTGACCTGCGTGCAGCGCCCGGCGTAGGCGGCCGTGCCGATGCAGTGGGCGCCCACCGAGTACAGGATGCCCGCCGGCAGGACGGTCCAGTCCTGCCGCACGAGCGGGCGCATGTGCTCGTAGCCGATCGTCACGTGGAGGAACTTGAACGACCGCTCGACGGGCGAGGCGAGGTCGCGCAGGGGCACTTCGCTTCGCTCCTCGGTGTTCCAGATCGGCAGCGTCAGGCCGTGGCGGCCCAGGAGGCGCCGCAGGGCGGGAATCTCCTCCGGGCGCTCGTCGGTGTAGTGGACGGACAGGATGTCGACGTGCCTGCCCATGCCGAGCCGCAGCAGGCTCTCGACGTACGACAGGTCGTGGACGAACCCGGCGGCGGCGATGCGGGCCTTGGGGTTCCCGCGGCGCAGCGCCCGCGCCGTCCGCTCGACGTGCACGGCGAAGTCCTCCAGCGTGCCCGTCCAGTAGCGGTCCTTCAGGTTCGCCTCGTTCCAGATCTCCCACACGCCGATCTCGTCGCGGAACTCGCGGGCGAGCTTCTCGATGAACCGCTCCCACAGCTTGTAGTCGCGCGGCTTGACGCGGCACCAGACGGGCCCCGCGTCGCCCCGGACGGCTGCGGCGTCCGGACGCGACGACAGCGCCCGCGGGCACTGGGCGATCTCGCCGAGGATCGTGATGCCCTCGGCGCGGAGGGCGCGGGCGAAGCTCTTCCAGGTGGTCACGTCGAACGTCACCTCGCCCTCGCCGGTGACCCGGACGTTCTCGACGCTGTGGGCCCAGAAGTTCAGCCGCGACCACGACGCGCCGAGCAGGCGGTGGCTCAGCGCCGCGGCCGCCGGGCCGTTCGGGTCGCCCCCGCGGAACCACGTGTGCGGCGTGTAGAAGATGCCCCACGGCGAGCTCGCCTCGGGCTTCGGCGGCGTGAAGACGACGGCGACGTGCGTCTCGGCCGAGGCCCGCTGCCCGCCCGCGACGGCCGTCAGCTTCAGCTTGTAGAGCCCGCGCCCGGGCAGCTTCAGCG
>CAZXOC010000202.1:0-11579 GCA_964642165.1 uncultured Planctomycetaceae bacterium | reverse complement strand
CATGGCGTTCTCCCTCCCACGACGCGCGCGGGCTGCGGCCACAGCATACCGCCGTCGCCGCCCCGGCGACAGCGGCGGGCGGCTTTGACAGCGAGGCGGCCCGGCCGTAGGATGGCGTCGCTGGACGGCCGCCCCAACGACCACCTCCTGGCTGCGAGCCCATGCCGGTGTCAGGCAAGCGAACCTCTGCCCACGAACTGTTGCGAAGCGTGGCCCGGGGCGATCCCTCGGCGCTGCGAGCCTTCGGCGGGCGGTACGGGTCGCTCGCGGTGGCGCTGACGCGCAGGGCGTTTCCCGACGCGCCGGGAGCGGCGCTGAGGGAGCTGGCGCACCGGGCGCTCCAGGCGTGCGTGGACGAGCTGCCGCGCCTGGGCGGCGCCCTGTTCCGGCGGGACTGGTCCGCCGAGGCCTGGGTGGGCGCGGTCTGCGGACGTGTGCTGCACGAGGCGGCCGCCGAGAGGCAGCTCGAGGCGACGGGCCGGCGCGCCTCCGGGCTCCTGCCGGAGGCCCTGCCCGAGAGCCGGCACTTCCGGCTGAAGGCGTACTACCGCCCGGCGGCGGTGCTGAGCGGGGACTACTACGACGCGGTCGCGCGGGCCGACGGCAGCCTGGTGGTGCTGATCGCGGACGTGATGGGGCACGGCGCGCCGGCGGCGTTGCTCGTGCCGGCCGTCAAGCTCGCCTTCCGGACCGGCGCGCGGACCGGCGGCGCCGCCGCGGTGCTCGGCGCGATGAACCGGGCGCTCCAGAACGTCTTTCCCCCCTCGTGCTTCGCCGAGGCGGGCGTGCTGCGCCTCGGGCCGGGGCGCGGGCAGTGCGAGTTCGCCGGGGCGGGGATGGGCGGCGCGTTCGTCGTCTCGCCGGCGGAGGACGCCCCGCGGTGCCTGGGGCGCCCGGGGCATCTGCTGGGGCTGCTCGACGAGGCGAGCTACGAGCCGGTCCGCCTGCACCTGGCCGCCGGGGACCACGTCCTGGTCTGCACGGACGGGGTGCGCGATCTCCACAACGACGCCGGCGAGGCGTTCGGTCAGGAGCGCCTCCAGCGCATCCTGCGTCGGGCGGCGCGCGAGGGCGGCGACCTCCACGGCGATCTGGCCGGCGCCCTGGCGGCGTTCGGCGGGGGCGCGGGATGGTGTGACGACGTCTGCTTCGTGACCGCGACGGCGGGATGAGGCCATGGACGGCGGCGACATCACCAACGACGATCGCGACCGGCTCGTGCGGGGCTGCCTGGAGGGCGACGAGGCCTCCCAGCGCGAGCTGGTGGCGCGGTACGCCGGTCTGTGCCGGGGCGTGGCGTCGCGGATCCTCGGCCGGGACGGGCGGGCCTACGTCGAGGACGCCGTGCAGGAGGCCCTCTACGCGGTCTTCGCGAAGCTCGCCCAGTGGCGCGGGACGAACCTCTCGGCGTGGATCGGCACGGTCGCCGCACGCCGGGCCATCGACATGCGCCGCAGGCTCCACCGCCGCCACGCCGAACAGGGCGGCCTGGACGTGGCGCAACTGCCCGCCGCCGCGCCGCGGGACGGCGAGCGGCGCGAGGCGGAGCTCCGCGAGGCGATCGACGCCGTTCGACGTCGCCTGACCGACCGCCAGCAGCGCCTGCTGGACGGGCTGCTGGCCTCCCGCCCGCGAGGCCAAATGGCCGACGAGCTCGGCATCTCCGTCCGCACCGTCCACTACGAGCTGAGCGAGATCCGGCGCCGCCTCGAGGACGTGCTGGAATCCCTTGCAGACCGCGGCGGCCGCATGCGTCTGTAGGAGTGGAGAGCTACCCATGGACACGTCACCGGAAGACAGGCCGGACGAAGCGCTGCGGAAGCTGGGCGACGAGATCCGCATCTGGCGGGAGGAGGCCCTGCGCCAGCCGGGCGGCCTGGACGACACGACGCTGGCCGCGTACGTCTCGGGCGAACTGGACGACGACGCCAGAGGGGAGGTGGAGAGGCAACTGGCCTCCTCGCCGGAGCTGGGAGAGATGGTCGGCGCCGTCCGCGAGACGCTGGCCCGGGGCGATTGGCAGAGGGAGGCCGACGAGCTGGATCTCGACCTGCGTCCGCCGGTCCTGCTGGGCACGGCCGCGCCGAAGGGCGCGCCGAAGGCCGTGCCGAAAGGCGCTCGCATCCTGCGTGTGCTGACGCCGATCGCCGCGGCGGCGGGCGTGCTGCTGGTGGCGGCCATTTGGATGGCCAGCCGCCCGCTGGGCTCGGGAGACGGCCCCGCCGGCCCGCCGCCCGCGGACCTCGCCATGCGGGTCTACACGTGCTCCGTCGACGCCGAGGGCCGCGTCGTCGCCCGCCGGCCCCTGGCGCCGGCGAAGGCCCTGCCGGCCAAGACGCACTTCCAGGTGGAGGTCACGGCGGCGGATGCGAGCCGCTTCTGCCTGCTTCACGTGGACCCGGGCGGCAAGGTCGAGAGCCTCCACGACGGCGCGCGGCGCGGCGCGCGGGCCGGGCGGGCCGGACAGAAGCTCATCCTGCCGAGCCCGGATCGGACCTTCCGCACGGGGCGCAGCAGCGGGCTGGAGAGCCTGGTCCTGGCCCGGACGGACGCCCCGGCGGAACTGGTGGCCGGCGCGCGAGGCATCGTGGCTGAGATCGCCTCGCCGCGAACGCTGGGGCGCGAACGCTCCCCGCATCTCCTGGCGAAGGGCTCCGCTCTGGCGGCGTCCGTCTCCGAGTCGCAGCTCCATTCCCGCCCGACCACGCGAAGGGCCGAAAGGGCCCGGGCCGACCCCAACGAGCCGTCCCAGCGGGTCGAGGCGCCGCTGTCGCCGACCACACGGTTCAGCTACGGGCTCGGCGCGGACCAGGTGCAGGAGCTCCTGCGGCGGCTGAGGAAGGACTACGACGTGAAGGGCGCCGTCGTCCTCGAGAACCGGCGCGAGTAGCTCCCAACGCGCTCAGCGGGGCCTGCGCTTCCGCAGGATAGCTGCGCCTGCGCCGACGAGGAGAAGCAGCGTCGCCGGCTCGGGGATCGCCGCGGCATCGGGGACGCAGCGGCCGCAGTTGCGCTTCAGCGCGACATAGTCCAGGTAGTCCACGCAGCCGTCGAAGGTCACGTCACCGCAGGACCAGTTGGCGTTGGGAGAACCGAAGCCGGCCCTCAGGGCCACGAAGTCCCCGCGGTTCACCTCGCCGTCCACGTTGCAGTCCCCCTCGAGCAGATCGTACAGCTCGACGCGCACGGCATGGGGCCACCAATCGTATTGCGATTTCGCGTCCGCATCGTAGTCGATGCCGGCGACGTATCGCTCGCCGATGGTGCTCGATAGAACGGTCTCTCCGGAATCCAGGACCCACTCACCGGTCGTGCCGGGCTCCGCGAAGGACGTGAACTCGCCGCTTCGCTCCTCGCGGTAGATCAGCACGTCGTAGGGACCCCCGAACGGCTGCCGTGTCGGAAGACCCGGCGCGTGGACCTGCAGCCAGCTCAACTCCAGCGTGCCGCCCAAAGCGACATCGCGCTCCACGGCGACCGGCGGGCTTGAGTCACCCGGCTGTTCACAGACTGGGATCACCCAGGTCTCAACGGATCCTGCGTTCATGACCAGATCGCCTTCCAGCCACATGCTCCTCCCGGGCACCGGATACGCATGTTGGAGGGGGAGGCGGATCGCCCCGCCGTCGTTGATCAGCTTGCCACCGAAGCACAAGACGCGCAGCTCCCCGCCGGTGAACGCGAATCCCGCGTGGCCGGAGACATCGACACCACCGTTGACACCAGCGGTGACGCAGCCGCCGTCGACCTGCAACGTGGCACCGGGGGCGACGGTGAGCCATTCAGCGGTGACGCAGCCGCCGTCGACCTGCAACGTGGCACCGGCGGCGACGGTGAGCCACGCGTCTACCGTCAGGTCGTTGCCGGCGGAGCGGCGGACGTGACTGCCGCCGAGTGCCTCGGCGATCTGCCCCGTGGACTGGCCGATGGCGAACCCGCCCGGACCCGTCAGGTGGAACGATCCGCCCGTGTAGTTCAGCGAGCCCGCCACGAGCATCGCGTCGAAGGCGGAGGCATCCACCGTCAGCGTCCCGCCGGACATCTCGAACGCCCCGGGCGCGCCCGGGCTGCCGGTCGGGCCTCGGGGATCGCCCCAGCCGCCCGGCCCGCCCGCTCCGCCCGCGAGGTCGATCCGGCAGCCGGGCTGAAGCACGAGCTCCCCGCCCCACAGGCGAATGCGCCCGCCGGGGCCGCCGGGGCCGCCCTCGCCGGCGGGCTTGTCACCGTATGCCTCATTGCCCTGGCCGCCAGCGCCCCCCCGAAGATCCACTGTGCCGATCAAGACGACCCGGCCGCCCGAGACATCCAGACCGCCTCCTGGTCCTCCTCCGCCGCCCGACACGGGGAAGGGATACCCGTGGGCAATGTAGCAGGGCCCGCCGCTGCCGCCGCGTGCATCGAGAGTGCCTCCCACCGCGACCTCGCCGCCCGCGACGTGGACCCGTCCTCCCGGGCCGCCCCCGGCGCTCCAGAAGTCCATGCCGAGCCAGGGGTCCTCTCCCGCCGCGCCGCCTCGCACGCTCCACGTGCCGCCGAGCCACACCGCCCCGCCGGTGACGGTCAGCGTGCCGCCGCGGCCGCCGTCGCCGCCATAGCGGCCGCCGGCGCCGCCCCCAACATCTCCGTCGCCGTACAGGTCAGCCAGACCACCGGAAACGACCAGTCCGCCCCCGTCACCCCCAGGGCCACCGGGCCCATCGGCCCCATAGTCCCCCCGGGCGCCTGATCCTCCCCGGGCGTTGAAGGCCCCTCCGAGCATGACGCTGCCGCCCGAAACGTTGACCGCGCCGCCCGGCCCGCCCGTCGCTCCCCACCCCCCGCTGACGTCCGGCCCGCTCTCGCCGCCTCGGGCGTTGAGCGATCCTGACACGCTCAGTTCGCCGCCGGAGACGGACACCGCGCCCCCCGCGCCGCCGGAGCCGACACCGCCGGCATCGCCCCCGGCGAGACCGATCGTCCAGCCCGTCAGCTTGCCGCCGGAGACGGTCAGCTTGCCCCCGGCGCCCCCGGCGCCGCCCTCGTCGGAGCCGGGCGCCCCGTTGCCGTCGAGGTCCTCTTCGGCAACCATCTCGACGCCGCGGGCCAGCGTCAGGTCCCGAAACGCAACGACCGGGGGCCAGTACGGGCCCCCACCCACGATCACGCTCACCTGGTCGTCTGCCCCGCCGCCCAGGACGCACGCCTCGTCGCCCATATCCAGCCTCTCTCGGATCTCGCACGTACCGCGGTGGAAGGCCAGCTCCCCGCCGGCGCGGGTCATGCGATCGGCCCGGATCACGCCGCCGTCCAGTGTGAGAACGCCGCCGACAGCCACCTCCAGGAGCCCCGCCACCTCCAGCGTCCGCCCGGGCGTGACGGCGCTTCCGCCGACCGCGCAGAACGGATCGTCGGACGACACGCAGGCGCCCGCCGGGAAGGCCAGCGTCCCGCCGTCCCAACGCAGCATGCCCCCGTCGACGGAGTCGACGGCTCCGCACTCCAGGCGGCCCCCGTCCACCAGCCAGACCGTCCCCGGCCCGTCGAGGGTCAGCGTCCCGGAGACGCCCAGCGTCCGCTCCGCATCCAGCCGCAGCTCTTCCCCCATGCCGAAGGGGTCGTTCGAGTCGACCGTGAGATCGTCCAGGAGCCTCAGCGAGCCGCTGCGCCACGTGAGGGCCCCGCCGGCGTTCTCGAAGGACCCGGCCGTCACGTGCCCGCCGTCGGTGATCGTCAGTTTCCCTTCGGGCCACAGCTTCAGCGCGCCGCCGGCCGCGAGGACCCCCTCGGCGCTGACCTTCAGATCCCCCGACCCGCCGGGCAGGGCCTCCGACCCGCCCAGGAACAGGCCGCCCGAGATCGTCCAGCTCGAGCCGAGGCCCATGACGGTGGCCGCGCCATGCGAGTCCGCCGAGCGGCCGAGCATCCCGGACCCGCTGGTCACGGCGCCCCCACCGCTGATCGTCAGCATGCCGTACCCGTCATATCCAATGGTCAGCGCGTCCCCCACCGAGAGGGCCTGCCCCGCCGCCACCGCGTAGCTGCTCGAGCCCGGGCCGCCGGCGTGCCCCATGTCCAGCCCCCCGCCGAAGGACGGCGTGGCGCCGAAGCCCACAAGCTCGTTGACGCGGAGCGTGGAACCGGCGGCCGCGGTGAGGGTCCCCGCGGGTCCGCGCCAGACCTGGTTGGCGACCAGGAGCCCGCCGTCCTGGAGCGCGACGGTCCGCCAGACCTTCACCGTGCCGCCGACGTCGACGGTCCCGCCGTTGGAGACGGTCAGGGCCCCCAGGCCCGAAATGACCTCGTGCGTGCCGCCCACGTACAGGCTGGACGCTTCCCAGGTTGACCCTGCCCCGGTGACGGTCACCGCTCCGTCGCCGGTCAGCGAGTGGCCGAGGGCGGCATATCCGGCCGTTTGGACCGCCGCCCCGTTCTGGATGGTCAGCGTCGCCTTGCCCAACTCGCCGACGTGCAGCAGGCCGGTGGTCCATGTCGAGTCCGCCCCCGTCACCGTCGCGGCCGCAACCGAGCCGAGGAGCATGCCGAGGGTGCCGCCGGCGCAGTGGAGCTGCCCGCCGTTCTGCACGGTCAGCGTCCCGGCGCCGCCGAACGCCACGCACAGGATGCCCGAGTTGTGCCACGTCGCGCCCGCGTCCACCGTGACGAGGCCCGCGGTTCCGTAGACCACGCCGAGCACCGACGTGGCCCCGTTGAGCGTGCCGCCGCGCAGCGTGAGCTCCCCGGTCCATGCCTCCACCGTTCCCACGTTGACGGAGTACGGGTATGCCGTCGAGGAGGGGTTCGTCAGCGAGTACGTGTGTCCCGCCAGTTCGAACGTCACGTCCCCGGCTGCGACGTTCAGCACGGCGTTGGAGACGTCGGAATCGAAGCTCACCGTCGAGGGGACGACCAGGGCGAACGAGGCCCAGTCCGCAGTCGAAGGCACGCCGTTCGGCCACCATTTCGTCGGGTCCCGGAAGCCGCCGTTTGTGCCCAGCCAGCCGTAGACCACCTGGGCCCGGGCCGGGGCGACAGCCAGCGCGACGGCGAGAGCCGCGGGAACGAACCCACTTCGGGACCATGTCGACAGCCCGCAGCGCAGCCGATAACTCATGGGGTCACCTCCTGCCTCGACTCGCCGGGGACCACGCCCCGATTCCCCATAAGTCTATCGGATAAAGGGGTTTTGTCAAGCAGGATCCCCAAGGGAACGCCGTCGTCGGGATCCGCCGCCCGGGGGCCGGCGCAGAACGGCAGCCGCGCGGCGGCGGCACGACCGCGATCGCGCTATCGTGGACGGATGTCCACGGCGGCCCCGCGCGCGGTGGCGAACTCGACCACGCCGTCGCCGGCGAGGCGCGCCTGGACGGGCTTGCCGCCGGCAAGCACGTTCACCGGCCCGGCCGTCCGCAGGCGGCAGGGGTTGCCCAGCAGCGACGTGATCCTCGCCCCGGCGAGCTTGCCACCCTTCCAGGCGATGTCCACCTCGAAGCCGCCGCGGGCGCGGAGCCCGCGAACGTGACCCGTCGCCCAGGCCGCCGGCAGCGCCGGCAGCAGGTGAACCTCGCGCTCGCCGCCCGGGCCGGAGGCGTGGCTCTGGAGCAGCATCTCGGCGATGCCCGCCGTCGCGCCGAAGTTGCCGTCGATCTGGAACGGCGGGTGGGCGTCGAACAGGTTCGGATACATGCTCTTCCGCAGCAGCATCACGACGTTCTCATGGGCCTTGGGGGCGTTCTCGAAACGGGCCCAGAAGTTGATGATCCACGCCCGGCTCCAGCCGGTGTGCCCGCCGCCGTGCTTCAAGCGGTGCTCCAGGCTCTTGCGCGCCGCGGCCGCCAGCTTCGGCGTGCCCCGCAGCGTGATCTGCCGCCCCGGGTGCACGGCGTAGAGGTGCGACATGTGGCGGTGCCCGGCGTGGGCCTCGGGCAGCTCCTCGCCCCACTCCAGCAGGCGGCCGTCCGATCCGATCTTCGGGCCGTCGAGCTTCGCAAGCGTCTCGGCGGCGCGCTTCGTGAAGGCGTCGTCCAGGCCGAGCACCTTGGCGGCCTCGAGGCAGTTCGTCAGCACGTCCCAGGCGATCTGCTGGTCCATGGCGGGGCCCATCGTCAGGTTGGCGGTCTTGCCGTCGGGCGTGCGGAAGCGGTTCTCCGGCGACGTGCTGGGCCCGCTGACGAGCTTGCCGGTCCTGGGGTGCGCCACGAGCCAGTCGAAGAAGAACTCCGCCGCCTCCTTCATGACGGGCCAGGCCTGCTCGCGAAGGAACGGCTTGTCGCCCGTGTAGAGGTAGTGCTCCCAGTGGTGCCGCGCGCACCAGGCCGCCCCCGTCGGCCACATGGCGTACTGACACTTGCCGATCGGGCTGGTCCACTGCCACGCGTCGGTGGTGTGGTGGACGACCCACCCGCGGCAGCCGTAGACGTCCCGGGCGGTCTTGCGCCCGCGCTTGCGCAGGCCGTCCACGAAGAGCAGGAACGGCTCGTGGCACTGCGAGAGGTTGCCGACCTCCGCCGGCCAGTAGTTCATCTGGATGTTGATGTTGACGTGGAAGTCGCAGTTCCACGGCGCCTTGATGTGCTCGCACCAGAGGCCCTGGAGGTTGGACGGCATGCACCCCGGTCGCGAGCAGCCGATCAGCAGGTAGCGCCCGTACTGGAAGAGCAGCGCGGCGAGCTGCGGGTCGTCCGGGCCTCGCTGGACGGCGGCGAGGCGCTCGTCGGTGGGCCGCTTCGCCGCCGCCGTCGTGCCCAGGTCGATGTGCACGCGGCGGAACAGCTCGCGGTGATCGGCCACGTGGGCGCTTCGGAGCTTCTCGCAGGCCTTCTTCGAGGCGGCGGCGACGCGCTTCGCGCAGAGCTTCGCGGGGTCCCGCTTGCGATAGTCGGTGGCCCCGGCGAGCAGGAGCGTGACGGCGTCGGCCTTCTCCACGCGCAGGCCCTTGCCCGCCGGCGAGAGCGTGCCGCCCTCCGGCAGGACGGCCAGGCGCGCCTCGTAGTGCACGCCCTTGTGGTGCCCGCCGCCCTGCTGCGCCTGGCCGCGCATCACCAGCACGTTGCCGCCCTCGCGCGCGGTCCGGAAGTTCACCGGCCGGTCGAGCGTTGCGTCGAAGGTCAGGCGGCCCGGCTTGTCGCACGCCAGGCGGATGACGAGCACCTGGTCCGGGCGGCTGGCGAAGACCTCGCGCGTGAACGTCGCGCCGCGGCGCTTGTACCGCACGGCCGCGATGCCCGTGTCGAGGTCCAGCTCGCGGCGGTAGTCCGTCGCCTGGTCGCCCTGGCCGAAGTCCAGGCGCAGATCTCCGAGCGTCTGGTAGCCGCGGACCCACCGCGGGCCCATGAACTCCCGCTGCATGAGGCGCTGGCCCTCGACGTACTTGCCGGCGAAGATGAGCTTGCGGGCCTCGGCGAGGTGCTTCCACGCGCCGACGCGGTCGCGGTCGGTAGGCTCGCCCGCCCAGACGGTGTCCTCGTTGAGCTGGATTCGCTCGGCCTCCGCGCCGCCGAAGACCATCGCGCCGAGGTTCCCGTTGCCGACCGGCAGGGCCTCGACCCACTTCGCCGCTGGCTGGGTGTACCAGAGCCTGTAGGGGCCCCACTCGTCCTCGGCGGCCCGTGCCCGCGCCGCGGCGGCCGTGCAGGCCAGACCGACGATCATGATCGCGCGTCCTTTCATGCTGTACGCTCCTCCGACTTGGAAGCCTGTTCCTGCGGCGGCGCCGCGCCGACGGCCTGCCGGCGCCGGTCCGCCTGCCGGATCATCCGCTGAAGCACCAGCGTCGCGCCGCAATAGAAGATCACGGCCGTGATGTCCGATGCGATCCACCACTTGGGAATGCCGATCGGCCAGCCGAAGTACCCCCCCGACAGCGCCAGGCCGAGAATCAGCAGCGCCTGCGCCGTGATCAGCGGGGCGTAGCGCCGCACGTCCGTGGCCATGATCAGCACCAACGCGCCGTAGATGGCGTAGAGCCCCGACGTCAGCCGCGCCAGGTACTCGGCGATGGGCGGGTCGGGGAACGGGCCCATCTCCAGCCACTCGTGACCGACGACCATCCAGCTCCGCGGCATGTACAGCGCGGGCAGGCCGGCAATGCACCCCAGCCCGCAGAGGGCCAGCAGCAGCTTCAGGAGTTTCTCCGGCACGGTCATGGCCTCACCTCGGCTGTTGATCCCGGCGCCGCCGGCGTCGGGCTCCGGCCGGCACCACGATACGGGATCGCCGCCCGCTTGTCATCTCCGGCTCCGGCCGCTCGTTCGGGGAGAACTCCGGGGCAGCGCCGTGCGTCCTAAAGGATGTGCCCCGGCGCCGCGCCCGGGCGGCGACGGCGGGGAACCGTGCATGCAGGCGAAACGGCACCGGGTCGTGGTTCGCTCGTGGAACGCCTTTCTGAGGAGGCAGGCTATGAATGCGCGACGATTCTCGATGGTGGTCGGGGCGCTCCTGCTGGTGTCGATGGTCGCGGGGCCCGGCCCCGCATGGGG
Organism: uncultured Planctomycetaceae bacterium; assembly: GCA_964642165.1. Lineage (GTDB taxonomy): Bacteria > Planctomycetota > Phycisphaerae > SM23-33 > SM23-33 > CAYRVX01. The sequence goes on along the minus strand of CAZXOC010000202.1, from coordinate 1,125 downwards.
TCAGCCGCGGCAGCCGCAGCCGCGGCCACAGGATGAGCAGCAGGTCCAGATCCTGCTCAACGCCGTCCAGGCCGGGGCGGCTGCGCCGAAAGCCAAGCCGGACGGCGCCGTCGGGTCGCTCGGCGAGTACGCCCTCTCCGAGCCGCTGGTGCACAAGAACCTCACGGTGTTCATGGTCTATGGCAAGGACCGCATCGCGGGCAAGGAGTTCCTCACCCTCCGGGAGGCGCTGGAGCGGAAGCTCGTGACGGTCCACGAGACGGGCAACGTGAGCACGTTGACGATCGAGAACCGCTCCGACCACCCGATCTACGTGCAGTCGGGCGAGATCGTCAAGGGCGGCAAGCAGGACCGCACGCTCCGGTACGACCTGATCGTCCCGCCGAAGTCGGGCAAGGTGCCGCTGCTGTCGTTCTGCGTGGAGCGCGGCCGCTGGAGCCGGCGCGGCAACGAGACGGTCGCGCTGTTCGCCGCCTCGAGCGACATGCTGAACACGAAGGGGCTCAAGCTGGCCGCCAAGGGCGCCGGCAACAACCAGGGGGCCGTCTGGAAGGAAGTCGCCAACGCCCAGGGCACCATCAGCAGCAACATCGGCCAGGCCGTCAACTCCGCCGCGTCGCCGTCGAGCCTGCAGCTCTCGCTGGAGAACAAGGAGTACCGCAAGGCGGTGGACGAGTACGTCCGGGCCCTGTCGAAGGCCGCCGAGGGCAAGCGGAACGCCATCGGCCTGGCCTTCGCGATCAACGGCGAGGTCAACAGCATCGACGTCTACGCGTCGGGCGCCCTGTTCCGGAAGCTCTGGCCGAAGCTGCTGAAGGCCTCCGCCGGCGAGGCCGTCGCCGAGATGAAGAAGGGCAGAACCCACCCCGCCGCCAAGGCCGAGGACGTCCGCAAGCTCATCGCCGAGATGGCGAAGCAGAAGGCCGTCGCCCGCAGCCTGTCCAAGCGGACGCGTTTCCGCACCAGCGAGAACGCCGCGGCGGCCTACTTCGAGACCGTCGACGAAAGCCTCGACGGCGCGCCCATCCACAAGAACTACGTGAAGAAGTAGCGCCTGGTTCAGAACGGGCCCGCTCGGGGTAACACTCTTCTCTTCGCCCCGAGGGGGCGGAAAGGGTTTAGCCG
>CAZXOC010000201.1:0-13885 GCA_964642165.1 uncultured Planctomycetaceae bacterium | reverse complement strand
GGGGGCAAGGTCAGCTTCAGCGTCGTGCCGTCGAGGAGGACCTCCGACTCGGAAATCCGCGCGATCTGGGCGGGCTGGCCGGCGGCGGGGCGGTCGGTCAGGCGGCCCCGGAGCACGTAGTGTCGGGCCCGGGCGGCCAGGGGCGCTAGCGCAACCAGGTCCACACGCACGGCCATCGGCCGCTCGAAGTGGCGGTTGATGGCGTGGAAGAACACGGCCTTCGGCCCGGCCGTCGCGAGGGCGTCGACGCAGGCGACTTTCTCTCTCGGCCGCAAGCCCCCCATGCGGAAGGGCTGGCGGTAGGTCGGCACGCCGGCCGAGTCCATCGCCAGCAGGCCCTCGCCGTGGTGGAGCGAGTAGAGCATGGTGACCTGGCCGGTGGGCATGTAGCGCGGCGGCTCGCGGGCCTGGCGGTCGGCCCAGACGGCGTGGATGCCCCACGAGTTGCCCACCAGCATGGACTGGCAGCCGATCTCGATCACGTCGGCGGAGCGCATCAGGGCGTGGACGAAGCCCGCCGCCCCGATCCCCTTGGCGAAGGACGAGTTCAGCGCGACGTCGCCCCGAACGCCGCCGACCCACCGGCCGTTCCAGTTCCACTCGGTGACCGCCAGCTTGAACCCGCCCTTGCGGGCCTCGCCCAGCAGCGCGTTGCGCAGGACCGCCAGGCCGCGCTCGTCGAAGTCCGGCGTGGCGACCCAGGCGTTCCAGATGTCCGCCGCGCTGAGCTTCCGGTGCGGCACGGCGGCGCCCCGGCGGGTCACCTGGCCCATGCTCCACGGCGTGTAGACGTGGAAGACGAGGTGGCTGACCTTCTCGCCGAGCTGCTCGCGGACGATCGCGGCCGACTTGTACGTCCCGCCCGCGCCGTCGAGGACGAACCGGATGCTCGGATCGACGGCGAGCATCGCCCGCGCCAACGCCAGGATGCACGCGGCGTGGTGCCGCTCGGGCTGGCGGGGGACGCGCCGGGCGAGGTCCCTCAGGAACGCCCACGTCTCGTTGCCCATCTGCCAGTAGGTCACGCCGTAGGGCTTGGTCTGGCCGTTGCGGGCCCTCACGGCCGGCCAGTCGGGCATGCCCTCGGGCAGCTTCGCGCCGAGCGGCGCGTTGCAGTAGGCCACCAGACCCGCGACGTGCAGCGCCTGCTCCTGCAAGCCCTTGCGCTTCAGCAGGGCGTCGCGCAGGTTCACCACGACGATCGCCTCGGCCCCGACGCCCGCGCGGAAGCGGAGGAACTCGTCGTAGCCGAAGCGGTTGGTGACCTTGTGGCCCTTGTGGCCGGTGCTCACCGGGCGCTTCGCCCCGCGGCCGGGGACGTGGCTCACCATGTCGCGCCAGTCCAGATAGTCCGCATCCGTCCCGCCCGGGAACCGCAGGATGGGGATCTTCATCCGCCGCAGCAGGCGCAGCACCTCCGGCTGGAGCTCGTTCGTACCGGGCACGAGCGCCCCCTCGGGGCCGATCTCGCCCCAACTGGGCCGCTCCATGAACTGGCCGAACAGGCGAGGGTCGATCCGGTGGAGGACTTTGCTGCGGACGCGGTAGGTGATCTCGCCCGCCCCGGCCGGGGGGCCCGACGGTCCAAGCGCCATCGCGGTCATCCCAAGCAGCACGAGCTTTTGAACGTTCATGCCCCCATTATCCACACCTCCCCCCGCCCGCGAAAGCGTCACCACGGCTGAAGGCGTGACCTACCGTACGGCCGGATCGTCCTCATCGCAGAAACGCGTGCCATCCGTCCCATGCTCCCGCCCTGTCCGCACGCGGCATCATGTCGAGAGTTCTATATGACGTTCCCGCAATCCGCCTTCAGCAAGCACCGATCCTCAAGGCGATTCAAGAAGCGCTTTGATCACATTGGCGCAGGGGTCACGCACCGCTTTTGCTTTCTTGCCGGCATTTCTGGGCTTGAACGTTTCGTGCCCGGCAATGATCCTGGACAGGCCCTCAATCCATTCGCGTTTCTGATCCGCATCCTTTGCGTGCTTTCCCGCGGCCCCTATCCTGGCAGCCAGCAGGCGGCAGTTCTTGATATTGCGCTCGCCAGATACGGAGTCCTTCAGTTCAGCAGTAATCCGGTCCAGGAAAGGCTGCATCAGTTGCGGGCCCTTCAACATTCGCTGGCCTGCCAGTCTGGCCAGGAGCGGAACGGTCGGATCGGTGGACACGCGTAACCTGTGCCCGAAGTACATCTCGTGCCCCTTCGCCAGCTTCCACAGGGTCAGGGCCCATTGTCTTCTTTGCTTGGCATTCCGAACGCACGCGGCAGCGGCCTTGATCGTGGCCGCCATCGTGGCGCAAGCCGTATCATTCTCCCGCGAAGGGCGAGCCCTGACAGAGCGCAAATGGTTCTTGTAGTCCGACTCCGTACTCGACAGCACGGCGGGCAGTCCTTCCATTGCCAGCCGGTAGACAATCAGTGCGGAAGGAACATCACACTTCTCGCTCTGCAGGAAGGCATAGACTTCGTCAACAGCCTGCTTGCTCTTCGGCACGGGCAGTTTCGCAATCCTCGCGAACATCCGGTTCCGGACGGTCTTGCCGTAGAGGCCGTCAATCGGACAGCCCGGCTTGCCGCCGGCCGCCTTGAGTGCGGCTTGAAAGGTGCGCCAGAATCGGATCTGCTCCTGGGGAGTGCGGGCCGCGGCTTGGGCGGCGTCGGTCAGCAGGAAGTTGTAGGGATTGATCGCAAGACCGGTTCCCAGCAGTGTCGCGCCGTCGGCCTCGCGCTCAGGGCCCGGCAGGAGGCGATAGAGGGTATACGCCATGGTCGAATCAAGATAGGACGGCATTCCATAGTTCACCGCCCACGCGATGCTCTGGTGGTACACCATGCCCTTGCGCACGAAGAACGGAATCGACACGCCCTTCTTTTTGCGGTACTGCTTCACCTGATCTCCAAAGAACCAGGCCGTGTGCGGAGTCGTCTTCTCATCACCGCCGGTGGCGTATTGACCGCCCTTGCAGATGTAGGCTGCGCTCTTCGGGTCATACCGGAACGCGATCATCGCGCAGTGTCCGGGCTGGCTGGCTGTAGTGGCCGGGATGCCCAGAGTGTTGTGGGACCGCGCTGAGATGTTCCCCATCGTCCCGCACACGCCGCCATCCTTCAGCATCATCTGGATGGTGTGGTAGGTGAAGGGGTGCGGACGGAGGCGCCGCGCGGACTGCATGTCATGCTGTTGAGCCACCGAACCGATGTACTCGCCGTACGTCCGGAACTCGCCCTTGTCGCGGAAGGCGATCCACCGCTCCTCGCATTCACGCAGGGGCTGGCGGTCCGCGACCAGCAGCGTCAAGACCGGCCAGGGCGCCGTCAGCGGGAACCGCGGCCACTTGCGTTTCGCCTGAAGGTCCGGGGGGAACTTGTATTCGTGATGGCGGATGAGGTAGGCGCACCGCTCGCCCGGCGACGGCTTCGGATCGCGTTCGGCCGGCAGGAGCCCCTTGGCCTCATAGGCCCCGCGGAACAGGAGGTAGGCCTCCTTGATGTTCTTGTACTGCTGGCCGCGAACCATGTCGCGGCTCTTCCAGTGCACGACGCGCTCGCCGCAGTCGATCCGGACGTCCTGCCCCTTGGCCTTCATGTAAGCGTTGAACTTCTCCTGCAGGGCCTTGCCGGCGATGACATCGGCGGCGTACAGAGAGCGGGTGCGCTTCTCGAGGATCGGGACCTTCTTGGGCTTGCGCTTCCTCTTCGGGGTCCGGATGGCAATGCCGCGCTCGTCATACTTGAGTTCCGGCAGCACCTCCTTATGCCCGACCACCACCTCCTCTTCGATCGTGTTGTCGTTGAGGAAATTGATGATGTGATCGTTCAGGTCGAGCGTGCGGCCGGGCTCTTTCGTGTCGACCGGCTTACGAGGATCGCCGCCGATGACCAGCTTGACCGGCTCGCGAGGCGTGATGTCGGTGGTTGCCTCCTTCTTGGCCTCCACGACGGCCATCGCCAGCGCGAGTTGACGGTACTTCTCGAACTTCGCCTTCCCCAGATCCAGTCGCAGCGAATACAGGTGCAGCAGCACGTCCGACGCCTTGTGATGAGCGCCATAGACGGTGGCTTCGACGAGCGAGTTGGCGGCTATCCAGGCAAGGAAGTCACGAGGCAGTGACTTGCCTTGAGCTTTCAGATCAGACAGTGCTTGCGACTTCGCATACGCGAGGAACGCCCGGCGGACCTTCGGGGTGAACTTGTACCGCTCCGCTGCACAGATCTTGAGGAGACGGTTCCTGCATTCCGCCGCCCTGGTCGGCAATGCCTCGGCGTCATCTGTGTCGGCGGCAGCGCGTTGTTGCTGGGGGAAGGCGGCAAAGGCCAGCAGCAGTGCCATGGCGATGGAACTGCTTGTCGCCTTTCCGGCATGGCGTATTTCGCTGCTCATTGTAGCCGCCGCGCGAGCGTTGCCTCCTTCCTCGAGGGCTTTGCAGACAAGCTCCGATCCATGGCCGCCTGGGGCGTGTACGCTGTCACGTTCTCTCGTTTCCATCATCCTGCAACTTCTTGTCTGTCCCGGCAGTCCGGGGGCAAACGATGAAAGGGGGCAGCGGCCTGCTTTTCCGGCCGTTCCCTCCGGCGATCGCGGGTGCGAAGGCTGCTCCCGAGGCCCAGCTTCGCGAGCACGCGGGGGCCCCAGCGCGGCCGCCGGTGCGATTGAGCACGTGACGCGCCAGTCGGCCGATCCTGCCTCGTCCCGTTCTCAGCATTCCGATGACCCTACCGCCGACAATCGCCTCCCGCAACGAGAAAGCGGCGAAGTAGGCTCTCGGCTGTCGGAGTAGCCGGCAAGGCCGCAATCCAGCGTGTGAACGTCCCGCCGCGTCACGGGCCCGATTCCGGCGGGCAGCGATATCACGGCTCATGTCGGGTAGCCGCGTGAGTTCCGCGTGACGCAAACGCCCCGGCCGCCGGGGAAACATGAAGGTCCCGTGGTGGGTGCAGCCTCAAGCATCGCCAGGATCCCAAGGACGTCGGTCGGGCCAAGCGGGAGAAGACCCGCGCGTCAAAAAAAGGCTCTCCGTCAACTTGGCGGATGGAGTTCGCTTGAAAAGGTGGCTCAGCCTCTGCTTTGACGATGGGTTGTCAGGACTCGTTGTCTGGCAGGAGGCCGAGCCATGTATGTGCACGGGATTCGTGCGTTGTTCCCGTTCCCGGGATATGTCGTGGAGAAGGTTACCATGGCGGCGGATACCGATCCCCATTCTTCCTGATGTATGGCCCGCGCCAGTAGATTGTCAGGTCGTCCCGGTGAGCGCCGCCATCGTAGCTGTCGAACTCCTTGAGGTAGACGAAGTGTGTCTCAGATTGGTAGTTGCTGTAAAACGAGTTCAGTCGAATTCGACCGTGGACGAACGGTCCTCGAGCAGATCGAAGTAATGGACCGCATCGCCCTCCGCGGCCATTCCGAGGATCACCTTGATCCCCAGGGAGACCATAAAACTCGCCACCAGTGCCGCCGTGAATGCGGGGGTTCCCAGCTCCTTCTCCAACGTCTGGCCGGCGTCGAGTCCGTCGGGATAGATCCGGTGCAGGAGATTGCTGTGGGGTCTGATCACCGCAGCCTGCCCGTACCATCCCGCAATGGCACCGTGGACAAGGAGCTTGCCTTCCTGACTGCAAAGGTCCGCGGCGTGCAGGCGATCGGGAACATTGTCGAGACAATCGAAGACAACATCCGTCCGGGCCCAGAGCGATTCGGGAAGCTCGCCGTGCGTCATTCGAAGACCCCGGAACGAAACGGCCGGGTTAATCCGTCGAACTCTCGCCTCCGCCGCCTGGACCTTTGGCGCGCCCAGGTTGTCGCGGCAGGAGAGGATCTGGCGGTTCAGGTTGCTCTCATCAAAGACATCGGGATCGACCCCTGTGATGTTCCCCACACCCATGCGCGCGAGCTGTTCGACGACATGCCCTCCCAGGCCGCCGAGGCCAAGGACCAGCACCTTGGTTTCGAGGAGTTTGATCTGACCGGCTATCCCCGCGACGCCGAGGTTCTGCTCGAACCAAGCCGGCACGCGCCCTGCGGCAAGGGCTCTTGCCTCCTCGGATGCATTCTGGGGATGGTCCATACAGGCCTGTTCTCTGAGAGGAGATCAACCGCCGCCGATGGCCGGCGGGAAGATGTAGACTTCGTCACCATCGGACAGCGCGGTTCGAAGGTCGCCCTGCTTGCCGTTGACGGTCATGATCCGGACACGCTCGATCGGCAGCCCCAGGCGCTCGGCCAGGTCCCGGATCGTTGCGGGCTCCTCGATCCGGGTGAACCCGTCTTCGCCCTCTTTCGCGTACTTCGCGAAAATGGAAACCAGTTTCACCTTCAGCCTCATCTCACCATCCGCGGGACCATGCGCCTCCTTCGTTCCAAACGGGGGGCATATCGGGTTATGCCGGCTCCACGGCCAGCCGCTCCAGCGTAGCCGCCGTCGGGATTCCGTTCTCGTCCCATCCGCGGATCTGGTAGTAGTCTTTCATCAGCCTCTCGAACGGGATCTGCTTTCCCGCGCGGAAGCCTTCCTTCGCGGACTGGTACATTGCCTTCGGCAGCACGTCGGTCGAGCCGTCGTACCCGTCGCGGATATTGAGCAGCCGCTGGACCGTGAAGCCGCGCTCGCCTGCTTCGAAAAGCTGCTCGACGGTGCGGTCCCAGCCGGTAATGGCGCTGTAGAGTTCGGCGACTTCGGTCATGCTCAGGTCGCCGCCGTCGATCATGAACAGGCAGATGACGATGGAATTGGCCAGCACGCCCAGATCCTGGCAGCGCACGGCAACGAGGCTCTGGTTGTCCGGCTCGAAGAACTTGACGATGCCCTCTGTCACGCCCATTTCGGGAATGAAGAACCCGCCCATCTCGACGTCTTCGCACGGGCCGCGGAAGTGGCACGCGCCGCGGGTCCCGGTGGCATAGGTCGGCGCGAGCGAGTTGCACGAACGCGGGTCGTGCGACGGGTAGTCCAGCCCCTTATTGTGGACCACCGCCTCGACGGAATCAGGATGGATTCTCTCGGCCGCCTTGAGCGTGCCGTCCGCGAAGATCGCGCCAAAACCCGTCCTGGTTCCGATTTCCTCCGTGAGCTTCACAAGCGTCATTCCGTCGCCCCAGTTCAGGTTGTACTCGGACGGCATGACGTCATCGCGGATCCAGCCCTTCTCCTTGCACTTCATGGCGAATGCGACCATGGCCCCGACGGATATGGTGTCCACGCCGCAGCGGTTGGCGACGTCGTTCGCCTTCGCAACCGCTTTGGGGTCGTCGATCATGCAGCACGTGCCCATCAGGCCGAGCGTTTCGTATTCCGGCCCCGCGCCCCGGGTGGCGTATTCCGCCGGCTCGGTCACTTCGATCCCCCGATGGCAGCCGATCGGGCAGTACTTGCAGGGGATCGGCTTGGCCTTCAGCACCTCGGTGTAGTTCGGCGCCCCCAGCGCCTTGGCGCCTTCCGGGAACACGTCGCCGTCCCAGTACTTGATCGGCATGTCGCCCAGGCCCTCCGCGGTCTCGCACAGGCCGGGCGTTCCATGTTTGCGGAACTCGTTCTCGATGGTGTTGTCGTGGATCTTCCTGAAGAACCTCTTGCACAGCTCCTTGGCCTTCTCCGGGTCGGCGACCGGGACGGATCTGCTGCCCTTCACGGCCACCGCCTTGAGCTTCTTCGTGCCCATCACGGCACCCAGCCCACACCGTCCGCCAAAACTGTGTTTGTCTACCGCGACACACGCGATGGCCACTTCCTGCTCGCCGGCCGGGCCGATGCACGCCACGGCCAGCGCGCGGTCGTCGTTCTCCTGGCGGATGGAATCGACGGTATCATAGCTGGCCTTCCCCCAATGCGGTGTGGCGTCCTTCAGCTCGACGAGGTCGTCGTTGATGTAGAGATAGACCGGCGTCCGGGACCTGCCCTGGATGACGATCACATCATACCCGGCGTCTTTGAGCGCCGGTCCCCAGGTGGCGCCGGCGGCGGCGTCCGCATACGTTCCCGTCAGGAGCGAGATGCCCATGATGCTGAACTTGGCGCCGCCGGGAACGGCAGGCCCCTGGAAGGGGCCGGTGGCGAAGATCAGGCGGTTCGCGCCGTCGCGGGGATCAATGGGCCCGGGCAGCTCGCGCCGGAGGATCTCGGCGCCCAGTCCGGCCCCGCCCACAAAGCGCTTCAGGTCGTCTTCCGGAATATCCTCAACGGTGATCTGCCCGGAAGAGAGATCCACTCTCAGCAGTTTCTGCCAATAGCCGTTGCCCATTGTGTTCTCCTGTATCCATCGCCTCGGACCACGCCCTGCGCCCCGCCGGTCCCGCGGTCCTGGCCGCGACGGCGGGGGCCGGGTCGAGGCCCGCTGGGGGCCTGAATCAAGCCGCTTGCGCGGGCAGGATCTCCGCGAGCTTGGCGACCTCGTCGGCGGGGGCCGGCGCCAGGGGGAGTCGCGGGGGGCCCACCGGGTGGCCCGTCAGCTCGCACCCGGCCTTGACCAACTGCGTGTACTTCCCCGAGTGCTCCATCATCGCCAGAACCGGCAGCAGGCGATAGTAAAGCCGCCTCGCGGCGGGCAGGTCGCCGTCGGTCACGGCCAGGTCGAACAACTGCACGTGCTCCTTCGGCAGCACGTTCACGACGCCGCCGACCCATCCGGCGGCGCCCAGGACGAAACTCTCCAGCGCCGCCGTGTCACAGCCGCAGAAGACCGTGATCCGGTCGCCGCAGCGACGGATGATCTCGCTCACGCGCGATATGTCGCCGGTACTCTCCTTGACGTAACGGACGTTCTCGAGTTCGGCCAGCCGCACGATGAGATCGGGCGTCATGTCCACGCCAGTCCGGCCCGGGTAGTTATAGAGCATGATCGGGATGTCGATCTCGCTGTTGATCACCCGGAAGTGCTCCCACAGCCCTTCGTGGGTCGGCAGGGAGTAATACGGCGCGGCCAGCAGCAGTCCCGCGGCCCCCTGCTCCTGGGCCTGCTGGGAATAGCGGACCACCTCCCGTGTGCTGCCGGCGTTGGTCCCGACGAGCACGGGCACTCGGCCGGCCACGGCGTCGAGCGTAGTCCGGGCCACGAGCTTCCGCTCCTCGGCATTCAGCGCGTAGTACTCGCCCGTGCTGCCCAGAGGGATCACTCCGTGAACACCGCCGGTCTCGACCAGGTAGTCCACGAAACTCGACAGCGCTTCGTAGTCGACATCCTGCGCCGCGGTCATGGGTGTCACCACTGCCGGGAATACGCCTGCCAGTTCGCTCGCCACGAGATGCTCCGTTGAGTCGGGATTTCCCAGATCGTCCTTGCCCGATCCCGGCGCGCCGGGACTGTCGGCCTTCCGGATGATTCTATCGCCGGCCCCAACGTCCGCAAGCACCTCTTGTGCTGGATGGAGGGAAGGATCGGGCCGTTTCCGGGCCACGATGTCGCCCAAGCCGACCCCTGCAGGGGCGTTCGTTGCCGATTCGCACAGACCCTCCCCGTCTCCGCAGCCTCCGGGCAATCCCGGGGCGCCGGGATCACCAGGAGGCGTCGAAGCGGCCGATCCGCCTTCGCTGAAGCTACGGCGGACGGGTGAGATTTCGCTTCGCGGCGCTTTCGGCGTGAACTCACGACATTCACGTTGGCAACGTGATGGCCGACCGACGCCCTTGCATGGGCTTGTGGAACCCGTCGACTCGAGGTGCCGGGAATCGAGGCCGAGGGCCGATCTCGTTTGCGCGGGAGGGGCGGGGCCGGGCCGTTGACCACGTCCGGAGCTGCAAGGCCCTGGGGATTGACTCCATCCGGGCACACGACTTCCACGGCCCGACCGACTGGTACGTGATCTTCCCGGACTGGTCCGCCGATCCCGCCACCACGGTTTACGGCTTGCCGGGCGGTAGGCCGTCCCTCGAGCTCAGGCTCCGCAAGAGCTTCTTGTAGTCTTCCCGCTCGCGCAGGGGCGCGAGGTCCGGGTCCTTCTGCATCTGTTCGACGGTGGCGCTGTCGGGGAGCCCCGCGTCGCCGGCCCGGACCAGGTAGGCGACCGCCCGGGCGCCGTACTTCTCGGCCAGCGCGGCGCGTTTCTCCTCGCGGAGCGCCTGGTCCCGGCTCGCGGCGGCGGCCGCCTGGGCATAGACGCACGCAGCGTTGTGGAGGGCCTGTCCACTGCCCGGGGCCTTCGCAATGACGGCCTGCGCCTCTTCCGCGGCCTTGGCGTGGTCACCCCAGCGCGCCAGCGCGACGGCACGGAACATGCGGATCCGGTTGCGCATGCCCGGGGGGCCCGGGGTCAGCTTGAGGGCCTCGGACCAGTTGGCGGCGGCTTCCGCGTGTCGCTGGAGCTTGACGCAGGCCTCCGCTCGACCGGCGTAGTTGTTCCGCAGGTACTGCCTCGCCTGGGTCAGGCGCGGTTCCCGCTCGACAGGTCCGCGGAGCGTCGTAATGGCCTTGTCGTACCAGGCCAGCGAAGCCTCTAACCTGTCGCGGTCGCGCAGGACGTGGCCCATGTTCCCATAGGTCCCGCCCAGGGAAACCAGGTACTTCGGAACGTCCTCGTTCTCGCTGACGAGCTTCTCCAGTTTGAGGATGGCCACACCGAACGCCGCTTCCGCCTCGCCGAACCTGCGGGTCCGCCGGTACAGGGAACCGAGGTTGTTGCGGCTCAGGGCCACGGCGTATTCGTACTTCGGGACGCTGGGATGCCCACTCGCGAGACGTTCCTGGATCCTGATGGCCTTCCGGAGGAACTCTTCGGCACGGTCGTTCCGGCCCTCCAGGCCACATATCCTGGACAGGTTCAGGCAGCTCCCGGCCAGGTCGATCTCGTACGGGGGGACATCGGGATGCTCTTTGGTCAGCTTCTCGCGGATCGCCATCGCCGCTTCGTGTTCCGCCCTCGCGAGCGCAACCTGCCGCCCGCGCTCGTATAGAAGACCGAGGTTGTTATGGATGGCCGCCAGGCCGTCCCGGCACTTGGGGGTCGGATGCTTCTCCACAAGGACCTGCTGGATCTCCAATGCCGCCTTGAGAGACGTCTCCGCGTCCGCGAGTCGGTCCGTGCTGGTGTACAGGAGGCCGAGGCGGGTGTCGGTCAGGGCCAGATCGCTCTGGTACTCGGGAACGTTCTGATGCTCGCGCACGAGGCGCTGGAAGACAGCCCGGGCCTTCTGGTACTGCCTCTCCGCTTCGCCCGGCTGCCCGCCGGTCTGGTGCAGGTGCCCGAGATTGCTGTAACTCCTGCCCAGTTTGCTCAGGTAGTCGGGGACGTGCCGATGCTCGGCGGTCAGGCGCTTCCAGATCGCGAGTGCTTTCTGGTAGGCCACCTTCGCTTCTGGGCGGCGCCCCGTCGCCTGGTAGAGGAGGCCCAGGTTGTTGTGGGCTGTGGCCACGCCGTCCAGGTATACGGGCACGTCCCGATGCTGATCCGAGAGATGCGTGAACAGGTCCAGTGCCCCCTGGAACGCCGATTCCGCGTCGTCCGTCTGGATCATCGCGACGTGGATGTTGCCGAGCCGTCCGTGCGCTCGCGCACGCTCCGCCTGCAATTCGGGGTCGGTCGGCTGCTGGCTGGCGAGTTTCTCGTAGAAGTCTCGGGCGGCCTGCAGCAGCTCCTCGCGGAGCCTCTCCATGCCCGCGCTCTTCAGCCGCGGATCCTCACTGACCGCCGTGAGGAGCTTGTCGACCGCCTCGCGGGCGATCACGAAGTTCAGCCGGACCTCCTGACGCAAGCGGGCTTCGCGGACGTAGGCGACCGTCGCCACGACGGCCACGGCCACCAGAAGCGCCGCCACGATGGCGCCCAGCCCCGCCACCATGGGCCTCCGCTTGCACCACCGCCATACGTGAGTGGCCGTGCTGACCGGCCGGGCCTGGATCGCCTCCCCGCGCAGGAAACGATGCAGCTCAGCCGCCAGCTCCTGTGCCGTGGGGTACCGGCTCGCGGGGTGCTTCTGGACGCACTTCAGGCAGATCGTCTCCAGGTCGCGAGGGATGCTGTGGTTGAGCTTGCGGGGGCTGGGCGGCTCGTCGTGGATCACCTGGTAGATGAGCGTGCGGCTGCTGCCGCGGAAGGGAAGTTCACTCGTCAGCAGCTCGAAGAGGATCACGCCCAGCGAGTAGACGTCGCTGCGGCGGTCGCAGCGGTGCGCCTCCCCGCGGGCCTGCTCGGGAGACATGTACGCCGGCGTGCCCAGGGGGCGGCCCTCCAGCGTCACCGTGATCTCCCCCGCCTCGCGCTTCGCCAGGCCGAAGTCCATCACGTGCGGCTCGCCGGCCGCGTCCATCATGATGTTCGACGGCTTCAGGTCGCGGTGGATCACGCCCGCCTCGTGGGCGTGGTGGAGGGCCTCGGCGATCTTCGCGCACAGCGCGGCCGACTCCCGTGCGGTCAAGCGCCGCCTGGCTTGCCATTCGGACAGCGAAACGCCGCGGATGAGGTCGCTGACGATGTAGAGCGTTTCGCCGTCGCGCCCGACCTCGTAGACGCTGACGATGTTGGGATGGCGAAGCTGCGCCGCGGCGCGTGCCTCGCGCAGGAACTGCTCGCTCTCGAGCGGCGTGAGCTGGCCCTTGCGGGGGATCTTCAGCGCGACGGTGCGGTCCAGCTCGGTGTCGCGCGCCTTCCACACGGCCCCGAACGCGCCGATGCCCACGCGCTCGAGGGTCTCGAAGTGACCGATCGTCCGCAGCGTCGGGGTCGTGTAGGTGTTCTCGTCGCCTGCCAGGCTGAAGTGGCTGCCGCAGACGCTGCAAGTGATGTCCGTCAGGGGGGTGTCGACGACGACTTCGACGGGGTGGTGGCAGTGGGGGCAGCGGATGTGCAGGCCGGCGGCAGCCGCCGTTTCGGCGTCCTCGCCTTCAGGCGGCCGGGACTCGGCCTGGTGCCGCGCCGCCTCGATGATCCGCAGCTTGCGCAGCTCCTCCGCCAGGTCCGGCATCAGCTCGGGGTGGGCGTCGATGATCGACTGATCCGGGACGGCCTCCCCCGCCGCTCGCCGACGGAGGCAACCCCGGACGACCTCCCGGATCCGCCTGGAGCGGTCGCTCGTTGCCCCGTTGCCGGCGTCGTCCTGCGCCATGACCGACCTCCAGCGCGCCGCGGCTCACTTCTTGCTCAGCCACAGTGTGGATCGGACCAGCGCGTCGCGAAGCGCCTGCCTGGCCCGCTGAAGGAGGCCACGGACGGAAGCGGGCGTGCGGTCCATCGCGGCCGCGGTCTCCTCGATGCTCTTGCCGCTGAGATGGTGCAGCCAGATCGCCTCCCGCTGGTCGTCCGGCAGGCCGGCGATGCCGACCTGCACGGCCTGGATCGCCTCGTGTCGAGCCGCCGACTCGCTCGGCGTATGGCCGTGGTCCGACAGCATCTCCACCAAGTCGGCCATCGAGCTCAAGGGATCGCCGCCCGCGCCGCGAGCCTCGACGCGATCGCCGCCGCGCTTCTTGCGATTCCGCTTCCGGACGGCGTCCTGCAGGCAATGGTCCGCGATGGTGTTCAGCCACGCGGCGAAGGACCTCTCGGTGAGGGCCTGGCACTTCCGGATGTCGCGGATGGCCTGGATGAACGTCTCCTGCACGATGTCTTCCACGGTCAGGAGCTTCTCGAGGCGGCCGGCCAGCTTGGGGGCGATGTGGCGCGACAGGCGAGCGTAGTGGTCCAGCAGCAGTTCCTCCAGCGCAACGGCGTCCCCACGGGTCGCCTGCGCGATCAGATCCTGCTGGCCCTCGCTTCCGGCCATGGCGATTCCCATCTGCCGTCGCGGCGCGCTCGGTTCCCCTTGCCCCGCATGGCCGCCCACCTCGAAGCCGCCTTCGTACCGGGGGCGATGAGGCCCGTCGGGAACTGCATGCCACGCGATACGGCGCTGGAAATGATCTCTGTCCAAGAGATTGTATGGCGCCAGCCCGGGCAGGTCAAGGGCGGCGCATCGCCCGGCG
>CAZXOC010000200.1:0-14249 GCA_964642165.1 uncultured Planctomycetaceae bacterium | reverse complement strand
GAAGAGGGAGGTGTTCCCCGCGGCGGGATCAGGCTGAACCAGGCCGTTTTTTCGCGTTTCTGGTGCGGGCGGCCGTGCTATGATGAGCTGAAGGTCGATCGTCGCTGACGTATCCGCTGGGCGAGGACTGGCGTTCGTGTCGACGAGTGTGCGAAAGCTACTGGTTCTGCGCGGCCCCGCGTTGGAGTCGCAGGGGATCCTGGATTTCCTCCAGCAGCACTTCGAGGTGCAGACCGCCGACGAGCTGGACGGCGCGCTTTCGGCGATGCGGCAGACGAGCTTCGACGCCGTCTTGGCCGAGACGGCCGACTTCCTGCCGTTGGAGCGCGGCGTGGTGACCCAGCAGGCCGCGGCCGTGCTCGATACCATCGGCGACGGCGTCTGCATCGTCGGCCCCCAGGGGGAGCTGGCCTGGGCGAACCGGCGGATGCGGGAGTTTCCCGCCTCGCTGATGGACCGGATTCGCGGCTTGTGCGTGCAGGCGTACGACGAGTTTGCCGCGGCGGGGGACGCCGCCGCGGTGCGCGGGCGGCGGTTCGCCCTGATGCCCGACGAGCAGAGCTACTTCGAGGTGATCTGCTCGCCGGTGTTGGACGGCAGGCGGCGGGTGCGTCAGGTAGCGGCCGTGGCGGTCAACGCCACGCACCAGCGCCGGCAGCAGCTCAAGTTCAACGCCATCGACCGCGCGGGCCGGGAGCTGGTGAGCTTTCGGCGGCGGGCGGTCGGCCGGCGCAACGCCGCCGAGCGCCTCCAGATGGTGGAAGAGCTGATCGTCCGATGCAGCCGCGACGTCCTGAAGTACGAGCACTTCGCCCTGCTGCTGCTGGACGAGGGGACCAACCGGCTGAACATGGCCCTGTGCGAGGGGCTGGATGAGAAGGCCTGGCAGTACGAGTTGTTCGCCAGCGCCGAGGGCAACGGCATCTGCGGGTACGTGGCGGCGACGGGGCGCAGCTACATCTGCCCGGACGTGACGAACGACTCGCGGTACCTGCCGGCGCTGGCCAACGCCCGCAGCAGCCTGACCGTGCCCTTGCGGCTGCACGACAAGGTCATCGGCGTCTTCAACGTCGAGTCCCGGGTGGCCGGGGCGTTCAACGAGGAGGATCGCCAGTTTGCGGAGATCTTCGCGAATTACGTGGCGCTGGCGCTGAACATCCTCGAGCTGCTGGTCAGCGAGCGCCACACGACGCACAGCGAGGTCAGCGGGTCGATCAGCGCCGAGCTGACCGGGCCGATCAACGACATCGTCGCCGAGCTGACGGAGCTGACGGAGGACTACATCGGCCACGACGACCTTCGCAAGCGCCTGACCGACGTCGTGGATCAGGCGGCTCTCCTGCGGCGGTCGATCCAGCGCCTTACGGAAGACCCTTTGGCGGCGGGGCTTGCGGCGCCGACGGGGGAGCCGGCCGACCCGCTTTTCGCCGGGCGGCGCGTCCTGGTGGCCGACGACGAGGAGACCATGCGCCGTACCATCCGTGACGTGCTGGTCAGCCACGGTTGCCAGGTGGACACCGCCGCCGACGGCGCCGAGGCCATCCTGCGCGTCGCCGAGGGGCCCTACGACCTGGTCATTTCCGACATCAAGATGCCCGAGGCCGACGGATACGAGGTGTTCGCCGCGACCAAGTCGCGCCGGGCGGAGACCCCCGTCATCCTGATCACCGCCTTCGGGTACGATCCGAACCACTCGATCGTACGGGCCCGCCGGGAGGGGCTCTCCGCGGTCCTGTTCAAGCCCTTCAAGGTCCGCCAGCTCCTGGAGCACTGCCGCACGGCATTGGCCGGCCCGGCGCAGTGAGGGACGCGCCGCCCGGGGCGCCCCAGGCAGGGGATGCCCCTCCGTCCGGCGGGCGAATCCCGTCCTCCGGGTGCGGCTTGCGGCGAAAAGCCGGGGCGCGCCTTGGTTGGGGGACGGACGAATCCTATCTTTCCGGTGTGCGCCCCAGGCTGTGTAACGGAAGCAGCGGGGCGAGGTTCCCCGAAAGGGCAATCCGGGCCCACGACGCCCGGAGCGCAAAGCCGCGGGTCCCGATACGTGGGACAGCCGGGCTGCCGAAGGGAACGATGACAGACCGATCATCGACCCGTTTCGCCTGCGTCCTCGGGCGTGGGCGGGACCCCTTCCAGGCCAGCCCCACCGGCAGATCGACAATCTCAGAGGGTTAATCAAGACCCCCGTACCGCAGGCCGATACACACCTTGGGTCGGGCAACCGACCGGCGCAATCGAGAGGTGACGGCCTCTTGCGTACGGGCCTACGGAGCCTGGCGGCAGATCCTGTAAGGTCGTCCCGAAGGGAGGTGAGCAGAGGGAAGGACCGACCAGCCGCTACGTCTGTTTGTGTACGGCGAGTGCCCGTCGCCCTGGGGGCCAGCGCGAGAGCGAGCGCGAGGCCACAGGTCGGCACAGCAGCAGGCCAACGCATTTGGTAGACCCAAATTCACCATAGATCGATGGAGGACCAGACGGTCGGCACGGAGGCGGATAGAACGAGGCAACGGCCCCCCGGGGCCACACCAAGCGATGTTGGAGGCGAATACGATGAAGCGAAAAGGTTTCACACTGATCGAGATTCTGATCGTCGTGATCATCCTGGGGATCCTGGCGGCAATCGTCATCCCGCAGTTCACGGACGCGTCGAACGACGCCCGGGTTTCGGCGATGGTGAGTGATCTCCAGACGGTCCGCAGCCAGATCGAGCTGTACAAGGTGCAGCATCTGGACGAGTACCCCGGCACGGTGGGCGGCGCGTGGACGATCGGCAACTTCGTGACGACCCTGTCGAACATGACCGACGAGCACGGCAACCCCGGCGGCGACCTCGGGCCGTATCTCCAGAAGTTCCCGACGAACCCGTTCAACGCCAGCAACGCCGTTCGGGACGCCGGCGCGTCGGATCCGAACGCCGAGTCCGGCACCGAGGGCTGGTGGTTCAACTCGACCACGGGTGCCTTCGGCGTCAACACGACGGAGTACATCGACTGGTAGCGGTCCTGCCGGCTTCGCCGCGCGGGGCGCGGCGGACCTCTTGACCGACCGGTAGCGACAACCCGGTCGGGGCCGTTCCGCCGGCTCTGACCGGGTTGTCCCCTGTCGGTCTGATGCCGTTCGCGAAGTCCGCGCCGGGCAGGGCGGCGACGTTAGCCTGCCCCGGCGCGGGGTCCCCGCCGGTCGGCCGGTCGAGGTGCCATCATGCCACGGAGAGCCTTCACGCTCATCGAGATCCTGATCGTGGTGGTGATCCTGGCGATCCTGGCTGTGATTGTCCTGCCGAAGTTCTCGAACGTGACGGCCAGTGCCCGAGTGTCCATGCTGATGGACGACCTTCGGCTGATGCGTTCGCAGCTTCTGGTCTTCAGGGCTCAGCACGCAGGAGTTGCCGCGGGTTACCCCAACTGCGATCCGGCCTTGGCGCCCACGGAGGAGGCCATGGTCGATCACATCACCCTGGCGACCACCATCACGGGCGACACTGCCCCCGTCGGCACGCCCGGATACAAATACGGACCCTACATGCGGGAGGTCCCGGAGAACCCGGTCAACGGCCTGCGGTCTGTCCTGGTCGTTGCCGACTCCGCGGAGTTCCCCAACTCGCCCCAGGACAGCTACGGCTGGATCTACCAGCCGGCGACCATGACGTTCCGGGCCGCCTGTTCCGGGGCCGACAAAGACGGAGTCTCGTTCTTCGACTACTGAGTTGAGCATGGGAGCATCCGGCCGAAGGCGGAGCCGGGCCTTCACCCTGATCGAGGCCCTGCTCGCGGCGGTGATTCTTGCGGCGGTTGTGGCCTCGGTCCTTCTGCCGTTCGCCGCCGGTGCGCGAAGCCAGGTCGTCGAGACGCGGCAGACCCTCGCCGCCGGGCTGGCGGAGTCGCTGATGGAGGAGATCCTCCTGAGGCCCTTCGAGGAGCCCGGCGACAACGACGAGCTGCCGGAGGATCTGGCGGACTTCGGCCCGGATGCCGACGAGACGACGCGCGAGGGCTTCAGCGCCGTTGACGACTACCACGGGCACGCCGAGCCCCCCGGATCGATCGTCGACAGCCAGGGACAGCCCGTCGACGACGAAGGCGCGGCCGGCCTGAGCCGGCACGTCTCGGTGGCCTACGTGACCGTCGCCGGCCAGGACCCCTTGGAGGATCCATCGTTCCTGCGCGTCGTCGTGGAAGTACGACACCAGGGCAAGCCGCTGGTCACATTGACCCGGCTGGTCCACTGGCTTGAATAGCGGTTCAGGAGGGTGAGATGAGACCGATCCCGATCCGGAGGGGCTTCACCCTCGCCGAGCTCGCCATCGCCGCGGCGATCACGGTCGTGATCGGCGCGGCGGTCACCGGCGTGGCGGTGGGGTTGTCGAACGCACAAGAGCACAGTGAGGAGTACCACCGGAGCCTCCGGAACGCACAAACCGCGTCCATCCGGCTGCCGGAGACGCTCCGAAGGGCCCTCCTGGTGACAGCCGGCTCCGACGACCGCCTCGTTCTTTGGGCCGAGGACACCAACGACGACGGCGAGATCAACGTTTCCGAAGTCCTGAAGATCTACTTCGACGTCGCCACCCACCAACTGATCGAGCGCAGCTACATCTTTCCGGAGGCGATGGCCCAGGACACGCGAGACGCCCTGGACTACACGCTGTCGCTCGGGGAGGTGGACGACACGTCGATCTGCGAGTCCGGGTCGCTGTACCCCCAGTACGACACGAAACGCGTCCTGGCGAACAATGTTCGGAGTTTCGAGCTTCAGTTCAGCCCCGATTCGCCCGAGACCAAGATGGTCGCGTTCGGCCTGGTCGTGGGCGAGGGCGACAACGCCGTGAAGATCCGCGGGGCGGCGCGGCTCCGCGCCGACCAGGTCTCGCGGGTGGGCAAGAGCGACGACAAGTACGTCCTGTTGCCCGATCAAAGCAACGGCCTGAGCGAAGACTAGCTCGGCGGGCAGGGCGTCCGGAGGACGGCCCGGCGCTCGCCGAGGGACCTCGGCGGCTGCCCCGGTCGGAACCGGGCAGCCCCCTGGCGGACGAGATGGAGAGGACCAGAGGCAGACAAACCGGCATCGCCATGGTGTTCGTGCTGATGCTGGTCGTGGTGGCCTCGGTGCTCGGCATGAGCTACCTGTCCGTTACGACAGTGAGCCTGGCCGGCTCGGCCAACCTGGTTCGAGCCGGCCGGGCCCGTTACCTGGCCGAGTCCGGGCTCCAGCACGCCCTGTACCTCCTGCGAACCGATTCGCCGCTTCTGGTCGGCCATGACGAGGGCGACCCCCTCGGGCCCTTCTATGCCGACAGCAGCGACGACAGCTACGTCTTCTACGCCGAGCCGCTCGAGCCGCTGACCTACCGCGTGACGGCCAAGGCCACCTCCCGCGGGCTGACCCGGACCAGCAGACTCACCGTCCGGCTCTTCAGCACCTACCGCAACGACATCGAGTCCTATGGCCCGATCGCGTACTGGCGGATGGGCGAGCTGGCCGGGCCCCTCGCCGAAGACAGCGCCGGGGGCTTTGACGGCACGTACCGCAACGGCGTGGTGCTGGGCCAACCCGGCGCCATCTGTGGCGACCTCGACCCCGCCGCCCGTTTCGACGGGCAGAACGACTACGTCGACCTGGGGACGATGGACCTCGGGGGCAGCCTGCTGACGATCATCGCCTGGTTCAAGGCGGACGCCTTCCTCATCCCCGACGTGCGGATCGTCTCCAAGGCCGACGCCCTCGACGGCAACCGCCACTACTGGATGATCAGCACGGTCGGCGTCGTGGGGGGCGCCAAGAGGCTTCGGTTCCGACTGAAGGCCGGGGGCGTCACGTCCACGCTGGTGGCCGATGCCGGTGACCTGGAACTGGACAAGTGGACGATGGTCGCGGCGACCTACGACGGGACCTGGATGCGGCTCTACAAGGACGGCGAGAACGTCGGGCAGATGATCAAGTTCGGGTCCATTGTCGAGGACGATGACATCCCGGTGTGGATGGGCAACAACCCCCCCGTGGACACGAGCCGGCCGTTCGACGGCCTGATCGATGAGGTGGCGATCTATCGCCGCTGCGCGAGCGAGAAGGAAATCCGTTCCGTCTACAAGGCTCGCGTCGCGTCGGCGAGGATTCTCTCGTGGGACAAATAGGACGCGGCAGAAGTTTCTGAGGAGACAGGATGATGGAGAACGAGCGGCAGCGCGTGCATCTGCGGGTCGACTTGTACACGCGGGTGTGCCTGACGGTGATTGCGGCCTTGCTGACCGTGCTGATTGTCGGTCTCTGGGCGGACGGCGTGCCGTCCTCGCGGGAGGCGATCGGCTCGCCGGCCGGCATCCCCGACTCCGGCCAGCAGCGGGAGCGGATAATCAAGGAAATCCAGAAGACCACGGCGAAGCTGGACCGGCTGATCGGGCTCTTCGAGGGCGGCACCGCGAAGGTCCAGATCGCCGACGGCCCCGCGGCAGGAGGGAAACGTGCACCGACGGTCAGGAAGAAATGAGTCGTCACCCGGCTTCACGCTCGTCGAGATGCTGGTGGTGGTCGTGATCCTGGCGATCATCGGCGCCGTGGTCATTCCGCTGGCCATCGGCACCGGGGGCATGGAAGCGATGTCGGCGGCGCGGATCATCGCCGCGGACCTCCAGTATGCCCAGAACGTGGCCATGACCCGGCAGAGCCCCGTGACGGTCCAGTTCGACGCGCCGGGCGATTCCTACAGCCTGTCTAACGCAAGTGGGCCCCTGAAACATCCGATGACACAGGCGGATTACGTCGTCGATTTCCAATCGAAGCGCGAGTTCGGACAACTGGACATCGTCACGGTCTACTTCGAGGGCAGCCAGATCGTGGTATTCGACGAGTTGGGTTCTCCCGATCGCGGCGGGTACGTGACGGTGCAAGGCGGCCCCGAGGTCTATCGAATCGACATCGCGCCGGTGACGGGTACGGTGACCGTCGCGGCGGGGTCGTAGAAGGAACGACAGCGGCATGTTGGGCTACGTGTTGGGCAAACGGCGGTGGCCGATCGCACTGGACATCGGCACGGAGAGCATCCGGATGCTCCAGATGCGTCCGGCTGGCGGGGGCCTTGCCGTGCGGGCCTGCGGGCGCCGGCGGCTGCCCGCCTCGGCACCGCGCGAGGGTCAGGCCTGGCGCCAGCTCGTGGCAGACGCCGCACGCGAGCTGCTGCACGAGGGCGATTTTCGCGGCCGCCGCGTCGCCTCCGCCCTGTCCTGCAACGACCTCAAGATCAAGAACGTGCGCCTGCCGAACCTTCCCGCCGACGAGCTGGACGAGGCCGTCCGCTGGGAGGCCAAGGAACGTTTCGGCTGCGACCTCGCCCCCGATCAGTTGTACTACCTCCGCGCCGGGCAGGTGCGGCAGGGCACCGATCCCACCCAGGAGATCATCCTGGTGGCCGCCCCGGGGGAGGTGGTGGACGCGCACCTGTCGCTGCTGGCGGACATCGCCCTGCGCCCGGAGCACATCGAGGCCGAACCCGTCGCCCTCTTCCGCCCGTTCGAGCGGATGCTGCGCCGCCGGGCCGACGAAGGTGCCGTCACCGTCGTCGTGGATCTGGGCTACTCGGCGACGCGCGTCGTTGTCGCCCGGGGCCGGCAGATCGTCCTGATCAAGGCGATCGGCATCGGCGGCAGGAGGTTCACCGAAGCGGTCGCCAAGCAGTTGAACATCTCCTTCGAGGAGGCCGGCGAGCTGCGGGAGCAGATCGTGCGGGAGCAGGGCGGCGACCGCGCCCGCGGGGGCTCGGCGGGCGGCCAGGGCGACCCCAACTCCGTCAGTTGGACCATTCTCGACGCCCTTCGCGGCGACGTGGAGGAGCTGGCGCGCGAGATCGCCCTCTGCCTGCGGTACTGCTCGGTGACCTTCCGGGGCCTGCGGCCCAAGCGGGTCACGATCGTCGGCGGTCAGGCCCGGGATCGGGCGATGGTCCGGCTGCTCAGCGAGCAGTTGGGCGTGGAATGCCTGCTGGGCCAGCCCCTCAAGGGCATCGACACGTCCGGGGTGGACTTCGAGAGCGATCGGCGCGGCATGCTGGCCGAATGGAACGTCTGCGTGGGGCTGGCACTGCGCAGCGCCGAGCCCGAGACCGAAAGCCCCAGGAGCAGCCATGGACGCCATCGACTTTCTGCCTGAGCGAATTCGCGCCCAGCGCGCCCGACGGCACCGGCTGGTGGTCCAGGGCTACGTCCTGATCCTCTGCCTGGCCGGGCTGGGGCTGATCGCCTACGTCTTCCACGTCGAGGTCTGCCAGGCCGAGGCGAGGCTGACCATGCTGGGAGGCCGAAAGGATGCCATGCAGGCGCAGCTCGACCTCCGCGCGTCCCTGGAGGAGCAGCTCGGCGACCTGATGATCAAGAAGCGCATCGAGGAGCAACTGGGCCGGCGCCTCGGCACGCTCGACGTCCTCGGCGAGCTCCAACAGGTCATGCCCGAGAGCATGGCCTTGACCAGCCTGACCATGGAGACCGTCGAGGTCCGCCTGCCGGTCACGACCGTCGGAGGAGGCGACCGACCGAACCGGGCCGTTGCCGTCGGCACGACGCGGGACGAGAAGGTGGTCAAGCGGGTGCGGCTGGTGATCACCGGCCTGGCCCCGACGGACGTGGACGTCGCCAACTTCATCGGGCAGCTCGCCTCCAGCCCGGTCTTCGAGGACGTGAACATGGGCTACGCGCGGAACATCACCTTCCGGTCGCGAGTCGCCCGCAAGTTCCAGACGAGCTGCTACGTGGCCCGGTGAGAAGCCAGGAGAGACCCCCGTGTCGCAGGCCGTGCGTGACAACCTGATCGCCGTGGGCGTCCTGTTGGGGATCGTCGCCGGCACGACCGTGCTGGTGTACCTGCCCCAGCGCCGGAGCCTCCGCGACCTGGAGACCCGGATCGCCCAACAGAGGTTGCGGCTGCTCGAGAACGCCAAGAAGTCCGAGGCCGTGCCCGAAATGGTCCGCCAGGTCCAGGCGATGAAGAAACGCTACAGCAACTTCGACCAGAGGCTGCCCCAGAGCAAGGAGCTCGGCGGGTTCCTCCATGAGATCAGCGGCAATCTCTCCCAGGAGAGCCTCTCCAACCACCTGATCGAGCCGGGCACGCCGGCCCGCGCCAAGCTCTTCCACACGCTGCCGATCATCCTTCGGTTCCAGGGGTCCTACCTGTCCCTGGCGAGCTTCCTGAAGCGACTGGAGGAGATGGAACGGCTCACCCAGGTCCAGAAGCTCGGCATCACCAGTCAGCTTGCGACCGGCCGGGGCGAGAGGCCCACCGACGCGCTGGACGTCGAGATCCTGATGAACATCTACTTCACCGAGAGCTAGCGAGGCGGCCATGGGCGCATCGAGCTCCAAGAAAACCCACGTCTGGAATCGCGTGATGGGCGAGATCCATCGCGAGAGCAGGAAGGCCGTCCTGCTTGGCCTGCTGCTGCTGGTGCTGTGCGTCATCGCCGGCCGGGAACTGTTCGTTCGCCTGAGGCCTTCGGAGGCGGAGGCGGCCTCGCCGCAGGGAGCATCGAGCCGAATGCCCGGCGACGGCCGGACCAACGCGGGGGGGCTGGCGGCCGACGACGGCAACGACCTGGTCGAGCTGGGCAACGTGGCGGTGGACCGGGACCTGTTCACGCCGAACCCGGTGTACTTCCCGCCGCGCCAGACGTCCGGGTCCACGCCGGTGGTGACGATGATCGGCGACGGGGGCAAGCAAGACGACGCCCGGCGGGCGGTCCAGGCGCAGGCGCAGGCCCTGACGCTCCAGAGCACGATGCTGGGGGACGTCCCGACGGCGATCGTCAACGGTCGCGTCCTTCGCGCCGACGACTGGATCAGCGGCTTCCAGGTGATCGAGATCCAGGCGCGGAGCTGCACGCTGGGGAAGCTGGGAGTTCGGGTGGTTCTCGAACTGCCTCAATGATGCGTTCCGACGCGCCCCAGGAGGCGCGAAGGTGGACAATCTGAAGCGCGGTTGCCTCCGAGGTAACCGACACGAAGGAGAGTGATCATGAGACGGTTGCACAGGCTGGGCACCCCCGGGCGGCTCCTTGCGGTCGTCGTCCTTGGGGTATGGGCGGGGGCTGCGGGGGCGTTGGCACAGACGACGGCGCCGGCCGAGGCGCCCGACAAGGAAGGCCCGACCATTGCCGTCACGCGCCCGGGTACCTTCGAGATCCACGTCCAGGGCGCCGACCTCCGCGGCGTGCTCCAATTGCTCAGCACCCAGGGCAAGCGGAACATCATCGCCACGAAGGAGGTGCAGGGCACGGTGACGGCCGACCTGTACGGCGTCACCTTCCAGCAGGCGCTGAAGGCGGTCCTCGCCTCCAGCGGGTTCGACTCCCTCGAGGAGGACGGGTTCATCTACGTCCACACGGTCGACCAGAAGGCCGCCATCCTCAAGTCGAGGATCGAACCGGTTGTCCGGGTATTCCGGCTGTCGTACATCACGGCCGCCGACGCCGAGAAGCTGGTCAGCCCCGCGCTGTCGGAGCTGGGCTCGGTTGCCGTCACCCCGGCGGCCGAATCCGGGATCGAGTCGAGCGGTACCGAGACCGGCGGCAACGCCTACGCGACCAACGACGTCCTCGTCGTGCGCGACGCGCCCAAGCGGGTGGAGCAGATCGCCGACCTCCTCGCGGAGCTCGATGTCAGGCCCGACCAGGTGCTCGTCGAGACGACCATCCTCAGCGCCGAGCTGAGGGAAGACAACAAGCTCGGGGTCAACTTCAACGCCCTGGCCGGGGTGGAGTTCCAGGACGCGGGCTACACCTGGAACACGGTTGGGAAGCCCGGCTTCACGCCGGAGAACCTCACCGCCGCCCAGAGCACCGGCATCAACTTTCGGACCGACTTCACGCCCATCAGCGGCGGGATGACCTTCGGCGTCTTCGGCAGTGACATCGCGTTCTTCATCACCGCCCTGGAGACCGTCACGGACGTCACCGTCCTGGCCAACCCCAAGCTCCTGGTGGTCAACAAGCAGCGGGGCGAGGTGATGGTCGGCCGCCGGGACGGCTATCTCACGACCACCGTCTCCGAGACGACCGCCACGGAGACCATCGAATTCCTCGAGACCGGCACCCGGTTGTTGGTCCGTCCCTTTATCGGCAAGGACGGCTACATCCGGATGGAGATCCACCCGGAGGACTCGGACGGCAGCGTGGAGGGCACTCCGCCTTTGCCGAGCGAGACGACCACCGAGGTCACCAGCAACGTCCTCGTCCGGGACGGGCACACCATCGTGATCGGGGGCCTGTTCCGCGAGAACACCGGCAACAGCCGCAGCCAGATCCCCGGCCTGGGCAACGTGCCGTACCTCGGCACCCTCTTCCGGACCACCGACGACGGCACCGAGCGCGACGAGGTGATCGTTCTCATCACGCCACACATCGTCACGCATCCCTCGGACGAAGCCGTCGGCGAACAGATAAAGGACGACATCGAGCGGTTCCGCATGGGCCAGCGCAAGGGCCTGGCGTGGTGGTCCAACCAGCGCCTCGCCGACCGGCAACTCCGGCTGGCCAAGGAGGCCCTCCGCGCCGGCGACCACGAACGCGCCCTGTGGAACCTGGACATGGCGTTGTCGATGCGGCCGCGCATGATCGAGGCCATCCGCCTCAAGGAGCGCCTCACGCAGAAGGCCTACTGGGCCGGCGAGGCACGCCATTCGGCGGTGCGGTACCTCATTCGGCGAATGGTGATGCAGGAGTTGGGCCGCCCGGTCGAAGAGGTCATCCCGCCCGATAAGCCTGCCAACGCCCAGGGACTCGCGCCCGAGGTGAAGAAGGCGCTGGGCATTCATCCGCGCGCGCTTCCGCCGCTGCCGCAGATCATCGTGCCGAAGGCGCCGCCGATGCCCGGGCAGAAGGAGGCCGACGCTCCGAAGGCCACCAAGGAGGGCGCCGAGGGCTCCTGACCGCGCTATTGGTTTGCCTTCGCGCGCGGACTTGGGAGCTTTGCGCAAGATGCAGAGCATGGACGTCTGACCTAAAGGAGTTCGGTCATGAAGATTCGAAGATGGATCCTTGCGGCGGTCCTGCTGGGTGCAGCCAGTGGTTGCGAGCAGGCGACCTTTCCGGAGAGAAGGGAAGAGGCCCAGGAGCGATGGCTCCTTGCCCGGGCGCGGGTGCTCTACCGCGTGGCGGACAACCGTCTTGCCGCCGGGGAGCTGGACGCCGCGGCGAAGGCCGCCGGGCAGGCCCTGGCCCTCCAGCCCGACTACTTGGACGCCAAGCTCCTGCTCTGCCGGGTCCTCATCGAACAGGGCCGGTACGCCCCGGCCGCCAATGAGCTGAAACAGACCATGGCGGCCGAGCCCCAGGATGCCCGCGTGCCGTACCTGCTCGGCGTCGCCCAGGAGAAGATCGGCCAGCTCGAAGACGCCCTGGCGAGCTTCCGGCGTGCCCATGCCATGGACGAGTCGAACCTGGCGGCCGTCAAGGCGGCCGCCGAGGTGCTGGTCGCCCTCGGGCAGACCCGGCGGGCCCAGCTCTACATCGAGAGCTTCCTCCCCAAGGCCGGGGAAGACGCCGGCGTGTATGAGTTGGCCGGGCGGCTGGCCGTGATGGGCCAGGAGTACGACAAGGCCGCCGAGCACTACGAGCGAGCACGGGACCTGGATTACAAGAACCTGCGGTACATCGAGGCCCTCGGCCAGGCCCAGTACGCCGCCGGGCGGCACGGGGTGGCCGCCGACACCCTCGGCGAGCTGGTCGGGCGGGAGGGCTACGACACGCCGGTCTGGGTCTACATGATGCTGGCCGACTGCCGGTTGGCCCAGGGCCGGGCCCAGCAGGCCTTCGAGGCCTACTACACGGCCAGCGAGCAGGAGCCGGACGAGCCGCAGGTCTGGCTCGGCCTGGCCCGCAGCGCCCTGGCGATGGGCGACAGGTCGCGGGCGATCCTGGCGGCCAGAAAGGCCCTCCAGGTGCAGGCCCATTATCCCGACGCCTATCTCCTGCTGGGCTACGCCCTGCTCCGGGACGGCCAGTCCGACCAGGCCCTGAAGACGCTCACGCGGGCCGCGGCGGCTCATCCCCGCAACGGCACGATCCGCTGCCTGCTGGGGCGTGCCCATGCGGCGGAAGGAAACCGTGCCGAGGCGATCCGCTGCTATACCCGGGCCTTGGAGTTGGATCCTGACAACGCGCTGGCGCGCGAACTGCTGGACGCCGCCGGCAAGATGGCACTGTCTCGGGCCGATACGAGCCCGTGACGAGGCGAGGAGGGTTGCGGCCGGTCGCCCCCGACGGGGGCGGCCGGCGGCACCACCATCGGAGGTCGGCGTGACAACCGCGAAGCGAGTGGGATTGGCGAGTCTGGCCGTGGCTGCGCTGGGGGCCTGCGCCGCCTACTACGCCGCCATGCTCATCGCCCACCGCCCCGACGTGCCGGACGCCCGCCTGGGGTACCTCATCCCGTGCCTTCTCGCCGCCCTGACCGTCATGGTCCTGATGGCCTTCCGGCGGAACGTGCACCGTTCGGTCAACGCCGTCATCGAGCAGCTCCGCGAGATGGGCCGGAAGGACGAAATCTCCCTCGTCGTCCTCGACGAGGGCGACGAGCTCGCCAAGGTGACCCGGCACCTGAACCAGTTCCTCTCCCAGGTGCGGGGGAACCTCGAGCGCCTCGAGTCCGAGAACCGGGAACTCCAGATCCAGGCCCGCATTGCCTCGGCCGAGAAACACCACACCGAGGCCATCATCTTCTCCATCTCCGACGCCGTGATCGTGACCAACCGGTTCGACGAGCTGCTGCTGGCGAACGAGGCGGCCGAAAAGCTCCTGGGCTTCCGCCTGGCCACCTCGCTGCGGAAGAACATCGATCGCATCGTGGCCGACGGCACGCTGGTGCGGCTGATCCGGGAGACGCGAAGCCACGGCGGGAGCTTCACGCGGAAGGTCGTGGAGCACAGCATCGATCGCAAGGGCTCGCCGCGGACGTTCAGCATCACGCTGAGTTGCGTGGTGGCCCCGGGCGACAGCGACGTCTCGGGCGTGGTGGCCGTCCTGCACGACGTGACGCGCGAGAAGGAGATCGCGCGGATGAAGACGGACTTCGTCTCGAACGTCTCCCACGAGCTGAAGACCCCGCTGGCCTCGATCAAGGCCTACGTCGAGATGCTCATCGACGGCGAGGCGGAGGACGAGAAGACCCAGCGGGAGTTCTACGAGATCATCTCGGCCGAAACCGACCGCCTCCACCGCCTGATCGAGAACATCCTGAACATCTCGCGGATCGAGTCGGGCGTGGTGAAGGTGG